>JBKQRS010000084.1:0-8619 GCA_052143915.1 Bradyrhizobium sp.
CGAAGCCACACCGGAAGCCAAGCTGAAACTGATCCGCGAACATCAGGCGCAGGGCCGGCTGGTGGCGATGACCGGGGACGGCACCAATGACGCCCCGGCACTGGCGCAGGCCGATGTGGCGGTGGCGATGAACACCGGCACGCAGGCGGCCAAGGAAGCGGGAAACATGGTGGACCTGGATTCCAACCCGACCAAGCTGATCGAGGTGGTCGAGATCGGCAAACAGCTTCTGATGACGCGGGGCGCGCTGACCACGTTTTCGATCGCCAACGACGTCGCCAAATACTTCGCGATCATTCCCGCGATGTTCCTGGCCTTCTATCCGCAACTCGCGGTGCTCAACGTCATGCATCTGACGAGCCCGCAAAGCGCGATCCTGTCGGCGATCATCTTCAACGCGCTGATCATCATCGCGCTGATTCCGCTGGCTTTGAAAGGCGTGGCGTATCGCGCCATCGGGGCCGGCGCGCTGCTGCGCCGCAACCTGATGATCTACGGCGTCGGCGGCATCATCATTCCCTTTATCGGCATCAAGGCGATCGACCTCATCGTCGCCGCCTTGCATCTGGCTTGACCTGTCATTGCGAGGAGCGAAAGCGACGAAGCAATCAGTCTTTCTGAGGTCCGATGGATTGCTTCGCTCCGCTCGCAATGACGAAAATACAGGAGACATATTATGCTTCGAGAAATTCGCCCGGCCATCCTCATCCTTGTCCTGCTGACCCTGATCACGGGCCTTGGCTATCCGCTCGCCATGACGGGAATCGCCGGCGTGATCTTTCCGAAGCAGGCGCAAGGCAGCCTGATCGAACGCGACGGCAAGGTCATCGGCTCGGCCCTGATCGGGCAGGAGTTCAAGGACGAAAAGTACTTCCATGGCCGGCCCTCGGCGACGACGGCGCCGGACCCGGCCGATGCCAGCAAGACCGTGCCTGCGCCGTACAACGCTGCCAATTCGGGCGGATCCAACCTCGGCCCGACCAGCAAGGCCCTCAATGACCGGATCAAGGAAGACGTCGACAAACTGAAGGCGGAGAATTCCTCTGGCCCGGTCCCGATCGATCTCGTCACCACGTCCGCCAGCGGCCTCGACCCCGACATCTCGCCCGAGGGTGCGCTGTTCCAGGTGCCGCGCGTCGCGAAGGCGCGGAATATGCCGGAGGATCGCGTGCGCCAGCTGGTGGCGGAAAACACCACGGGCCGCCTCGCGGGACTGCTCGGCGAACCCAGGGTTAACGTATTGGCGCTCAATCTGGCGCTGGATGCGGCTGCGCCGAAATAACAGCAGCTAGGCCCGGCGGGCCCTGAGGACTATATTGCTCATATGGCCCAGCAGCAGCGCCGCGATCCCGAACAACGCCCCTCGCCGGAAGCCCTGCTGGAAGCGGCACGGCGCGAGAACAGTCAGGCTGGGCGCCTCAAGATCTTTGTCGGCGCCGCTCCCGGCGTCGGCAAGACCTATGAGATGTTGCAGAGCGCGCGCGCCAAGCTGAAGGCCGGCGCCGATGTGGTCGTCGGCGTGGTCGAGACCCACGGGCGGGCAGAGACGCAGGCGCTGCTGGAGGGCCTTGAAGTTCTCCCGCGCAAACGGCTCGAATACAGGGACCAGATTCTCGAGGAAATGGATCTCGACGCGCTGATCGCGCGCCATCCGCAGATCGCACTGGTCGACGAACTCGCCCATACCAACGCGCCCGGCAGCCGCCATCCGAAGCGCTATCTCGACGTCGAGGAACTGCTCGATCGCGGCATCGATGTCTATACCGCGGTCAACATCCAGCACATCGAGAGCCTCAACGACGTGGTCGCCCAGATCACGCATGTGCGGGTGCGCGAGACCGTGCCGGATTCCGTGTTCGACCGGGCGGACGCGATCGAATTGATCGACCTGACGCCGGATGACCTGATTCAGCGGCTGAAGGAAGGCAAGGTCTACGTCCCCAAACAGGCCGAGCGCGCGCTCGAGCATTACTTCTCGCCGGGCAATCTGACCGCGTTGCGGGAGCTCGCGTTGCGGCGGACCGCCGAGCGCGTCGACGAACAGCTTCTCACTCATATGCAGGCCAACGCGATCGCCGGCCCCTGGGCCGCCGGCGAGCGCATCCTGGTTTGCCTCAGCGAGGATCCGCGGTCGGCGGGGCTCGTGCGTTACACCAAACGGCTGGCGGACCGGCTGCACGCGCCCTGGACCGCCATCAGCATCGAGACCCGGCGCAGCCTGCAATTGAGCGACGAGCAGCGCGACCGGCTTGCCGATACGCTGCGGCTCGCCGAGGCGCTCGACGGCGAGGCCATCACTATTCCCGGCGTCGGACGGCGCATTGCCGACGACATCATCAGCTTCGCGCATGCCAACAACGTGACCCAGATCATCATCGGCAAGTCGACGCGTACCTGGTGGTTCGAGCTCAGGCGCGGCTCGGTGGTGCATGACCTGGTGCGGCGTGCCGGCAATATCAGCGTCAACGTCATCGCCGGCGAGGAACTTGCGGCCGACCCGGTTCCGAAGAAGACCGTGCGCGCGGCGGAACGGCCCGAGCCGTTCGATCCGCGGCCCTATCTGATGGCGCTATTGATCGTGGCCATCGGCCTGGGCGCCGGCGAACTGATTCAGCCGCTGTTCGGCATCGAGAATGTCGATCTGGTGTTTCTCACGGCGGTGGTGGGGGTTGCGGTTCGCTACGGCCTGTGGCCATCGCTATTGGCCAGCGTCGCGGCGTCGTTATGCTACAACTTCTTCTTCCTGCCGCCGATCTACACCTTCACCATCACCGACCCGACCAATGTTGCGGCCTTCTTCTTCTTCATGCTGATCGCCATCCTGGTTTCGAACGTCGCGGCGCGGGTGCGCACCCAGGCCGACTCCGCGATCGGCAGGGTGCGGACCACGGAATCGCTCTACGCCTTCAGCCGCAAGCTCGCGGGCACCGCGACGCTGGACGATGTGTTGTGGGCGACCGCCTATCAAATCGCGTTGATGCTGAAGGTGCGGGTGGTGTTGCTGTTGCCGGAGAACGGTATGCTGACCGTGAAGACGGGCTACCCGCCGGAAGATCAGCTCGACAAGGCCGATCTCGCCGCCGCGAACTGGGCGTGGAACAACGACCGCTCGGCCGGGCGCGGCTCGGATACGCTGCCGGGCGCCAAGCGCCTGTTCCTGCCGATGCGAACCGGGCGAGGGCCGATCGGCGTCATCGGTATCGATGACGACAAGACCGGGCCGCTGCTGACGCCGGATCAGCGCCGGTTGCTGGATGCGCTGGTGGATCAGGGCGCGCTTGCGATCGAGCGCGTGCTGCTGGTCGAGGACATGGATCGCGTCAAGCGCACCGTGGAATCCGACCGTTTGCGCTCGGCGCTGTTGACCTCGATCTCGCACGATCTCAAGACCCCGCTGGCCTCGGTTCTGGGCGCCGCTTCCACGATACGCGATCTCGCCGGCGGTCTGACCGACGCCGAAAAGCGCGATCTGCTCGCTACCGTGATCGACGAGTCCGAGCGGCTCAACCGCTTCATCGCCAATTTGCTCGATATGACCAAGCTGGAATCCGGCGCCATCAAACCGAATACGGCACGGCACGATGTCGACGAGATCGTCGGCAGCGCCTTGCGGCGCGCCGGCAAGATTCTCGCGCATCACAAGGTGTCGCTCGAGCTCGACGCCGAATTGCCGATGCTGGAGCTGGATGCGGTCCTGTTCGAACAGGCGCTTTTCAACCTCCTGGACAACGCGGCCAAATATGCGCCCGCGGACACCACGATCTCGATCAGGGGGTGGCGGGACAAGGCTTGGGTCACCCTGCAGATCATCGACGAAGGCGAGGGCATTCCGCGCTCCGAGCTGGAGAGCGTGTTCGACAAGTTCTATCGCGCCCAAAAGGGCGACCATGTCCGCCCCGGCACCGGCCTCGGGCTTGCGATTGCCCGCGGCTTCGTCGAGGCGATGCACGGCACGATTTCGGCCGATAACCGTGCCGATCGCAGCGGTGCGGTACTGACTATCCGATTGCCGGTCCCGGCGGATAACATAGCGTTTTCGAGCGAAGTGGCTACCGGTTCGCGCGAAAAAAACGCGTCGGACAAGAAAACCAAAGCGTTTTCGAGCGAAGTGGCTACCGGTTCGCGTGAAGAAAACGCGTCGGACAAAAAAACCGAATCCTCGGTTCTGATGCCATCAGAACCGAGGGTCTAATGCTGGACACCGCCGCATGACCGCCGCGCCAATCAAGGTACTCGTCATCGACGATGAACCGCCGATCCGTAAATTGCTGCGGATGGGGCTGACGACGCAGGGCTACGAGATTCTGGAGGCCCCTAGCGGCAAGGTGGCGCTCGAATTGCTGGCGCAGGATCCCGCCCTCATCATTCTCGACCTCGGCCTTCCCGACATCCAGGGCCATGACTTGCTGCGCATGATCCGCGGTCGCAACGACAGCGTTCCGATCGTCGTGCTGTCGAGCCGTGGTGATGAGGCGGGCAAGGTCCAGGCGCTTGATCTCGGCGCCGACGATTATCTGACAAAACCGTTCGGAATGGATGAGTTGCTGGCCCGCATGCGCGCGGCGCTGCGGCACCAGTTGCAGGTCCATGGCGAGCGCCCGGTGTTCAAGACCGGCGATCTCTCGGTCGACCTGGTGCGCCGCATCGTCAAGGTCGGCGACAGGGACGTCAAGCTCTCGCCAAAGGAATACGAATTGCTGCGGGTGCTGGTGCAGCATGCCGGCAAGGTGCTGACCCACAGGTTTCTGCTCAATGAGCTGTGGGACGAGCTGACCGACGCGCAGTATTTGCGGGTCTATGTGCGGCAACTCAGGCAGAAGATCGAAGCCGACCCGGAGCGCCCGCAATTCGTCCTGACCGAAACCGGCATCGGCTATCGGCTGCGCGCGCCGGACTGATGCGTGGCAGCAGGTCTTGATCTCTTCCCCCTCGTGCGGAGGGGTGGCGCGAACTGGTCAGCGCCGTTAATGATGCGCCGTCTGGAGCGACGATGAAAATCTCCGATCTGCTTTCGCCGACGGACGTCATGATCGACGTTCGGGCCTCGAACAAACGGCTCTTGCTGCAGGAATTCGCGGCCAAAGCCGCGGCCGGTCTCGGCCTGCCCGCCGACAAGATCGCGTCCTACCTTCTCAAGCGGGAAGACCTGGGATCGACGGGGATCGGCCATGGCGTGGCCATTCCGCATGCCCGGCTGCCGGATTTGCAACGAGCTTTCGGGCTGCTTGCGAAGCTGAAGCAGCCGGTCGAATTCGACGCCATCGACGGGCAACCGGTCGACATCGTATTCGTTCTGTTGTTGCCTGCGGCAGTGGAGAATGAAGCGCTCGCTGCGCTCGCACTGGTGGCCCGGACCTTGAGACCGCCTGACACTCTCGCGCGATTGCGCGCTGCGAAAAACACCGCCGAGTTGTTTGCGGCGATCGCCTGACGGACGGCGGCGATCGAATCCGCCCTACGGCTTGCGCTGGGCGCAAGCACCCGATACGCATTATGGCTCTTCTTGTGATTTCGCACGGAGTCTCTGCTGTATCCGCGCTAAGGGCTCCTTAAAACTCGCTTCCATCCGAACCATCGCGTTCGTCATAAATTCAATGAGCGCTGGCCAATGAGCGTCATCGAAAATATTCCCAGCCATTTCCGCTTTGACGCGAGACGCGCGTTTCTCGTCAAGCCTCTCCCACGTGAGCGCACCGCCAAACGCATTTTCAATCGTCGCCTTTTGCGAAATTAGCTCATCAAATATTGCTTTGCTTTCGTCCTTCTCGCCTCGGTCAATATACAGTTCAACTCTGCCGTACGCTTTTCCAGCAGCAAAGTTGAAGGGGACGCCGCGAACGCCGGAACCCGCCGAAATCCAACTTTGAATGCCCGGCGAAATATTTTGAAACCGGGGCGATTTACTTGCCGCGACCTTGAGCAACTCCTTCCAGAATTGGCGTCGAATTTTGAAGCGATTTTTTTCCTCTGCTGCAGCTTCGACCTCATCCAAAGATTTAGAGGCAAGTCCAATCATGAACTCCTCAACGTCCTTCGTTGGAATTATTTGATCGATATTGATAAAGTTATCGGCACCGTTCGACCATGGGGTGATGCGAAAGCATTGAATGCGCATTTTGAAATTCAGCAACCAAAGGACGGTCGAAGTCACCTCCTTACGAAAATTCGCGGCAATTAAAATAATGCGCTGAGTGGTGCCCTTGTTAAGGGTGATCTCTTCGTAATCATCAGCGTCAAAAAAGTCGACGAGCGCAGATTTCGCGTCCGTCGAAGGTTGGGTTTTGTCAAGATATTCCTGAAAAATGCTTCGTATGTTATCCTTCGAAAGACTCGAACAGTACGATGCGTACTTCAACGCCTGCCACGTTACGTCGCGACCTGTATCGTCAAGCTTATTTTCGATCAGAACAAGCGATCCTTGCTTGTCAACGGCGAGCAAATCTAAACGCTCCTGAGTGTCGGAAAAACCGGCGAATTCCTTTTGAATGATCAGTAGCTCTTCGCCCAGACACGAAGGCATCTTCGCAATCCACTCCTGCAAATTGTTCCGTTCCTTAAACCCCAGCTCCGCGAAGGAGCGGTTTTCGAGAGCTTCAATCGAGTTTGCTTCTCTATTAACTTTGAACATGTCTTGCACCCGTGATGACTACCTCTGCCGATCTCGGTATACTACAAGAGCCCCGCAGCGGGCTCCTAGGTGCGCCTTTTGGTCGTCTGCGGGCATATGTGCCGCCAGCTTCGTGTGGTCCGCCGTGAGGTCCGTCGACCGAGCATAACTTCGACATCCGTTGCCTACATTCATTGTGATTTTCTCGGCCCCCGCGGGCGTTCATAGTCCGCGCCAGGCCGCATCATGCATCGCGGCGAGCGGGGCAGCGAAAGTTGATGGATTAGGTTTGTTACCTCTTCGTTCTGTTTTTCTAAGGAGTCATTCGTCACTGCAATAAGGTGATCTACGGCGTCGACCGACGCGTTATCCAATAAAAGCGGGTCATGTCCGAAATCGACTTGAAGCCGGACATAAAGGTCGTGATCACGGAAGCTCATGAGCTGTTTAATCTGCTTATCGATAGCTGGGTCACTGAATGCAATTTCCAGCAGCGGGTTCACCCAGCCAACCAAGCCCCATCCCCACGCGTTCTCAAAAGAGTAGTTTTTCGAATTTGTGCCTGTGCCTACCGAAACCAGCAAAATACCATCGTCCTCTGAACCGGCTTGACTGAGCGCTTCTAGCGAGGGGTTGTTTGCAAACAGTCCGCCGTCCACAGCCGCAATGTATCCCTTCGATGACATGTACGGTGGAACAGCAAGACGAGCCGGGGGCAGATAGCTTGGAGCGGCGGTTGCTCCGCGGGCGATGTCGCGCATGTAGAGGTTGTAGTATGGGCTGTCGACGCTATCGAACCAAATCCGCTTATGGTCTTCGATTTCATATATCGGCACCAAAACCTGCGTGAGCGCCTCCACAAGTTGTACGTCTCCGAAATATTGTTGGAGCACCGACTCCAGTCCAACGGGACTATATTTTGGACTGAAGACACGCCGAATAGTTCGGAGTAACCCGAATGAGGTCGGAAACACTTCCGCACCGTGATTGCGGTACAAATCCAAAATATCATGTGCCCGGAACGCCGGTTTGCGAGCATCCGCATCGGAAGGGCGTGTCAAACCGAGAGCAAGCAGCGCTCCGGTCGATGTGCCGGCGATGAGGTCAAATTGTTTGCTGATCGGCTTTTGCGTCGCCTCTTCGATAACCTCCAGGATGCGTGCCGGGATCACTCCGCGCAGGCCTCCGCCATCAATGGCCAAAATGCGAAAACAAGCGCCGTACGGATATGGTCCAGATTCAGTTCCAGCCATGCCAGCTCCCGCAGATAGAGCGACCCCTGTCCTAGGTCTAGATGCAGCTTCCGACAGTTTGGAAAGTGGCGGGGGGTTGGGTGTCCAAGACGCCCATTCCAAGAAGCTTGCGAAGGACACCAATAGGCAACCGACCGCAAGATAGGCGATGCGCCATCGCTTACTCTTCCATCTTGGCGGCTGTGAGGCGACCGGCTTCTCGCGGGTGTCCCAAATTATTAGACAGACAAGTGCAAGCCACGGTGACAGGAGAAATAGCCAGTCCCTCACTGAAGGCACTCCGGACGTTTAGTCCACATACTATATCGAAATTTAGTTCGCGCAACATGGGGTTGAGTCACGGTCTAGTACACCACGTTTGAAGCTTTGCGCTTCGGAATTGTCCGCAATTGGCACATCGCGCCAATTCGCCGTGCTGCGGAATCTGGTCGCTATCGAGGCATAGCGGACATCGATCGAACTACACCGATCAAAGCCGATTTATATAAGTACGCGTTCCAACAACCAGGAAGCGGAGTGGTCGTTGACTGATTTGCCCGTCGGGCTGTTGGTCGATATTCGTGTCCAGCCCATCCGGAAAAAATATTTCGCTTCGCGCTTTGCTAGAAACAGCATTATTGATTCCAACCGTCCCGCCTCGACAAGAGGGGCGTTTCGCGATCGTCACGAACGTGAGGCGGGATGCGATGGACGCAGGTGGCGCGGCTGACGAGCGCGCTGGTTGCGGACGGCGAAGTCGTGTGGTCCTGACGCCTCGAC
>JBKQRS010000085.1:0-7670 GCA_052143915.1 Bradyrhizobium sp.
CTCAACTGTTCGTCGCCACCGGCGCCACCAAGTGGAACGATCCCAGGGATTTTCCCTGGACGATGGGCTGGCAGCCGAACTACCAGAGCGAGTCGCGGATCTACGCCAAGTATATTCTGAAAGAGAAGCCGAACGCCAAGATCGCCGTGCTGTATCAGAACGACGATTACGGCAAGGACTATCTCAAGGGCCTGAAGGACGGCCTCGGCGCCAAGGCAGCCTCGATGATCGTCGCCGAGGAAAGTTATGAAACCACCGAACCCAGCGTGGACAACCACATCGTCAAGCTCAAGTCCACCGGCGCCGACATTTTCGTCAACATCACCACGCCGAAATTTGCGGCTCAGGCGATCAAGAAGATCGCCGAGATCGAGTGGAAGCCGCTGCATTTCCTCAACAACGTCTCCGCCTCGGTGGGCAGCGTCATCAAGCCGGCCGGCTACGAGAACTCGCAAGGCATTATTTCCGCGGCCTATATGAAGGACGTCTCCGATCCGCAGTGGGACAAAGATCCCGGCATGAAGCAGTTCCTCGACTTCCTCGCCAAGGACTTCCCGGAAGGCAACAAGCTCGATGGCTCGGTCGAGGTCGGCTACGGCGTCGCGCAAACGATGGTTCAGGTGCTGAAACAATGCGGCGACAACCTCACCCGCGAAAACGTCATGAAGCAGGCCGCAAACCTCAAGGATTTCCGTACCGAGGTGCTGCTGCCCGGCATCAAGATCAACACCTCGCCGACCGATTTCGCCCCGATCAGCCAGCTTCAGCTGATGCAGTTCAAGGGCGAACGATGGGTGCTGTTCGGCGATATCATCAGCGGCGACGTTGGCGGCTGACGTCCCGTAGCTGATCGCAACAACCCCCGCGGCATGCCGCGGGGGTTTTCTTTTGCCGCAATCGGATGGATAAGGGCGTGGCATGTTTCCACCTCAAGTCCCGTGAAGCCAAATTCTGTAACGCCAAATTCTGTGAAGTAATGACTGACAGACGCCCTCTCCTGCGCGCGATTTTCGACGCCGCCGTCGCGGCCGCACATCCCGACGTCGTGCTGGTGGCGCATCTGCGCCCTACGCCTAAGGGTAGGGTGATCTGCCTTGCCGCCGGCAAGGGCGCCGCCGCGATGGCGGCAGCCGCAGAGCGGCATTATCTCGACGCGCTCGGACTTGACCCGGCTCGGCTGTCGGGGCTCGCCACCACCCGCCATGGCCATGGCGTGCCGACACGGCGGATCAGGGTGATCGAAGCCGGCCATCCCGTCCCTGACGAGGCCGGGCTCAAGGGAGCGGAGGAAAGTCTGCGTTTGGCGCACGACGCCGGCGCCGACGATCTCCTGCTGGTGCTGTTGTCGGGCGGCGGCTCGGCCAACTGGATCGCGCCGGTCGAAGGCGTGTCGTTCGCGCAGAAGCAGCAGGTGACGCGGGCGCTGTTGCGCTCGGGCGCGCCGATCGGCGAGATCAACACCGTTCGCAAGCACCTGTCGCGGATCAAGGGCGGGCGGCTGGCGCGCGCCGGACAACGCGCCGAGATCGTGACGCTGGCGATCTCGGACGTACCGCACGACGATCCCTCCGCGATCGCATCGGGACCGACGGTGCCGGATCCGACGACGCTGGCGGACGCCCGCGCCATCGTCGCCAAATATGGCCTTGATGTCGGCGATGCCGTTCGCCGCGCGCTCGACGACCCCGCCAACGAGAGCTGCAAGCCCGGCGACCCCGCCTTTGCACGGGCGCAGTTCGAACTGATCGCACGGCCGAAGGCTTCGCTCGACGCCGCGATCAAGGTGGCGACGAACGCCGGATACGCGACCATCGACCTCGGCGCCGACCTCGAAGGCGAGGCCCGCGAGGTGGCGGCCGATCACGCTCGGCTCGCACTGAGGGCGAGAGCCGAAGGCAAGCGGGTGGCGATCCTCTCGGGCGGCGAACTCACCGTGACCGTGCGCGGCAACGGGCGCGGCGGCCCCAACCAGGAATATGCGCTGGCGCTGGCCGCTCTGCTCAAGGACACGCCGGGTATTTCCGCACTGGCCGCGGATACTGACGGCGCGGACGGCGGCGCCGGCAGCGCCAGCGATCCCGCGGGCGCGATCATCGACCAAAGCACCTTCGCCAAGATGGCATCGCTCGGTCTCGATCCAAACGCCTATCTCGCCAACAACGACGCGACCGCGTTCTTCGCCGCGACCGGCGATCTCCTCAAGACCGGTCCGACCCTGACCAATGTCAACGACGTCAGGGTGATTTTGGTAGACGGGGCGTAGAGAGCCGCCTTCGACGTCATCGCCGGCCAGCGGGACGATCCAGCAAACCCGCGTTAAGGTTTTGTTCAGCGAGATCGAAGGAATTTGCCGGAATCGCGGCATCCCAAGGCTGCAATTTACCAGCCTGCTCCTCCAATATGCGGCCGTTCATCGCCGGAAACGCTGCAAACCTGTCGCAGGGAATTGCCATATGACCGATTCCATGGGGCGCGCCATCCATCCGGAGCCGGCTCTCCCGAACGGGCTAATCGAAGCCGCCGTCAACAACCTCGCGTTGGGGCTCGTCATCTTCGATGACAAGGGCGAGGTCACCTTCTGCAACAAGCGGTACATGGAAATCTACGGACTTGCCCCCGAGCAGGTCAGGCCGGGAACCCCGAACAGAAAGCTTATCCAGCACCGGCTGAATTTGGGATTTAAGACTCTTTCGAAGCCCGTCGAGGACATCCGCGAACTGACCGGAAATGCCGTCGTCCAAGGCACAACTCTCCAGGAATTCGCCGACGGCCGGATCATTGCATTTACCATCTATCCGCTGCCCGGCGGTGGCGGGATGGCCACCCATGAAGACATCACTGCGCGGGAGGAAATGAGCGCTCGCCTGAAACGGCAATTGGAGGTCGGCAAGGAGCAGGAGGAAGACCTGCGGATCCGGCATCTGCAATTCGATACGGCGATCAACAACATGTCGCAGGGACTGTGCTTCTTCGACGCCGCCCATCGGCTGATCGTGTGCAACGACCAATACGTCGATATGTATGAACTTCCGCGCGACCGCGTCGGCCCCGGCACCCCGTTGACCGAAATCGTCGACCTGCGCTTTGAAGCCGGCAGCTTTCCCGAGATGTCGAGGGATGAATACCTGCACTGGCGCACCAACGTTGCGGTATCCAACCAACCCACCGACAGCATCGTCGAACTGAAGAACGGCCGCACCTTCAAGATTCGCCATCGGCCGATGCCCGACGGCGGCTGGGTTGCCACGCACGAAGACATCACCGAGCAACGCCAGTCCGAGGTCAAGGTCGAATATATGGCGCATCACGACGCGCTGACTGATCTTGCCAATCGCGTATTGCTGAACGAGCGGCTCGAACAGGCTCTGGGTCGCCGAATTCATCGCGAGGAGATGGTCGCGGTTCATCATCTCGACCTCGACCAGTTCAAGGCGGTGAACGATACCTTTGGCCATCCCGCCGGTGACAAGCTTCTCAAGATCGTCGCGGACCGGTTACGCGGGCTCGTGCGCGAGACCGACACGATTGCACGGATGGGCGGCGATGAATTCGTCATCGTGCAGGCTCCTATCAGGGAACCCGCCGAGGCAACCTCGCTCGCCCAGCAGATCATCAGTTTGATGAGCGAGCCCTTCGACCTTGACGGCCATCAGGCCGTGATCGGCGCCAGCATCGGCATCGCGGTCGGCCCCGGCGACGGCTTGAAGCCCGACAGGCTGCTGCGCAACGCCGACCTTGCGCTATACCGGGCGAAAGGCGACGGACGCGGCACCTTCCGCTTCTTTGAGCAGGCGATGGACCTGCAAATGCAAACCCGCCGCGTCATGGAACAGGACCTGCGCAAGGCGCTGCCGGCCGGCGAGTTCGAACTGTACTACCAGCCGGTATTGAATCTGGCGAGCAACGAAATCAGCGGATTCGAGGCGCTGATACGCTGGAATCATCCGAACCAAGGGATAGTCGCTCCGGCCATGTTCATTCCGCTGGCCGAAGAGATCGGATTCATTGTCCCGATGGGAGAATGGGTCATCCGGCAGGCGTGCACCACCGCGGCCCAATGGCCCGCCAATCTTCACGTCGCGGTCAATATTTCAGCCGCGCAATTTCGCAGCCCCGGCCTGATGCAGGTCATCGTTGGCGCGCTCGCGGCCTCGGGTCTGCACCCGACGCGGCTGGAGATCGAAATTACCGAGACCGTCCTGCTACACAACAAGGAAGCGACACTCGCCGTGCTTCACCAGTTGCGGGCGCTCGGCGTCCGGATCGCGCTGGACGATTTCGGCACCGGATATTCCTCGTTGACCTATCTTCAGTGCTTTCCGTTCGACAAGATCAAGATCGACCGGTCCTTCGTCAAGGACATCACGGAAAACACCGGCTCGCTCAATATCGTGCGGGCCGTCGCCGCGCTGGCGAAAAGCATGGCCATGACGGCTACTGCCGAAGGCGTGGAAACCAGGGAACAGTTCGACAGCATTGCGTCCGAAGGCTGCACCGAGATGCAGGGATTCCTGTTCAGCCGGCCGCTCCCCGCCAATGAGATCGAGCGGCTTTTTCTGTCGGGGCGCGAGGCGCAAAGGGATCCCGGCCGTATCGTCGCAGCCTGATCGCGGCATCAACGCTCTAAAACTCGCTTGCGATCCTGGCCAGCATCTCAAGCAGCGCCGCACGGTTGGCGGGACCCAGCAACTCGTTGAGGCGCGCCTCGTGCTTGGCGGCGACGAGCTTCTTCGCCCGCGCCAGCACCGCCCGCCCCTTGTCGGTGAGGACGAGGATATGCGAACGCCGATCGTTGGTCGAACGCATCCGCGCGCACAAATCCCGGCTTTCCAGGCCATCAAGCATCGCCACGAAATTCGGCCGGAGGATTCCGAGCGTGTTGGCGATTTCGGTCTGGTTGCGTCCCGGATTCCTGTCGAGCAGCAACAGAACCGAGAATTGCGCCGGCGTCAGTTGCAATGGCGCGACGCAACGCAGAAAATCCTCGAAAACCCTCAATTGCGCGCGCTTGAGCGAATAGCCCAGCAACTCGGACAATTCGCCCAATTGCAGCGCGGCGCCTTCGGCCCCGGCCTCTGCCGGCTCCTTGCGGGCGGGGCGGGACGCCTTGGCGGCGTCGACGGCGGCGGCTTTGGAAACAGTCATCGCTCGGTGCTCGCAATCCCGGTAGGCTGGAAACGCCCGGCCGGGAACGGCCGGGCTTGAGATTATATTCGATAATTGTTATCAACTATATCAAATACCGGCAGCAGGTTTCAACTGCTGTCGTCGGACGGTCGGGCGGCGCCTCACGGCCGCGCGCGGCCTATGAGGGGGAGCGCCCGGCCTTGAACATGACGATCATGCTGTTCCTGCTGCAGGACGGCATTACCAACGGCGCGATCTATGCGCTGCTCGGGCTTGCGCTGGTACTGGTATTCGCCGTCACGCGGGTCATCCTGATTCCACAGGGCGAGTTTGTCACCTATGGCGCCTTGACCTACGCCACGCTGTCGTCCGGTCAGGTGCCGGGCACGGCGCGGCTGGCACTCGCGATGGGCATCGTCGCGTTTGGCCTCGACCTGTTCGCCGGCCGCCGGTCGCTGCATGCCGCCCTGGTCGGACGGGCCTTCGCATTCAATATCCTGCTTCCCGCGGCGATCCTGGCCCTGACCTATTCGCTCGCCGGCCGCCAACCTCTGATCGCCGCCAACATCGCATTGTCGCTGTTGATCGTCGGGACCATCGGGTTGTTTCTCTATCGCATCGCGTTTGCCCCGATCGCGCACACCTCGGTGCTGGTGCTCCTGATTGCTTCGGTCGGCTGCCATCTCGCGCTGCAGGGTTTTGGGCTGCTGTTCTTCGGCGCCGAAGGCCAGCGCGGCCCGGCACTATCGAATGCCGTCTTCACCGTCGATCCGCTGCGCTTCACCGGCCAGAGCATCGCCGTCTACGCCATTACGGTCGCCCTGATCGCGGGCCTCTGGCTGTTTTTCGGCTTTACCCTCACCGGCAAGGCGCTTCGCGCCACCGCCGTCAATCGCCTGGGCGCGCGCCTCGTCGGCATCAGAACCGCGCTGTCGGGACAAATCGCGTTCCTGCTGGCTTCCGTCATCGGCGCGATTTCGGGAATCCTGATCGTGCCGATCACGACGCTGTATTACGACACCGGCTTCCTGATCGGCCTGAAAGGCTTCGTTGCCGCGATCATCGGCGGCCTCGTGAGTTACCCCTTGACCGCGCTCGCGGCGCTTCTGGTTGGCGGGGTGGAGGCCTTCTCCTCGTTCTATGCAAGCAATTTCAAGGAAGTCATCGTGTTCACGCTGATCATTCCGGTTCTTTTGTTGCGGTCGCTGGCAGCGCCCGCGGTCGAGGAAGAGAAGGATTGATCGCGATGGGGCAGCGGCTACCCATCACCCTGTTCGCGCTTGTGATGGCGGTGATCCCGTTCATCCCGGGCATGCCGCCGTTCTGGATTGTGCTGTTGGACAATATCGGCCTCGCCGCGCTGGTGGCGATGGGACTTGTGCTGCTCACCGGCGTCGGCGGTCTGACATCGTTTGGCCAGGCGGCGTTTTGCGGCTTCGGCGCCTACACCACGGCGGTGCTGACGACGACTTATGGCCTCTCGCCATGGCTGACGCTGCCGGCCTCGCTCGTGGTGAGCGGCATCGCCGCGGTGGCGCTCGGCCTCGTCACCGTGCGGCTGTCGGGTCACTATCTGCCGCTCGGCACCATCGCCTGGGGCCTCGGCCTGTTCTATCTGTTCAGCAAGCTCGAATTCCTCGGCCGCAATGACGGCATCTCCGGCATCCCGCCACTGGTGATCGGCTCGCTCAAGATGATCGATCCCGGAACGATCTATTTCGCGATCTGGATCGCGGTCCTGCTCTGCGCGCTGCTCACCATGAACCTGCTGGACTCGCGCACCGGACGCGCCATCCGCGCGTTGCGGCGCGGACATGTCGCCGCCGAGGCGTTCGGCATCCAGACGCCGCGCGCCAAGCTTCTGGTCTTCATTTACGCGGCCGTGCTGGCCGGACTGTCAGGCTGGTTCTATGCGCATTTTCAGCGCGCCGCCAATCCTAGCCCGTTCGGGGCACAGGCCGGTATCGAATATCTCTTCATCGCGGTGGTCGGCGGCGCCGGTTATGTCTGGGGCGGCGTATTGGGGGCCGCGATCGTCGTCATCCTGAAGGAAATTCTTCAGAGCTATTTGCCGCTTGTCTTTCACGGCGAGGGTCAGCTCGAAACCATCGTGTTCGGCATCCTGCTGGTCATCCTGCTGCAGCTGGCCCCGGCCGGCGTTTGGCCCTGGTTGATCGCCCACGTGCCGTTCAAGCCAGCCCGCAAGCGGCCTGATACTTCGCTTGCCTCCCCTCCACGCGCCAGGACCGCGGCCGCCGCCGACGTCCTGCTGCAGGTCGACCATGCGCGCAAGCAGTTCGGCGGCGTGATCGCGGTCAACAACGTCTCCTTCGACGTAAAGGCGCGCGAAATCGTCGCCCTGATCGGCCCCAATGGCGCCGGCAAGAGCACCACCTTCAACCTGATCACCGGGGTGCTCACCTCCACCGCCGGCACCATCTCGCTGTTCGGCCGGCCGATCGGACACGCGCCGCCGAAGGAAATCGCGCGGCGCGGCGTCGCCCGCACGTTCCAGCACGTCAAGCTGGTGCCCGACATGACGG
>JBKQRS010000086.1:0-13277 GCA_052143915.1 Bradyrhizobium sp.
TGCGAATTGGCCTGTCCGGTTCATCGACGAAAACATCCGCGCAGCCACGACCGAGGACTTCGAATGGGCGGAGGCTGTGCTCGTCAGCGGCATGCATATCCAGCGCCAGCAGATGAACGATATCTGCCGCCGGGCGCATGCGTATGATCTGCCGGTGGCGATCGGCGGGCCTTCGGTCAGCGCCTGTCCGGACTACTATCCTTCGTTCGACTACCTTCATGTCGGCGAGCTCGGTGATGCCACTGACGAGCTGATTGCGCGGCTTGCGCGTGATCCGTCCCGCCCCGAGCAGCAGGTGGTCCTCAAGACCGCCGACCGCCTCGACATGACAAAGTTTCCGCTTCCGGCTTACGAGCTTGCCGAGCTCAAAAGATACTTCCTCGGCAGCATCCAGTATTCGAGCGGGTGTCCCTATCAATGCGAGTTCTGCGATATCCCGGGACTCTATGGCCGCAATCCGCGTCTGAAATCCCCACAGCAGATCACCGCCGAACTCGATAAACTGCTCGAATGCGGCATCCGGGGTTCGGTCTACTTCGTCGACGACAATTTCATCGGCAACCGCAAGGCCGCGCTCGATCTGCTGCCGCATCTGATCGAATGGCAGAAGAAAACCGGCTATGTCCTGCGCTTCTCCTGCGAGGCGACGCTGAACATCGCCAAGCGTCCGGAGATTCTGGCAGGAATGCGTGAGGCGTTCTTCTCGACGATCTTCTGCGGCATCGAGACGCCGGATCCCGTGGCATTGAAGGCCATGCACAAGGATCACAACATGATGGTCCCCATCATGGAGGCGATCCGGACGCTCAACAGTTTCGGCATGGAGGTCGTTTCCGGAATCATCCTCGGGCTCGACACCGACAAGCCCGAAACCGGAGCGCACCTGCTCGAGTTCATCGATGCGTCGCAAATCCCGCTGTTGACCATCAACCTGCTGCAGGCGCTTCCGAAGACGCCGCTATGGGATCGGCTGATGCGCGAGAACCGGCTGATCGAGGACGAAGGACGTGAATCCAACGTCGATTTTCACTTGCCGTACGAAGACGTCGTGAAGAGCTGGCGCGCCTGCATGAGCAGCGCCTATCAACCTGGCAAGCTCCTGGAGCGCTACGAATATCAGATCCGCGAAACCTATCCGAACCAGGTCAAGCGGCCGCCGTCGCGGCAACAGGCGTCGTGGCAAAACATCAAGCTCGGTCTGACGATGCTGCGCAATATCTTCTGGAAGGTGGGTGTTCTCGGCGATTACCGAATCGAATTCTGGAAATTCGCCTTGCGGCGTCTTGCCCGCGGTGAAGTCGAATATCTCATCAGTTCGATGCTCGTCGGTCATCACCTGATCATGTTTGCACGCGCGGCCTCGGGCGGTCGGCACAATGCGTCAAACTACTCGATGCGGCTGCGCGAGGCGTCGGTTCCTGCAGAGTAATCACGAATGAAGACACCGGCGCCGTCGCCCCGTTCGATCGGGGACCTGCGGGACCTGACCCCGGCGCGTGTCGGGCTTGGCCTCGCCGGGGCAAGCCTGCCGACCAAGGCATTGCTCGAATTCACGCTGGACCACGCACGCGCCCGTGATGCTGTCCACGCCGGGTTCGACGTATCAGCCATGATGCGGGGCCTTGGCGAGCTAGGTCTGGAGGTCTCCAGTGTCTCAAGTCGCGCCCGTAACCGGAAGGATTATCTCAGACGTCCGGACCTCGGCCGCATGCTCGATCCGGATTCGCAGCACCTGTTGGCGAGCCGCGCCGGTGGCGCGCGCCGGCTGGCGATTGTTGTCGGCGACGGCCTTTCGCCGGCGGCGGTCAATGCGCACGCTATTGCACTCCTGCGCAGCCTCGTTCCACAACTGGCCGGCGATGCAATCGAGATCGGCCATGCCGTGGTTGCATCGCAGGCGCGGGTCGCATTGGGCGACGAGATCGGCGCCATTCTGGGGGCGCCCATGGTCGTGGTCCTGATTGGAGAGCGGCCCGGCCTTTCCGCCGCCGACAGCCTCGGGGTCTACCTGACCTTCGCCCCCAGGGTTGGCCTTACTGACGAAAAGCGCAATTGCATTTCCAACATCCATCGCGCCGGGCTCGGCTATGATGAAGCCGCTTTCAGGATCGCGTGGTTGATTCGCGAAGGCCTCGCCCGGGAATTGACCGGCGTGGCGCTAAAGGACGAAAGCGGCAGCCGAATGCCTCGCAGTATCACCGCAAGCCCAAGCCAGCATGACAAATCCGAGATGTGAGACCTGCGATCGCTGCATGCGCGCCACTTGCGCGTGCCGGGCGCGCTTGCGAGATACGGTATAGACCTGCTACACCTCTCGCGGCAAATTTACCGCGTGTTTTCAAGGGCTAGTGTCATTTAGAGGATGGTGTCCTTTAGACAAGGTTGTTTCAGACCTGATTCGCTTTCCTGGACTTTTGCCGGGTATTTGAGCTGATGTGAGAATTGGACAAGGCATGCTCGAGAAGAACAGCGACAGCGAGGTCCACGTCGAGAAAGTCGAGCAGCGGCCGACCGCGAGCATCGCCTTCGGACTGGAGCGGCTGGGGCTCATCGCAGTTCAGGCGCCGATCGTGTCCTGCATCATTCTGGTGGCGCTGATCGTCGGGGCGATCTTCGGAATCGAGCGTATCAAGATCGACGATTCGCTGAGCCAGTTGTTCCGGTCGAATTCGAAGGAGTACCGGCAATACGAATCGGAAATCAAGCGCTTCCCTGCGGTCGAGTTCGACGTGCTGGTGGTGGTCGAAGGCAAGAAGCTTCTGGCGCGCGACAATCTCGAGAAGCTGCGCGACTTCATCACTGATCTGCAACTCGTGGAGGGAACGCGCGGCCTGATCTCGCTGTTCTCGGCGCGTCAGGCGCCGGCGCCGGGCAAGCTGCCGGCGGCGCTGTTCCCGTCGGAACTGCCGCAAGGGCCCGATTACGACAAGTTCATCGCGACCGTCAAAACCAACGAGCTCATTCGCGGCAAGCTGTTGTCGGAGGATGGCACGCTGGCGCTGATCGTGCTGTCGCTCGAACCGCAGGTCGTCGCCAGCAGCAAGCTCGGCCAGACGATCGGCGATATTCGCAAGCTGATGGCCGATGACCTCGCGGACACCGGACTCAACGTGGAACTATCTGGCGTTCCCGTGATGCAGCTCGAAATACGCAACGCGGTCGAGCGCGACGGGTTGACCTATAATGTCCTCGGCATTCTGGCCGGCTGTATCATCGCCATCATCTTCTTCCGCAAGATATCGTTCATGGTGGTCGCCGCGTTCCCGCCGATCATCGCGATCTTGCTCGCGCTCGGCGGCCTCGGCTGGGCCAATTTCAACCTCAATATGTTCCTGAACGTGATGACACCGCTGATCATGGTGATCAGTTTTTCGGACTCGATGCAGCTGACGTTTGCTGCGCGCGACCGTCTGATCGCGGGCCAGGATAAATTCACCGCATTCCGGAACGCGGTGCTGGTGGTCGGACCTGCCTGCGTACTCACCCACGGCACCGCCGGCATATCCTTTATCGCCCTGCAATTTTCGGACTCCGACCTGATCCGCAAATTCGGCGAGGCGGGGCTTGCCGCTACCATCATCGCGCTGCTCGCCGTGCTTTCGCTGGTGCCGGTGTTCGGCGTGCTGTTTGTGCGGAATGAAAAGATTTTTGCCGTCAAATTCCAGGGCGCCGACGCCGGCGTGCAGATGCTGCGCAATTTCTGCTACTGGATCGCGGTGCGCATGGTCAGCCGTCCCGGCCTGTTCAGCCTGATCGCGGTGCTGTTCGTCGGCGGTCTGGCTGTGGTTTATGCCAATCTTGAGCCGCGCTACCGGCTGGCCGACCAGGTGCCCGACAAGCAGCAGGCGGTGGCGGCAAGCGGGCGTCTCGACGCCAAGCTGACCGGCGCCAATGCGATCGACGTCCTGATCGAATTCCCCAAGGGCGCTTCGCTGTATTCTCCCGAAACGCTGCAAACCATCGCCGATGTTCACGCGCAGGTGGAGAAGCAGGCGGGCGTCGGCAATGTCTGGTCACTGGAAACGTTGCGACGCTGGCTCGCCGAAAAGGCCGGCAGTTCCGACGTCGCGACCTTGAAGGAATATGTCAGCGTGATTCCGGAATATCTGGTGCGGCGCTTTATCTCGGCCGATCAAGATGCCGTTGTGGTGTCGGGCAGGGTGCCGGACCTCGATTCCAGTCAGATTCTTCCGGTGGTCGAGAACCTCGATCACTTGCTGGACACGGTGCGCAAGGCGCATCCCGGCTACGAGATTGCAGTCACGGGTCTTTCCGCGATCGCCGCGCGCAACAGCGCCAACATGATCGAAAAGCTCAACCGCGGCCTGACCATCGAGTTCGCGCTGGTCGCGGTCTTCATCGGACTCGCTTTCCGCTCGGTGGTGGTGATGTTCTCATGCATTCTGCCGGGGATCTTCCCGGTAGTGATGTCGGGCACGGTGTTGTGGTTGCTGGGGGAGGGACTGCAATTCGCGAGCGTCGTTGCGCTGACGGTGTCGTTTGGATTGGGGCTGAGCGCCACGATCCACTTCCTCAACCGGCTTAGACTGGAGTCCAAACCGGGCGTCAGTCCGGAACTCGCGGTCGAGCGCGCCACCGTGCTGGTCGGACCGGCGCTGATCCTGACCACCGTGGTGCTGGCCTGCGGTCTGGTGGTGACGGTGTTTTCCGACCTGCCGTCGCTGCGGCTGTTCGGCTGGCTCAGTGCTTTCTCAATGGTCGCGGCGCTGGTGGCCGATCTTTTCATCCTGCGGCCGACGGCGATGTTCCTGATCAATCTGTCACAGCGACTCCGCGGGTCGGCAGGTCCCGCGAAGCCGGCCGAGCAATCCGGAACGAATGGATAGAGGGGCGTTAGCTCCTCACCATCGTAATCGATACGCCTCTGATGTCGCCCTTGGAACTGATCTGAACGGTCTGCCTGTTGCCGCTGGTCCGCAACATCAGACTTGCGGTGAATCCAGGCGCCTCGACGAGCACGTCGATCTTGCCGCCGCCGGCTGTTCCCTGCAGATTGCCGAAAATATTGCGGTTTGCCTCAGTCCAGTTGCCGGAAATTCGCTCACCCTGGCTCGTAACATCGCTGCTCAAGTCGAATTTGTAGCTGTCGCTGGCACAACGCAGGCTTTGCTTCAAACCCTGCCCGGTGCCGTTGACCTTATAGTCGGCCCGACAACGAATTCGCTCGGTCGAACCGTCAGAGAGAGAAACCGTGCCATTGCCAGACCATGCGCCATCGAAACCGGCAAACGGACGCGACTGGGCATGGCCGGCCGACACCGACAGCATCAGAGCTGCGACGACGGCGGCAGCCTTCATGGCCTGTCCAAACAGGCTGGAGCCAAGCAGTTTCATTTCAAGTATCCCATTCAAATGTAGCGTTCCCATGCGCGACACGTCTTCGCCGCGCTGAAGGTTTGGTGTCGCCGCGGCAGGTTTGGTTCAAATGACAAATCGCAGTTCCGCTATCCGATCGCGACAGATTTGCATCAGCCTTCGAAAAATGCGCGGGCCGAATTACGCGAGCTGCATTTTTCGCTCGCGAAACCTGCAAAACTTCGGATATCGTGGGCGTCTCGCCAAGCGCGAGTCATCGCGCGAAGAGATCTTCCAGAAAATGCGGTGTAATACCAATCGGTTATGCGATCCACCGGAGCGACCCTCAGCAGCTGCAATTCGTGAGGGGGTCGCCGTAAATTTGGCCGCATTTGGCGGCGCTTCTGTTGCTTTCGCCGCAGCCGTTTGCGGCGTCTGCATTAGTCCGCCCCGGTGATGCCAGCGTTATTCGGGTTGGAATTCTCTGCCTTCAGAATAAAGGACCACGATGCGTAACTTTTTCCTGGTAGTCACCCTGTTGTCGCTGTCGGCCCCCACCGGGGCCATCGCCGAGCCAACGCCGCAGCAGCAGCGTAGCGGCACACCGGAGGAGCAAAAGGCCTGTGCTCACGATGTCCAAAAATATTGTCGTACCGTCATGAATGATGACGACCTGACCGTTCTGGCCTGCCTTCAGCAAGTTCGCCCTAAGTTGACCATGGCCTGCAATAAGGTTCTGGTAGACCACGGGCAGTAAGCGTCCTCGCAGCCATCAGCGCCGCCGGGGGCCCGTTATCGGCCCCAAATGTGCTTGCGGCCGGATCCGCGAGAAACCGCAGAAGGCATTGGTTTTGGTACCGTATTCCCCTATATGGGGCATGCGATCCGTTCGCATGCGCGAACCCATTGCGAAGCCTAGAAGCATGGGGCATGCGAAGCCCAGAAGAGTGTAGCAAGTTTTTTTATGACCACCGCGAGCGAATTGCGATCCGGCAAGACTCACCGCGACGAGAATTTTCCGGTCGCGTCGTGGATCATTCACCCGCGCCATCGGGCGCTGATCCTCGCATTCTACAACTTTGTGCGAACTGCCGACGACATCGCCGATCATGCCACGCTCAGCGAGCACGAAAAGCTGGCCTATCTCGATCTGCTTGAAGCCGAGCTCCTGGGCAACGGCGACAGCCAGCCGGAGGCACTCAATCTGCGGCGCGCGCTGGCCGAGCGGTCGATGCCGCCGCGTCATGCGCTTGACGTTCTGATCGCGTTTCGGATGGACGTGACCAAGCTTCGCTATGAGACGTGGGATGAAGTGATCCATTATTGCCGATACTCGGCGATGCCGGTCGGAAGGTTCATGCTTGACGTCCACGGCGAGAGCACGTCGACCTGGGGTGCGTCGGATGCGCTCTGCGCCGGTCTGCAGATCAACAATCATCTTCAGGACTGTGGCAAAGACTACAAGAATCTCAACCGCGTCTATCTTCCGCGCGACGCGCTCGCCACAGTCGGGGCCTCGGTCGAACATCTCGGAGAGGCCCGCGCGCCGGCGCCGCTGTTGCAATGCCTGCATTCGCTCGCCGCGCTGACGAAGAACCTGCTCGAGGAAAGCAAATCGCTCAGTGCCGAGGTGAAGGATTTCAGGCTCGCGCTCGAGATCTCCGTGATTCAGGCTTTCGCGGACAAAATCGTTCGTCTGCTGCAAGTGCGCGATCCCCTGAGCGAGAAGGTGCATCTCGGTCCGATCGAACTGCTCGCCTACAGCCTCGGCGGGGTGGCCGGCGAGTTGACCCGGCGGGCGGTCGGACGTCGGCCTGTTTCAAAACCGGCGGCCGGCGCATGACGCTTGAGACGACGGCAGCCAATGCAAGTTACGGATCCTCGGCGTCCGGCAGTTCATTCTACGCGGCGATGCGCATTCTCCCGCATGAGCAGCGCGAGGCGATGTTTCAGATCTACAGTTTTTGCCGGCAGGTCGACGATATCGCCGATTCCGATGGCCCGCGGCCGGAGCGGTTGGCCGCGCTGCAGCGATGGCGTGAGGACATCGACGCGCTGTATCAGGGCCATCCGCCGCCGCGGTTGCGGGACTACGCTCCGTCGGTTCAAAGGTTCGGCCTGCAGCGCGAGGATTTTCTGGCCATCGTCGACGGCATGGAAATGGACGTGCCGCAGGACATCCGCGCGCCCGACCTTGCGACGCTCGATCTTTACTGTGATCGCGTGGCCAGCGCCGTCGGACGCCTGTCGGTGCGGGTGTTCGGTCTGCCGCGGGACGATGGAATCCTGCTTGCGCATCATCTTGGCCGTGCGCTGCAGTTGACGAATATCCTGCGCGACATCGATGAGGACGCGCATCTCGGCCGGCTCTATCTGCCGCTCGAAGGATTGCTGCATGCCGGCATCACCTCAACCGATCCGCTCAAGGTCACCGCTGATCCGGCGCTGCCGAAGGTATGCGCACCGCTGGTAGGGCGGGCGCGGACGCATTTCGAGGAGGCCGATGAGGTCATGGCACGCAATCGGCGGCGCGTGGTGCGCGCGCCGAGGATCATGTCGAAATATTATCGCGCCATTCTGGAATTGCTTGTCGCCAGAGGGTTCGCTATCCCGCGCAACCCGGTTCGCCTCAACAAGATGGCCCGGATCGCCATTGTGCTTCGCTACGCTTTTATCTGATGCAAA
Source organism: Bradyrhizobium sp. (assembly GCA_052143915.1). Taxonomy (GTDB): domain Bacteria; phylum Pseudomonadota; class Alphaproteobacteria; order Rhizobiales; family Xanthobacteraceae; genus Bradyrhizobium. The sequence goes on from JBKQRS010000086.1 coordinate 8,002, forward strand.
GAATTGCCCACATCATCGGCGCTGGAATTTCGGGCCTCTCGGCAGCCGTCCGGCTGGCGAACGCGAATTTCAAGGTGCATGTCCACGAGGCCACGCAGCAGGCGGGCGGCCGCTGCCGTTCGTATTTCGACGCGGCGACCAACCTGACCATCGACAACGGCAATCACCTGCTGCTCTCGGGCAACCGTCATGCGATCGCTTACGCAAGATCGATCGGCACCGAGGCCGGGCTGGTCGGGCCGAAGCGCGCGCAGTTTCCCTTTGTCGACCTGACGACGGGCCGGCGTTGGCAGCTCGACCTCGGTGACAGCAGGCTGCCGCTCTGGGTCTTCAACCCGTCGCGTCGCGTCCCCGACACGGGCCTGCTCGATTATCTGGCGTTGACGCCTCTGATCTGGGCATCGCCGGGCAGGCTGGTCGGCGACGCCATCCCCTGCGATGGCACGCTGTATCAGCGGCTGGTGCAGCCACTATTGCTTGCGGCGCTCAACGTCGATCCGCCCGAGGCGTCCGCGGGCCTTGCCGGCGCGGTGGTGCGGGAAACCCTGCTCGCGGGCGGACAGGCCTGCCGGCCGCTAGTCGCGCGCGACGGCCTCAGCGCGGTTTTGGTCGAACCTGCGATCCAGCTATTGCAGGGCAAGGGCGCCAGCGTCCAGTTCGGCCATGAACTGCGCGAGTTCTCTGTTGCGGCAGGCCGCGTCGGCGAACTCAAATTCGGTACCGACAGCGTCGCCATCGGGCCTGGCGATGCCGTGATCATGGCGGTTCCGCCGCGCCCGGCCGCATCGCTGCTGCCGGGCCTCAAAACGCCGACGAAATTCCGGGCGATCGTGAACGCCCATTTCCGCTTCGATCCGCCAAAGGACATGCCCCCGCTGATCGGGGTTGTCGGGGGGCTGGTGGAATGGCTGTTCGCGTTCCCGCAGCGCCTGTCCGTCACCATCAGCAATGGCGACCGGCTGGTGGATATGCCGCGCGAGGAGCTCGCGCAGGCGATCTGGCGGGATATCTGCAAAGCCTCAGGGGTACAGGGCGAACTGCCGCCCTGGCAGATCGTGCGCGAACGCCGCGCGACGTTTGAGGCCACGCCGGAGCAAAATGCGCTGCGGCCGGGTGCGGCGACGGCCTACAGAAATCTGTTTCTCGCCGGCGACTGGACTGATACGGGGTTGCCGGCAACTATCGAAGGATCGGTGCGGTCGGGTAACCGTGCTGCCGATCTCGTCCTCGCCATGCCGCAGGCTTGATCGGGTGGTAGGCGTGGCCCAGTTGAGACCGGACGTGAAAAAGGCGGGGATGTCGGGCGAGATGCATTCCGGAAGCAGCACAATGGGAATCGAGGCCGGAGACGCCCTGGAGGCGAGTATCGAGCAGGCGACGCGCGGGTTGCTGGGTTACCGGCAGGCCGACGGACATTGGGTGTTCGAGCTGGAAGCCGATTGCACCATTCCGGCGGAGTACGTCCTGCTTCGTCACTATCTGGGCGAGCCGGTGGACACCGTACTGGAAGCCAAGATCGCGAATTACCTTCGCCGCGTTCAGGGCGCTCATGGTGGCTGGCCGCTGGTGCACGACGGCGATTTCGAGATGAGCGCCAGCGTGAAAGCCTATTTCGCGCTGAAGATGATGGGCGATTCTGTAGATGCGCCGCACATGGTCCGCGCGCGCGAGGCGATCCGCTCGCGCGGCGGCGCCATCCACAGCAACGTCTTCACCCGCTTCATGCTGGCCATGTTCGGGGTGACGACCTGGCGCAGCGTGCCGGTGCTTCCGGTCGAGATCATGCTGTTGCCGATGTGGTCGCCGTTTCATCTCAACAAGATTTCCTACTGGGCGCGGACCACGATCGTGCCGCTGATGGTTTTGGCGGCCTTGAAACCGCGGGCAAAGAATGTCAGCGGCGTCGGCATTGATGAACTGTTCCTGCAGGATCCGCGCTCGATCGGCATGACGGCCAAGGCGCCGCATCAGAGCTGGGGCTGGTTTCTGTTGTTTCGCGGACTGGACAGTGTATTGCGGGTGATCGAGCCGCTGTTTCCAAAGAAGCTGCGCGCGCGCGCCATCGATGCTGCGGTCGCCTTCATTGAAGAACGGCTGAACGGCGAAGGTGGGTTGGGCGCGATCTACCCGCCGATGGCCAATGCCGTGATGATGTACGAGGTGCTCGGCAAGGGCGCAGACTATCCGCCCCGCGCCGTCACGCGGAAGGGGCTCGACAAGCTACTGGTGATCGGCGAGCAGGAGGCCTATTGCCAGCCCTGTGTTTCGCCGGTGTGGGACACCTCGCTGACCTGTCATGCCCTGATCGAAGCCGGCAGCGAGGAGGCATTGCCGCCGGCCAAGCAGGGGCTGGATTGGCTGGTGCCGAAGCAGGTGCTGGACGTCAAGGGCGACTGGGCTGTGAAGAGGCCGGAGGTTCGTCCCGGCGGTTGGGCGTTCCAGTACAATAACGCCTACTATCCCGATCTCGACGACACCGCGGTCGTCGTCATGGCGATGGATCGCGCGCGTCGCGCCGAGCCAAACCCCGTCTACGATGCCGCCATCGCCCGCGGCCGCGAATGGATCGAGGGTATGCAGAGCCGCGATGGCGGGTGGGCTGCCTTCGACGTCAATAATCTCGAATATTACCTCAATAACATCCCGTTCTCTGATCATGGCGCGCTGCTCGACCCGCCGACCGAGGACGTCACGGCCCGCTGCATCTCGATGCTGGCCCAACTCGGAGAGACTGCGGCGAGCAGCAAGGCGGTCGCGGACGGGGTGGAGTATCTGCGACGGACCCAGCTGGCGGAGGGGTCGTGGTACGGCCGCTGGGGACTGAATTACATTTACGGCACCTGGTCGGCGCTATGTGCGCTCAATGCCGCAGGGGTCGATCACCAGGACCCCATGATCCGCAAGGCCGTGGACTGGCTGGTCTCGATCCAGAACGCCGACGGGGGCTGGGGCGAGGATGCCACCAGCTACCGACTCGGTTATAAGGGCTTTGAGGGGGCCCCGACGACCGCCTCGCAAACGGCATGGGCTTTGCTTGGGCTGATGGCGGCGGGCGAGGTCGAGCACCCGGCGGTTGCCCGTGGCGTAGAGTACCTAATTGCCACACAGACCCAAAAAGGACTGTGGGACGAGCAGCGCTATACGGCGACGGGCTTTCCTCGGGTATTTTATCTGCGCTATCATGGATATCCGAAGTTCTTTCCGCTCTGGGCGTTGGCGCGGTATCGGAATCTGAGGAAGACCAACAGCAGGGTGGTAGGGGTCGGGATGTGAGATTGGGGGCGGGGAACGGCGCGGCAACGGGCAACCGAATTGACCCGCGGCCGGTGCTAATTGTGACTGGTCTGGTGCAGGAGGCCCGCATTGCGGCTGGGCCCGGCATGACCGTCATCTGCAGCAGTAGCGATCCGCAGCAGTTGCGGGCGCTTCTGACGGTATTTGACCCCACGACGATCAGGGGCGTCATCAGCTTCGGCGTTGCCGGAGGACTGGATCCCTCATTGAAATCCGGCGACGTCGTGGTGGCGACCGAGGTGATGGCGGGCGACGCCCGCTGGCTGGCCGGCCTGAAGCTGAACGAAGATCTGATAGCCGGCGTCGCACTCGGCCGCAGGCGTATCGTCAGGGGGCGTCTGGCGGGGGCGGAGCAGGTGGTCGTGGCCCGGCACGTCAAGGCCGCGCTGCACTCGGAGACGGGGGCTGCCGCGGTCGACATGGAAAGCCATATCGCCGCCGCCTACGCCGCCGAGGCCGGCCTTCCGTTTGCGGCCTTGCGCGTCATCAGCGACCCCGCCACGCGGGCTTTGCCGGCGCTGGCGATGGCCGCGATCAAGCCGAATGGCGACATCGACCTGCGCAAGGTGCTGGGCGGGCTCGCGCGCAACCCGCTGACGCTGCGCGCGCTGGTCTCGACCGGGATCGATTTCAACCGCGCGCTGAAGAGCCTACGCGGCTGTCGAGGCTTTCTGCTGGGCGGCGAGGGCCTCGTCGCGGCGGATCTCTGACAGGCGCTTCTGCACTTCCGACGAGAAAATGTACTGCGCCGGCCGCTGGTTTTCGAGGCTGATCTCCGGCGCCATCGGCCCCGTCGTGCGCACGCCGCGTAGCGCTACCCAGAGCGCCTTGAGCGGATTGGTCAGCGCTGCTTCGGCCGCGGTCGGCTCGTAACCGCAATGCGCCATGCAGTCGGCGCACTTCTCGTACTTGCCGGTGCCGTAGGTCTCCCAGTCTGTCGTCTCCATCAGCTCCTTGAAGGTCTTGGTGTAGCCTTCACCAAGCAGGTAGCAGGGCTTCTGCCAGCCGAAGATGTTGCGTGCGGGCATGCCCCATGGCGTGCATTCGTAGTTCTGGTTGCCCGCGAGGAAATCCAGGAACAGGCCGGAATGCATGAAATTCCACTTCTTGCCCTTGCCGAGCGCGAAGACGTCGCGGAACAGCTTCTTCGTCTTGGTACGATTGAGGAAGTGCTCCTGGTCCGGCGCGCGTTCATAAGCATAACCGGGCGACATTGAAACGCCGACCCCGAGTTCCGTCGTGAAGTCGAGGAACCTGGCGATGTCCTCGGCGGCATGTCCGTCGAAGATCGTGGCGTTGACGTTGACCGTGAATCCCTTGGCCTTGGCGGCCTTGATCGCGGAAACCGCGCGATCGAACACGCCCTCCTGGGAGACCGCCTTGTCGTGATGGTCCTTCAAGCCGTCGAGATGCACCGAGAAAAACAGGTACGGCGACGGTTCGAACAAATGCAGCTTCTTCTCCAGCAACAGCGCGTTGGTGCACAGCGACACGAATTTCTTGCGCGCCACCAGGCCGCGCACGATCTCGCCGATCTCCTTGTGGATCAGCGGCTCGCCGCCGGGGATCGCCACCATCGGCGCGCCGCATTCGTCTGCGGCATCCCAGCACTCCTGCGCCGACATGCGGCGATTGAGGATCGCGTCGGGATAGTCGATCTTGCCGCAGCCGACGCATGCGAGGTTACAGCGGAACAACGGCTCAAGCATCAGCACCAGCGGGTAGCGCTTGCGGCCAAGCAGTTTCTGCTTGAGCAAGTAGGCCCCAATCTTCATCTCTTTGAAGAACGGCATGTTCATTTCCGGTTCTTTCTTCAGCATACGCTTGTACAACTTCGCCGGTGCGGCGTGCCGGCGACAGCGCAACCGAGTCCCGTGCGCCGGTTGACGACGCCGACGCCACAAGCTTGATCGGATGAGGCCAGCCCGCGCATTCCTAGCATGAATTTCGATGGCCGATACCACCAATTCAGCGTATCCATT
>JBKQRS010000087.1:0-12661 GCA_052143915.1 Bradyrhizobium sp.
TGCGGGTCTCGACGCTGAGCATCGGCATGCGGGTCGACGAGGCCCGCCGCGGCGGCACCTTCCGCGACGTCCCCGAGGAAAGCCTGATGCTGACCGGCGACGAGAACATCGTCGACGTCGATTTCACCGTGCTGTGGCGGATCAAGCCGAAGGGCGTCGCCGATTATCTCTTCAACATCCAGAATCCGGAAGGCACCGTGAAAGCGGTGGCCGAAAGCGCGATGCGCGAGGCAGTTGGCAAAGCCAACATTCAGCCGATCCTCACCGGTGCGCGTACCTCGACCGAGCTGGCCGTGCAGGAGCTGATGCAGAAGACGCTGGACAATTACGGCTCCGGCATCCTGGTGCAGCAGGTGCAGATGCAGAAGGTCGATCCGCCGGCGCAGGTGATTGATGCGTTCCGCGACGTCCAGGCGGCACGCGCCGACCTCGAGCGGTTGCAGAACGAGGCACAGACCTATGCCAACCGCGTCGTTCCCGACGCCAAGGGACGCGCCGCGCAGATCATCCAGGTCGCCGAGGGCTACAAGCAGCAGGCGGTCGCCGAAGCCAAGGGCCAGAGCGCGCGCTTCCTGAAGGTCTACGACGAATACAAGAAGGCGCCCGACGTCACCCGCCAGCGCATCTATCTGGAGACGATGGAGCGGATCCTCGGCTCCTCCGACAAGCTCGTCTATGACGGTGGTGGATCGTCGTCCGGGCAAGGCATCGTGCCCTATTTGCCCCTGAGCGAGCTGACGGCGCGGCGTCCGGCCCCAACGGCAACGACCCAGCCGCAGCAACAGCCGAGCGGAGGCACCCGATGAGATCCCCCGTCACAGGTATTGTCGCGCTGTTCCTGCTGTTTGTGCTGGTGATCATCGGCTACGGCTCGGTGTTCACGGTCACGCAGACCGAACAGGCCCTGGTGGTGCGGCTCGGCAAGCCCGTCGATGTCGTCACCGATCCCGGCTTGCACTTCAAGGCGCCGTTCATCGACACCGTGATCGACATCGACAAGCGCATCCTCGATCTGGAAAACCCGTCGCAGGAAGTGATCGCCTCGGACCAGAAGCGTCTGGTGGTCGACGCCTTCGCCCGCTATCGCATCAAGGACGCGCTGCAGTTCTATCAAAGCGTCGGCACGATCCAGGCCGCCAACATCCAGCTCACGACGCTGCTGAATGCATCGCTGCGCCGCGTGCTCGGCGAGGTCACCTTCATCCAGGTGGTGCGCGACGAGCGCGAAGCCCTGATGGCGCGGATCCGCGACCAGCTCGATCATGAGACCGGTGGTTACGGCATCCAGGTGGTGGACGTGCGGATCAGGCGCGCCGATCTGCCCGAGCAGAACAGCCAGGCAGTTTACCAGCGCATGCAGACCGAGCGGCAGCGCGAAGCCGCCGAGTTCCGTGCGCAAGGCGGTCAGAAGGCGCAGGAGACCAGGGCCAATGCCGACCGCGAAGCGACCGTGATCGTCGCCGAAGCCAATTCGACCGCCGAACAGGTGCGCGGCGACGGCGATGCCGAACGCAACCGGCTGTTTGCCGAAGCCTACGGCAAGGATCCCGATTTCTTCGCGTTCTACCGCTCGATGACGGCCTATGAGAACGGGCTGAAGAGCAACGACACGCGCTTCCTGCTGCGGCCGGATTCCGATTTCTTCAAATTCTTCAGCAATGCCTCCGGCAAGCCGCCTGTGGCGGCGGCTGCAGCAGCGGCAACGCCGAAGCCGTAAGCGCCGGCAACGGCCGGGACAAAAGCCGGAGCGGAACCCCGCTTCGGCCTCAATGAAAGCAAGAATCAAACGGGAGGTTTCAGTCCGATGAGGTCCATAGCGTTCGCCGACTTCCTCATCGGTGTGGGAATTCTGTTTGTGCTTGAAGGCCTGATGTTCGCGGCGAGCCCGGCGTGGATGCGCCGGGCGATGAAGAGCGCGCTCTCGACCCCGGATAACATTCTCAGGGCGGTCGGCATCGGCTCGGCGGTGGCGGGGTTGCTCCTGATATGGGTGGTCCGACGGTAGGGCGGACTACCCGCGGCTGGTTCCGCCTCGTTCCATAAATGCGATTCTATCGACCTCATCGTGAGCGGCGGCGTCTGTATTTCGCCGAAATGCTGGGCTCAAACGCTTGCACGGTCACCCCGTTCGGGCGCACTGTGGACATCAAATTTGCCCGTTTTGAGAAGAGAGAACTGATATGACCGTTGCGACCCCAGCCCTGAGCCATCGCCTGCGCCCGCTGATGGCCGCGATCTGCCTCAGCGCTAGCCTTAGCGTAGGCCTTGGCGTGGGCCTTGGCGCCGCGAGTATCCTGACGTCGGCGCCCGCGCTGGCGCGCGGTCCCGAGGGTATCGCCGACGTTGCCGAGAAAGTGATCGACGCGGTGGTCAATATCTCGACCTCGCAAACCGTCGAAGCCAAGGGCGGTCCTGGCGGCGAGGGCAGGGGCGTGACGCCGCAATTGCCGCCGGGCTCGCCGTTCGAGGAATTCTTCGATGATTTCTTCAAGAACCGCCGTGGCGGTCCGGGCGGCCCGAGGGGCGGCGATATGCAGCCGCACAAGACCAACTCGCTCGGCTCCGGTTTCATCATCGACACGTCGGGAATCGTCGTGACCAACAATCACGTCATTGCCGACGCCGACGAGATCAACGTCATCATGAACGACGGCACCAAGATCAAGGCCGAACTGGTCGGCGTCGACAAGAAGACCGACCTTGCGGTGCTGAAGTTCAAGCCGGTGAAACCGCTGGTCGCGGTGAAATTCGGCGATTCCGACAAGCTGCGCCTCGGCGAGTGGGTGATCGCGATCGGCAATCCGTTCAGCCTCGGCGGCACGGTGACGGCGGGCATCGTCTCGGCGCGGAACCGGGACATCGCCTCGGGCCCCTATGACAATTACATCCAGACCGACGCGGCCATCAATCGCGGCAACTCCGGCGGCCCGCTGTTCAATCTCGATGGCGAAGTGATCGGCGTCAACACGCTGATCATCTCGCCGACCGGCGGCTCGATCGGCATCGGCTTTGCGGTGCCCTCCAAGACCGTGGCCGGCGTGGTCGATCAGCTCCGGCAGTTCGGCGAGCTCCGCCGCGGCTGGCTCGGCGTCCGTATCCAGCAGGTCACCGACGAGATCGCCGAAAGCCTCAACATCAAGCCCGCGCGCGGCGCCCTGATTGCCGGCGTCGAGGACAAGGGCCCGGCGAAGCCCGCCGGCATCGAGCCCGGCGACGTCGTCGTCAAGTTCGACGGCAAGGACATCAAGGAACCGAAAGACCTGTCGCGCGTGGTCGCCGACACCGCCGTCGGCAAGGAGGTCGATGTCGTCATCATCCGCAAGGGCGAAGAGCAAACCAAGAAGGTTACGCTCGGCCGCCTGGAGGATAACGACAAGCCGGTGCCGGCGGCGATCAAGTCGCCTGAGCCTGCGGAAAAGCCGGTGACGCAACGGGCGCTCGGCCTCGATCTCGCGACGCTGAGCAAGGACCTGCGAAGCCGCTACAAGATCAAGGACAGCGTCAAGGGCGTCATCATCACCAATGTCGACGGCACCTCGGATGCCGCCGAGAAGCGGCTCAGCCCGGGCGAGGTCATCGTCGAGGTGGCGCAGGAGGCGGTCAGCAACGCCGCCGACATCAAAAAGCGCGTCGAGCAATTGAAGAAGGACGGCAAGAAATCCGTGCTGCTTCTGGTTTCCAACGCCGACGGCGAATTGCGCTTCGTGGCGCTGAGCGTGCAGTAGGACGAGGCCGGGGATTAGGTCTCCACAAATTCGTCCCTTCGATACCCCTGCGCATACAGAAGCGCGGTGAGGTCGCCGTGATCGATCCGCGCCGCCGCGGCGGCGGAGACAGCGGGCTTGGCGTGGTAGGCGACGCCCAGGCCGGCCTGCTCGATCATGCCGAGGTCGTTGGCGCCGTCGCCGACCACCAGCGTGTCGATGTCATCGAGGTCGAAGGATTCGCGCAGTTCCGTTAGCGTCGCGAGTTTCGCGGCGCGACCCAAAATCGGCTCGGCGACCTCGCCGGTCAATTTAGCGTCGTCGACGATCAGTTCGTTGGCGCGGTTTTCCTGAAACCCGATTTTCGCGGCGACCGCGTTGGTGAAGAGGGTAAAGCCACCGGAGATCAGGCAGGTCCAGGCGCCATGGGCGCGCATGGTCGCGACCAGCTCGCGGCCGCCCGGCGTCAGCGTGATACGGTCTTTGAGGACGTCGTCGACCACGCTGACGGGCAAGCCCTTGAGCAGCGCCACGCGCTCGCGCAGCGCGGGTTCGAACGCGATCTCGCCGCGCATCGCGCGTTCGGTAATGGCGGCGACATGCGCCTTCAGGCCGGCAAAGTCGGCGAGCTCATCGACGCATTCCTGGCCGATCATGGTGGAATCCATGTCGGCGAGAAAAAGCTTCTTGCGCCTGGCCGCCTGAGGCTGCACGACAATATCGATGGGCAGGTCGCCGCGCACTTCGCGCAGGTGTGCTTCGATCGCGTGGACGTTGCCCTCGGCGACGAAGGGAATGTCGACCGCCACTTCGTCGAACAGCCACCGCGCCGGGCCGGCCGAGGGCAAAATGGCGCGCGCGCCATCGATCACCGTGCTATCGAGCGCGGGATTGGCGGGATTACAGATCAGCGTGGCGACGAGAGACATGGCGTGAGTTCGAACCTGAAGGACAGCAATGCCGTGCTTATCGCAGGGCCGACCGCCAGCGGCAAGTCGGCCTTGGCGCTTGCGCTTGCGCAAAAAACCGGCGGCGTCGTCATCAATACCGATTCCATGCAGGTGTATCGCGACCTCAGGATCATCACGGCGCGGCCGACGGCGGAAGAAGAAGCGCTTGTTCCGCACCGGCTCTATGGTCACGTCGATGCCGCGGTGAATTTTTCCGCAGGAAGCTGGGTCGTGGATGCCGCCAAAGTGCTGTCGGAAGCGCGCGCGCAACGTCGCCTGCCGATCTTCGTCGGCGGCTCGGGGCTTTATTTCAAGGCGCTGACGCGCGGTCTGTCGGCGGTGCCGCCGATCCCGGCTGAAGTGCGCGAGGCCGTGCGCGCGCGGCTGGAGCGCGATGGTGTCGAAGCGCTGCACGCCGAACTCGCGCGGCGCGATGGCGCTGCCGCCGAGCGCTTGAAACCGCGCGATCGCACCCGCATCGCGCGTGCGCTGGAAGTGGTCGAAGCTACTGGGCGTTCGCTGTCCGATTGGCACCGCGACGGCCTGCCGCCGCTGTTGCCGCAGGGATCATTCAGCGCGCTGTTTCTCGAACCGGATCGAGACCCGCTCTACGCGCGGATCGATGCGCGCTTCGATGCGATGCTGAAGGGCGGCGCGCTGGAAGAGGTCGCGCGGCTGGCCGCGCGGCACCTCGATCCGCTGCTGCCGGCAATGAAGGCCCATGGCGTGCCGGCGCTGATCCGTCACCTCGGCGGCGAGATCACGCTTGAAGAAGCCGCAGGAATAGGCCGCGCCGATACCCGCCATTATGCCAAGCGGCAGTTCACCTGGTTCCGGCATCAGCTGCCGGAATTTGCCTGGGTGAAGCCGGAGGCGGCGGGGGAGTGGCTCTCAATCGTCATTCCGGGGCGCTCGTGAAACGAGCGGACCTCAGATGTGCAATTGCAGATCGGGGAATCTCAAGATTCCGGGTTCGCGCTGCGCGCGCCCCGGAATGACGGCGACGGGAGGAGCCGCATGGCTGGATACCCAAAATTCACCCTCGCCGAAGGCCGGGAAGCCCGCTAAGCTTGGAATCGAGCGGCGATGGCTGCCCGTGACTTGACTTTCAAGGCTCGGGCAGTATGTTCGCGCAACCTTTGGGAAGCCCGAGCGGTCCTATGCGTAATAAAATTACCAAACTGCTTATCGTCGTCGTACCCAGGCGCACCGCCGGGGATGGCTAGAGGCCATCCAAAATCGGGCGGTGTGCATGGGGCCTCTTTCGGGCCCCTTTTTATTTTCCAGACAATCCACCTCTACCCTCGCTACCTCTACCCTCCAAACCAAGAAGCCGCCTGAGAGCAGCGCATCCGGAGCCAGCCATGAGCGACAAGAGCCACGATCCGAACCAGATGACGGGAGCCGCGATGATCGTGCGCGCGCTGATCGATCATGGCGTCCAGCACATCTTCGGCTATCCCGGCGGCGCGGTGCTTCCGATCTATGACGAGATTTTCCAGCAGAGCGAGGTCGAGCACATCCTGGTGCGGCACGAGCAGGGCGCCGGCCACGCTGCCGAAGGCTATGCACGCTCGACCGGCAAGCCGGGCGTGGTGCTGGTGACCTCCGGGCCCGGCGCCACCAACATGGTGACGCCGCTCACGGATGCGCTGATGGATTCGATTCCCCTGGTGTGCATTACCGGGCAGGTTCCTACCCATCTGATCGGCAACGATGCGTTCCAGGAATGCGACACCGTCGGCATCACCCGGCCCTGTACCAAGCACAACTGGCTGGTGCGCGACGTGAACGATCTCGCCAAGGTGCTGCACGAGGCTTTCTATGTCGCAAGCACCGGGCGTCCCGGTCCCGTGGTGGTCGATGTGCCGAAGGACGTGCAGTTCGCGACCGGCACCTATCACCCGCCGCGCAAGTCCGACGTGCATGTGTCGTACGCGCCGCGCGTCAAGGGCGATCCGACGCAGATTCGAAAAGCGGTGGCATTGCTCGCCTCCGCCAAACGCCCGGTGATCTATTCCGGCGGCGGCGTCATCAATTCCGGTCGCGAGGCCTCAAAGCTGTTGCGCGACCTGGTCGAGGTCACGGGCTTTCCGATCACCTCGACCTTGATGGGGCTCGGGGCCTATCCGGCGTCGGGCAAGAACTGGCTCGGCATGCTCGGCATGCACGGCACCTATGAAGCCAACATGGCGATGCATGATTGCGACGTCATGCTGTGCGTAGGCGCGCGCTTCGATGACCGCATCACTGGGCGCACCGACGCGTTTTCGCCGGGCTCGAAGAAAATCCATATCGATATCGATCCCTCCTCGATCAACAAGAACATCCGCGTCGATGTTCCCATCATCGGCGACGCCGCCAACGTGCTCGGCGATCTCCTGCAGGTGTTCAAGGCGGAGGCATCGAGGCCGGATATCCGGGCCTGGTGGCAGGAGATCGCAAAATGGCGCGCGCGCAATTCGCTGTCCTACAAGAAGAACAACGATGTCATCCTGCCGCAATTTGCGATTCAGCGGCTTTTTGAAGCAACCCGCGGGCGCGACGTCTACATCACCACCGAAGTCGGCCAGCACCAGATGTGGGCGGCGCAGTTCTTCGGCTTCGAGGAACCGCACCGCTGGATGACCTCGGGCGGCCTCGGCACCATGGGCTATGGCCTGCCGGCGGCGCTGGGCGTGCAGGTGGCGCACCCCGACAGCCTGGTGATCGACATCGCCGGTGATGCGTCGGTGCAGATGACGATGCAGGAGATGTCGACGGCGGTTCAATATGAATTGCCGATCAAGATCTTCATCCTGAACAACCAGTATATGGGCATGGTGCGGCAGTGGCAGCAGCTTCTGCATGGCAACCGGCTGTCGCATTCTTATTCCGAGGCGCTGCCCGATTTCGTCAAACTCGCCGAAGCCTTCGGCTGCGTCGGCATCCAGGCGATCAAGCCCGGCGATCTCGACGGCGCGATCAAGGAGATGATCAGCGTCAAGCGCCCGGTGCTGTTCGACTGCCGGGTGGCGGCGCTGGAGAATTGCTTCCCGATGATTCCCTCGGGCAAGGCGCACAATGAAATGCTGTTGCCGGCGGAAGCCAATGACGAAGCCACCGCGGCCGCGTTCGCCAGCGGCAAGGCGCTGGTGTAATGGTGAGAAACGCCCGTGTTTGATCTCGACCAACTGGAACGCGCCCACGGCATCGTCGGCGCAGCGATGCCGCCGACGCCGGCGCATCGGTGGCCGCTGCTCTCCGAGCGGCTGGGCGCGACGGTTGTCGTCAAGCACGAGAACCACACGCCGATAGGCGCCTTCAAGGTGCGCGGCGGGCTTGTCTATGTCGACCGCCTGAAGCGCGAGCGGCCTGCTACCGCCGGCATTATTTCCGCCACGCGCGGCAACCACGGGCAGAGCCTTGCTTACGCCGCCGGCCGCTACGCCTTGCCGGTCACGATCTATGTGCCATCAGGCAATTCGACCGAGAAGAACCGGGCCATGAAGGCGTTTGGCGCCAATCTCGTCGAGCACGGCGAGGATTTTCAGGCCGCCCGCGAAGAGGCGGAACGCCACGCCGAGCGTGACGGGCTCGAAATGGTGCCGTCGTTCCACCCGGATCTGGTAATGGGGGTTGCGACCTATGCGCTCGAACTGTTACGCGCGGCTCCCGACCTCGACATTCTCTATGTGCCGATCGGGCAGGGATCGGGCATTTGCGGCTGTATCCTGGCGCGCGACCTGCTCGGTCTGAAAACCGAAATCGTCGGCGTGCAGTCGACGGAGGCGCCGTCTTATGCGCTGTCGTTCGCGGCCGGCGCCGTGGTGAGGACGAACAGCAGCGATACCCTCGCTGACGGCATGGCGACCCGCGTCCCCGACGTGGACGCGCTCGCGATCATCCGCAAGGGCGCCTCGCGCATCGTGCAGGTCACCGACGCTGAGATCGGCGCGGCGATCCGCGCCTACTGGACCGATACCCATAACCTCGCCGAGGGCGCGGGCGCAGCCCCACTCGCCGCGGCGCTGCAGGAAAAGCCCAGCATCCGCGGCAAGCGCGTCGGCCTCATCCTGAGCGGCGGCAATATCGATTTCGATTTGTTCAACCGATGGGTCGTCGCGGGAAGCCCCGCCCCCTCCGGCGCCGAGGCGCTGGCATGAGCGCAAGGGAAACACAGAAAATGAGCCAGCCCGCATCCGCCTATTTCATGGAAGAGCGCCACGATCCGAACGAGTCCCACACGCTCTCGGTGCTCGTGCAGAACGAGCCGGGCGTGCTCGCCCGCGTGATCGGGCTGTTCTCGGGGCGCGGCTACAACATCGAAAGCCTCACCGTCTCCGAGACCGAGAGTCAGAAGCACCTTTCGCGCATCACCATCGTCACGACCGGAACGCCGATGGTGATCGAGCAGATCAAGCACCAGCTCGACCGCATGGTCCCGGTATACCGCGTCGTCGACATGACCCTGACCGGGCGCTCGATCGAGCGGGAACTTGCGATGGTGAAATTGCGCGGCACCGGCGAGCACCGGGTCGAGGCGCTGCGGCTGGCGGAGGCCTTTCGCGCCCGGGTGATCGACGCCACCATCGAAAGCTTCGTGTTCGAGATCACCGGCAACTCCGCCAAGATCAACCAGTTCATCGACCTGATGCGTCCGCTCGGCCTGGTCGAGATTTCGCGCACCGGGGTTGCCGCGATCGGGCGAGGGGCCGAGGGGATGTGAGTCATGCTGGCGCGCGACTGGTACTACAATGAGCGGCGGCAGGTCGGGCTCGATTCCGCCGTCGCCTCGATCTACGACCGCCATGACGACAGCGATCTGCGCGCCCGTGCCGCGCTGACGATGCTGGGCGTCAAGCCGGGCTGGCGGATCGCCGATATCGGCTGCGGCAACGGCGTGCTGGCCTGCGAGGCCGCGCTGATGGGGGCCGAGGTCGATGCGATCGATATTTCGCCGGCGATGCTGGCGCTGGCCGACATCCATGCAAAGGACCGCAAGGTCGCGATCCGTACCCAGCCCGCCGGACTCCTGAGCTTTGCCTACAAGCCGAATTCGTATGACCTGATCGTCAGCGAATTCACGCTGCACCATTTGCCGGATTTCTGGAAGGCTGTGGCGCTATCGCGGATCTTTTCCGCGTTAAAGCCGGGCGCGAATTTTTATCTGCGCGACATCGTCTTCGTCTCTACGCCGGACGGCGTGGAACGCGATATCGAGCAGTGGGCCGATTTCAGCATCAAGAACCACGATTTCGACCGCGGCAGCGTCATCACCCATATGCGCGACGAGTACTCGACCTTCGGCTGGGTGATCGAACGCATGCTGACCGATGCCGGCTTCACGCTGACCTCGGTCGATTATCACGCGCCCTTCCACGGCACCTATCTGTTGCGGAAACCGAAACACGGCGAGCAGAGTTAGCGCCCATGAAACCCGCTGACGTCTGCCTTGCCGTCACGGTGGCGGTGATCTGGGGGCTTGCCTTTGTCGCGAGCCGGATCGCGCTCGACGAATTCTCGCCCGCACTGATGACGGCGCTGCGGTTTGCGATTGCGGCATTGCCGTGCCTGTTCGTGCCGCGGCCGAAAATCTCGTGGCCCACGCTGATCGCCATCAGCTTCACATTGTTTCTCGGCCAGTTTCTGGCGCAGGCTTATGGCATCGCGCATGGCGTTCCCGTCGGACTCACCAGCGTGATCGTGCAGAGCCAGGCGCTGTTCACGGTGGGCTTTGCGGCGATCGCGTTCGGCGAATTGCCGACGCGGGTGCAGACGATCGGCATCGGCATCGCCGCCGCCGGCCTTCTGATGATCTGCGGCACCGTCGGCTATGATTTCAGTCTCGGGGCCTTCGCCGTGCTGATGATCTCCCCGGTCAGTTTTGCGATCGGCAACCTCTTGCTACGACGCGCGCAGGGCGTGCGGATGTTCGACCTGTTCGCGTGGCTGTGCCTGGCGGCCGCGGTGCCGCTGTTTGCGCTGACGCTGGCGGGCGATGGCGTGCTGCCGACATGGCATGCGCTGTCGCATATGTCGCTGGCCGGTCTCCTCTGCATGCTTGGTCTCGGCGGCGTCTCCACCAGCATCGCCTATTGGCTGTGGGGTCGGCTGCTGCGCGACTACACCGTGGCGCAGGTGGTGCCGTTCGCGCTGCTGGTACCGTTCGTCGGCGCCGCCGCGTCGAGCGTCGTGTTCGGCGAAACCTTCGGGCCGCTGCGGCTTGCCGGGATGCTCACCGTGGTCGGCGGCATCGCCGTGATGCTGCTGTCGAAGCGCGCGCAAGTCCTGCCGAAGATCGCATGAGGCCAGCCGATGTCGCATACGCTGCTGATTGCGTTCTTCGTCTTCGCCGCCGTGATGTATCTCACGCCCGGGCCGAACAACATCATGGTGCTGTCGTCCGGATTGACCTACGGCTTCCGCCCGACTGTTCCGCATATCGCGGGGATCACGATCGGCTGCGCCTTCATGGTAGGCGCGGTGGGTCTCGGCTTCGGGACCGTCTTCGTCGCCTATCCGGTGCTGCAGACGGTCCTCAAATATGCCGGCGCGGCCTATTTGATCTATTTGGCTGCCCGCATTGCGATGTCCGATCCGCAGACACACTGGACGTTCGGGCAAGGCCGCCCGATGACCTTCTGGGGGGCGGTGTTGTTCCAATGGGTGAACGTCAAGGGCTGGGTCATGGTGATCGGGACCATTACCGCCTATGCGGGCATTGCCAGCTTCCCCTGGAACATCATGATCCAGGTGGCGCTGTGCCTGTTGCTGGGCGTGGTGTCGACCTCGATCTGGACGCTGTCGGGCAGTTCGCTGCGCTCGCTCATGACCTCGCCGAGGGCGGTACGGGCCTTCAACATCGTCATGGCCGCGCTGCTCCTGGTCTCGCTCTATCCGGTCTTCATGGACGCATGATGAGGCGCCACGCCATGCAGAAACGGGTTTCCCATCGCTACGAAAATGCTCTAGACAACGCCGGAAATTCGCGGGCGCCCGGCGGTCCTATCCAGCTGAAAGCCTGATTCATCGGCCGGTTTCGGCCCCCTCAAGAGGAAACCACCATGCGTGTTTATTACGATCGCGACGCCGACCTGAACCTGATCAAGGGCAAAAAGGTCGTCATCGTCGGCTATGGCAGCCAGGGCCATGCCCATGCGCTGAACCTGAAGGATTCCGGCGTCAAGGAAGTGGCGATTGCGCTGCGCAAGGGATCAAGCTCCGCCAAGAAGGCCGAGGCCGCCGGCTTCAAGGTGATGGAAGTCGCGGAAGCCGCCAAATGGGCGGATCTCGTGATGATGCTCACCCCCGACGAACTGCAGGGCGATATCTACCGCGAGCATCTGCACGACAATATGAAGAAGGGTGCGGCGCTGGTGTTCGCCCACGGTCTCAACGTGCATTTCAACCTGCTCGACCCGCGTCCCGATCTCGACGTGCTGATGATCGCCCCCAAAGGCCCCGGCCATACCGTGCGCTCGGAATATCAGCGCGGCGGCGGCGTGCCCTGCCTGATCGCGATCGCCAAGGATGTTTCGGGCAACGCCCATGATCTGGGCCTGAGCTATGCCTCGGCGATCGGCGGCGGCCGCGCCGGCATCATCGAAACCTCGTTCAAGGAAGAATGCGAGACCGACCTGTTCGGCGAGCAGGTGGTGTTGTGCGG
Source organism: Bradyrhizobium sp. (assembly GCA_052143915.1). Classification (GTDB taxonomy): domain Bacteria; phylum Pseudomonadota; class Alphaproteobacteria; order Rhizobiales; family Xanthobacteraceae; genus Bradyrhizobium. The sequence goes on from JBKQRS010000087.1 coordinate 12,303, forward strand.
CGGCCTGGTCGAGCTGATAAAGGGCGGCTACGAAACGCTGGTGGAAGCCGGCTACGCACCCGAGATGGCCTATTTCGAATGCCTGCACGAGGTGAAGCTGATCGTCGACCTGATCTATGAAGGCGGCATCGCCAACATGAACTATTCGATCTCCAACACCGCCGAATACGGCGAATACGTCACCGGTCCGCGCATCATCACCGACGAGACCAAGAAGGAGATGAGGCGGGTGCTCGCCGACATTCAGGGCGGCAAATTCGCCCGCGACTGGATGCTGGAGAACAAGGTCAACCAGACCTCATTCAAGGCGACCCGCGCCAAGCTCGCCCAGCACCCGATCGAGGAAGTCGGCGCCAAAC
>JBKQRS010000088.1:0-5223 GCA_052143915.1 Bradyrhizobium sp.
ACCGGTCTTGGGACCACCGTCTGGACGCTGGCGGGTGGATATACCCTGGCGGCGGGCGGATGGGGCAATGTCGACGCGATCGCCGGCACGCGGCTTCTCGCGGTCGACGTCTCGACCAATTACAACCTCAACGCTGCGATCTTGCTGCCGAACCGCACGATCGCGCTGGCTCGCAGCGGCTCGCTGGGCGTGAACATAGACGATTGGGATGCTATCGTCGGCGCGACCGGCCGGATCGACATCCCGAACAGCAGTTTCTACGTGCCGTACTACCTCGACGTCGGTACGGGCGCGTTGCCTCTGACGTGGCAGGCTTTCACCGGCCTGGGGTATCACACGTCATTGGCCGACTATTCGATCGGCTACCGATATCTCGCGTTCGAGCAGAACGGGAGCGCGCCTGTGAAGAACATGGCGATGAGCGGCGTCATGGCGGTTGCTAGTTTCCATTTTTGAACCGACCTTGATGGGCCGGTTGCCCGATAAGAGTCATCTCCCGCCGCGAAGTGGTCCGTGGCCGTCGTCGGTCGCGCCAACAAGGCAAACCCCATGCCGCAGTGTGAGATCGCGTGGAATGTTGTCCCCCTGAGGGGTGTTTTTCGCTTTGAATCGTAGCCCCCCGTTTTTGGTTTTGTACGAACCTTCCGGTTTTGCGGAAGGGTCGGGGGATGACGGGTGTGGAGACGATAGCGCGGATCCGATTCGAGCATTTTCAGAACGGCAAGGGGATCAAGCGGATCGCGCGGGAGCTTGGGATTGCGCGCGACACGGTCCGCAAGGTGCTTCGGTCGGGAGCGACGGAGTTCAGCTACAAGCGGGAGGTCCAGCCCCAGCGCAGACTGGGGCCATGGGTCGAGGCGCTGATCGCGATCCTGGAGTCCGAGGACAAACTGCCGCGACGTGAGCGGCGTTCGACGATCCGTCTTTTCGAAGAACTGCGAGGGCGGGGTTACGACGGCGCCCACGACAGCGTCCATCGCTTTGTGAAGGCTTGGCGCGTCGATCTGGCGCGAACGCCGGCGCAGGCCTTTATCCCGCTGCGGTTCGATCCTGGCGAGGCCTATCAGTTCGACTGGAGCCATGAGGGCATTGAGCTTCACGGCCTTCCCTTGACGGTGAAGCTTGCGCAGATGCGGCTCTCGTACAGCCGCATGCCGATCGTGCGCGCTTACTTCCGTGAGACGCAGGAGATGGTCTTCGACGCGCATGACAAGGCGTTCGCCTTCTATGGCGGAGTCTGTCGGCGTGGCATCTACGACAACATGAAGACCGCGGTGGAGGCGGTCTTCGTCGGCCGAGCGCGCGAGTACAATCGGCGCTTCCTCCAACTGTGCTCACATCATCTTGTGGAGCCGGTCGCTTGCACGCCGGCCTCGGGTTGGGAGAAGGGCCAGGTCGAGAACCAAGTCGGCACGATCCGCGACCTTCTGTTTCGCCCCAAGCCCAAGGTGAAGACGCTCGACGAGCTGAACGCCTGGCTGGTCGATCAATGCGTCGCCTACGCCAAACGGACGAAGCACCCCGAGTTCCGCGATCGGACGATCTTCGACGTGTTCGAAGAGGAGAAGGCGAGCCTGATGCCCTTCCTCGGACCCTTCGCCGGCTTCGTCGAAAAGCCGATGCGGGCGACGACGACCTGCCTGATTACCCATGACCGCAACAAATACAGTATCGACGCCAGAGCGGCTGGCCGGGCGGTTCTGGTTCGCGTCTATGCCGATCGGATCGTCGTTCTGCTTGATGACGAGGTGGTGGCCGACCATCCGCGCAGCTTCAGACGCGATCAAGTCACCTACGATCCCTGGCACTATCTGCCAGTGCTAATGCGCAAACCCGGCGCATTGCGCAATGGCGCGCCGTTCAAGGACTGGGATTTGCCCGCGCCTTTGTCATCTGTGCGGGCCAAACTTCAACATCACGTCGATGGCGAGCGCCAATTCGTGAAGATTCTTGCGCGCGTGCCGGAAGACGGCATTGCCGCTGTCGCGGAGGCCTGCGCCGAGGCGCTGGAGGCCGGCGTCGCCAATGGCGACGTCGTCATGGCGATCCTCGCGCGCAAGCGCCAACTGCCTATCCCGCCAAGCATCACGACGCCGGACGCCCTCAAGCTCAAGACCGAGCCGATCGCCGACTGCGCCCGTTACGACAACTTGCGCAAAGGAAAGGAAGCCGCCTGATGGAACGTCACCAGATCATCGAGGCCATGACCAGCCTCAAGCTCTACGGCATGCGCGCCAACTTCGATGAGATCGCCGGTAAGGGGCTGAACCGGCGCGAAGAACTCTACCCATTGCTGGCCAGTCTGATCCGAGCCGAGGTCACGCATCGCCAGTCGCGATCCATCAACTATCGGATCAGTGGGGCCAGGTTCCCGATGCTGAAGGACCTCGACGCCTTCGTGTTCGACGACACGCCAGTCGATGAAGGCCAAATCCGAGAACTCGCCGGCGGCGACTTCATCGAAGCCAAACGCAACCTCATTCTGATCGGCGGCACGGGCACAGGCAAAACCCACCTGGCGATCGCCATCGCCGCGGCCGTCATCCGGGCGCGGGCGAGAGGCCGCTTCTTCAACCTGGTCGATCTGGTCAATCAGCTCGAGCAGGAAAAGGCTGCAGGAAAGAGCGGACGGATCGTCGAGGCTCTGTTGCGCCACGACGTCGTTGTGATCGATGAACTCGGCTATCTGCCCTTCAGCCAGTCCGGCGCGCAGTTGCTGTTCCATCTGATCAGCAAGCTTTACGAAAACACTTCCATCGTCATCACCACGAATCTCGCCTTCGCCGACTGGCCGCAGGTCTTCGGCGAGCCAAACATCGCGTGCTGCCGCTATTTTGGATCGGCCGATACGCGATGTGAAGGTTACAGACCCGCGTCATCCTCTTTTCGTCCAGCAATTTGCCGTGTTGCCGGAGCGGTCTGGTCGGGGGCCCGCTTTCGTTGTCGTCGCCATGGCCGACGGCCGGCGACGGTCGATCCGCCGATCGGCGACGGACCTTGGCGGGCCGGCGGTGATCGCCTCTGAGCCCGGACCCGACCTGCTGCGCGTGAGCGCTCGAACGCCGCTGACCTTGGCGCATCATTTGGCGAGGACGATCGCCTCTTCTTCGATGGAAGAGGTGATTCGCGATGACAATCCATGCCTTTCCGCGTCGCGTTGCGTCTCCAGCGCTGATCAAGGCGCCGTCCACGGCGCCGCGGGTCTGGTCCGATCTGAGCGTCCAGACACAGGTCCAGGTGGCGCAGATTCTTGCCGTACTGATGCGTCGGATGACGTCCGGAACGTCTGCGACGGAGGGGCGCCCTCATGCTGACCGCGCTCGCCTCTGACGAACAGATCAGCGCGACGCACCGCGCCAAGCGGGCCTATGTCTACGTCCGCCAGTCCTCAGTGAACCAGATCAAGCATCATCGGGAAAGCACCGAACTCCAATATCGGCTCGTCGACCGCGCGGTCTGGTTCGGCTGGCCGCGTGAGCGGGTCGAGGTCATTGACGAAGATCTCGGCAAATCCGGCGCCGGCGGCAGCGACCGTAGCGGCTTTCAGAAGCTCATCGCCGAGATCGGCCTCGGCAACGCTGGACTCGTTGTCAGCCTCGACGCGTCCCGGCTCGCCCGCAACAATCGCGATTGGCATCAACTGCTCGAACTTTGCTCGCTCTTCGGCGTCCTCATCGCCGATGGCGAGCGCCTGTTCGACCCCTGTGTCTACCATGACCGGCTGCTGCTGGGTCTATCCGGCATCATGAGCGAGGCCGAGTTGCACCAGATCCATATCCGCCTGCATCAGGGCGAACGGCAAAAGGCGGCGCGCGGCGAGCTGCGCATGCCGACGCCGGCAGGTTTGGCCCACGACCGGTCGGGCGCCATCATCCTCAATCCGGACGAAGAGGTGCAGGCGCGCCTCCATCTCGTCTTCGCCAAGTTCCTGGAACTTCAGAGCGCCCGGGCCGTAATGCGCTATCTACGCACCCATCACCTCCCGCTGCCTGTCCGTCCCTTGCTCGGTCCGGGCCCGCATGAGGTCGTTTGGCGGGAGGCGGATGGCGCCAGGGTCCGCAGCATCTTGCAGAACCCGGCCTATGCCGGCGCCTATGTCTATGGCCGCCGGCGTCAGGAGCCGAACCGGCGAAAGCCCGGTGCGCGCAGCGCAACCGCGAAGGTCGCCTTGAGCGAATGGCCGGTCTGCCTCAAGGCTGCCCATCCCGGCTATATTGATTGGGAGCAGTTTGTCGCCAACCAGAAGCGCCTGGCCGAAAACTGCAACAGCTATGCGGCGGGCCACATGGGCGTTCCCAGGAAGGGCAGTGCGCTGCTGCAAGGGATCGCCGTTTGTGGCCGCTGCGGCCGGCGCATGGGCCTGCGCTACACCGGACCCAACGCCGATTATCCCGTCTATTGCTGCCGCTCGGATCGCGACATGGCCGCCGGCCCGCTCTGTCAGGAGGTGCGCGCCCTACCGGTCGACGCCCTCGTCGAACAGAGCCTCCTTGACGCCCTCGCCCCGGATCAGATCGTCATGGCGATGGCGGCCCTCGAACAGATCAAGGTCGAAGCATCCCGGCTCGAACGGCAATGGGCGCTGCGTCGCGAGCGCGCCCGATATGACGCCGAGCGGGCGCGCCGCCAGTATGACGCAGTCGAACCGGAAAACTGCTTGGTGGCGCGCACGTTGGAGCTCCTCTGGGAGGAAAAGCTCCGCGCCGCCGAGGCGATCGAGAAGGAGTACGAGCAATGGCGCCTGGAGGAGCCCCTCGTTCTCAGCGACGCCGACCGGGCCGCATTGCTCGCCATGGGTGAAAGCCTGCCCGGAATCTGGCGCGCCGCCACAACCACCGCCGCCGACCGCAAGCGCATCCTGCGCTTCATCATCCGTGAAGTCGTGCTCGATCAGAAGCGTGTGCGAGGCCAGGTCTCGCTCGATATCCTCTGGCAGACCGAGGCGAAGAGCCAACATACGATGCGCCGGCGCGTTCACGCCTATGATGACTATGACGGACTTGAGACCCTGCGTCGGCGAGTAAGCGAACTCAATCGGGCCGGCAAAATGGACAAGGAGATTGCCGAGACATTGAACCGAGAAGGCTTCATCGGCGCCCGTGGCTGCCTCTTCCAAGGCGAAAACGTCTGGCTCCTGCGTAAGCGGTGGGGCCTCTCGACCGTCAAGATCAACGGGACCGACGCCAATCCGGCGCGCTGGCCGGACGGAACCCACTCGATCCA
>JBKQRS010000089.1:0-25428 GCA_052143915.1 Bradyrhizobium sp.
CAAGTCCGTCGACCCACCGCCGATATCGGCGAGAGCCACCCCTAACTCCCGTTCGTCAGCCGTCAAGCAAGAGGCGGCGGAGGCTAAGGGTTATTCTCGTTGCTGCCTCTGGTCTCGGCGTTGCTCCCGCCCCGGCCCAAACTCCCTATGACGGACTTTGGAATGTGACAATTATTACCAAAGCCGGCTCGTGCGAGCCGTCCACAAGCTCGACGCTCACCGTTGCGGACGGTAAGATTTCAGCTCCCGGCGCTGACGTTTCGGGCAGCATTGGCCGGGAAGGACTTGTGCGGGTATCGATCAATGGTGCATATGCGAACGGCCAACTCAATGGCAACGCCGGATGGGGGAAGTGGAATGGAGCATCTGCGGGAGTACCGTGCAGCGGCCGCTGGGAAGCGTCGCGGCAGTAAGCCAGGCCAAAGCGCCCCTGCCCTCGGGTTCGCGCGACGGCTGATTTTCGCCGTTGCCACCTTGTTGTTCGCCTCGATGTGGGGCTCAGCAAGCCATGCGCAATCCGGCCCGTTTGCGGGCATGGCCGGTGTCTGGTCTGGCTCGGGTACGGTCACGCTGGACGACGGGTCGACCGAACGAATTCGTTGCCGTGCCACCTATGCGGTTGGCGCAGGCGGAAACGGCCTGCAGCAGACCCTGACCTGCGCCAGCGACAGCTACAAATTCAATCTGTCCAGCAATGTCATAGCGCAGGGTACGGCCATTTCCGGGACATGGAGCGAGAGCAGCCGCAACATCAACGGAAACCTCGAGGGACGCTCCGGCGGCGGCAATTTTCAAGTCGTTGCAACTGGCCCTGGATTTACCGCCCATCTCTCCCTGACGACGCGTGGCAACAAGCAGTCCGTCGTGATCAAGGCCGAGAACCAGTTCAGGGGCGCCACGATTTCGCTGTCGCGCAGCTAAGAGATGATCCGGTGGGCATGATCCGATCAGATCTGGTCGGACCATGCCCCTTGATTCCAGCCGGTTGCCACTTTTCCCCGATCATGCCGGAGGCGCCGAACCGCAAGCGCCTTCAAATCAGTTTCCGCCGCTAAGCCGGCGAAGATCTCCATCGAAAATATTGTCGCAGCGTTTCCAACCTAGGTGGTTGGGACAAACGCGGTGACCTCGATCTCGACCTTGGCGCGGGTATCGACGAGGCCATCGATGTAAAGCAGCGTCGAGGGCGGGAAATTTCGACCCAGCGTCTCGCGCCAGGCCGCTCCAATGCCGGCGCCCGCGGCTTCGTATTCACTGCGGCTCGTCAAATACCAGGTCAGGCGGACGATGTGCTCGGGACCGGCTCCGGCCTCCGCGAGCAAATGGATGGTTCGCCGCAGCGCGACGCCGACCTGCCCGGCCATATCCGGTTGATATTCGCCCTTCTCGTCGCCGCCGGTCTGGCCCGCCAGTACGATCCATCGGCCCGGGCCATCGACCGCAACGCCGTGCGAGAAGCCGCGAGGTTTCGGCCAGTCGGCCGGTTGCAAGATACGCATGAGACGTCCTCCACATTGGCGATGGATCATCATTTCCGGAACGGCCGAACGACCGCATCGCGAATTCCAAGTTCTTCGGATTTGACTCGGTTTTCGCGCCCGCAGATGTGCACCGCACATCGGGGAATGTCGAGCAGGAAGTCCTTCGCACCGATCACGCCAGGGCCGGGGAATCGAGATTGAGGTGCGTGCATCACTGCATCCCGATATTTGCGCGTTGCAAAGGAGCACGAGGTCGCCGATACCGGCCTGCCCTGCCTATCCTTCGCACGCCATTTCGCAACATGCCTGGCCTCCTCCGCTGATGGACCGAACACCCTCCAAACCAAGGGCCGCGCTGTGGATGGCGGGCTGGCTCTGCCTGATGCTTGTCGTGGCGGTCGCCGGCCGCGAGGCGACGCGCGAGCTGAACGTGTTTCAGATCATGGAGGTGCGCTCGATGCTCGGCCTCATGATGCTGTACCCGCTTATCCGCATCTACGGCGGCTTCGCGGCGCTGAAGACGTCGCGGCCGTTGGCGCATGGGACGCGCAATCTCATTCACTACGCAGCGCAGCTCGGCTGGTTCTTCGCGTTGACCCTGATTCCGCTGGGACAGGTGGTCTCGATCGAATTCACCATGCCGATCTGGACCGCTATCTTTGCGGCGAGTTTTCTCGGCGAGCGCATGACGATCTGGAAGACCTCCGCGATCGCGCTCGGCCTGGTTGGCGTCATCGTCATCGTCCGGCCGGCGACCGGGGAGGTCAATCCGGGGCAGCTGATCGCGCTTGCGGCGGCCGTGGGATTCGGCACGTCCGTCGCCATGTTGAAATCCCTGACCCGCACAGAGGCGACCGTTGCGATTATTTTCTGGATGCTGGTGATCCAGTCCGCGGCCGGCCTTTTCCCCTCGCTCTATGTCTGGAAATGGCCATCGCTGTACATCTGGTGCTGCGTGACCGTGATTGCCTTCAGCGGCACATTTTCTCACTTCTGCATGGCGCGCGCGATGCTGTATGCCGATGCCGCGATCGTGTTGCCGATGGATTTCCTGCGCGTTCCCCTGACCGCCGCTGCCGGCTGGCTGATTTATTCGGAGCAGTTGGATGCTTTTACCGTCCTTGGTGCGGCGCTTATCCTGACCGGCAATCTGTTGAACCTGAAGCCTTCGCAGCCCGCTCGGGTCAGCCTTGGAACCTGACCGGTTCGTCCCGCCAGTACGACCACATTTTCCTTATGTGCCGATCTCAATTGTGATCCAGATCACGCAAGGTTTGACGCGCCTGGTGCACGATGGGCCATCGCCGGTGGACGGTTGACCAAAATTGAGCAACGGCGGAGTTTTTCCCGGAGCAAAATGTGGTTTTTTCGTGTAACCTGCGGCGCATTGCAGCTTAAGGATACCCGATTCCACCAGGGGATTTTCCGATGCGCTACCTCACCCTCATTCTTTCCCTGATTTGCATGTTGTTCACCGCGCATACGGCCAAGGCCGACAAGCGCGTGGCCTTTGTCGTCGGCAACGGCGCCTACAAGAATGTTGCGCAGCTGCCAAATCCGCCGATCGACGCCAAGGCGATGGCGGGCGTGCTTCGTAACGTCGGCTTCGACGTTGTGGAAGGCACCAATCTCACCCGCGACAAGATGACCGAGCGGCTGCTCGAATTCGGCAAGAAGGCGCAAGGCGCCGACGTCGCGGTGTTTTTCTACGCCGGCCATGGCATCGCCATCAACGGCACCAACTATTTGCTGCCGGTCGACGCCGACATCAAATCCGAAATGGACGTCAAGCTCGGCAGCGCGATCAATATCGATCTCACGCTCGACCAGACCATGAGCGATGCCAAGGTCAAGCTGGTGTTCCTCGATGCCTGCCGCGACAATCCGTTCGCAGCCAAGATCCAGTCGAATTCGGCGACCCGTAGCGTGTCAGTGCAGCAGGGGCTTGCGGAAATGAAATCCGGCGAGGGCACGCTGATCGCATTCGCAACCGGTCCCGGGCAAACCGCGCTGGATGGTGAGGTCGGCACCAACAGCCCGTTCACCCGCGCGCTGATCGCCAACATCGCCGCACCCGGCGTGGAAATCCAGCAGGCGATGACCAAGGTCCGCGCCCAGGTCAACGAAGAAACCAACAAGGGCCAGCTGCCCTGGGGCCACACCAACCTGATCGGCTCGGTCTATCTCAATCCGGCTCCCGCCGCGGCCGGCCGCCCGGTCGAAGCGGCGAACACGCCCGTCGTCACGGCAGGACCCGCTTCCGACGTCGAACTCGAGTTCTGGCGCTCGATCAAGGATTCCAACAAGCCGGAAGAACTCAACGCATATCTCACCAACTATCCGAATGGAACGTTCAAGTCGCTGGCGCTGGCCCGGATCGCCTCGCTGCAGGACGGCCCGTCGACTACCACCCGCAACCTCAGCGCAAGTGTCGATCCCTCAACCTTCACCGATGAAGCCGACCAGGCCGCGGAAGACCAGATCGGGCTCGACAGGGGCCAGCGCCGCGACGTGCAGCGCCGCCTCACCGGTCTCGGCTTCGATACCAAGATCAGCGGCAAGTTCGACGACGAAACCCGCGGCGTGATCATGCGCTGGCAGGCGGCGCGTGGCTATCCGAAGACCGGCTTCCTCAACAAATTGCAGCTCAAGGCGCTGCAATCGGAGATCGTATCGACCCGCGTCGCCTCCGATGATTCAGACGACGAGGCGCACCATTCCCGTCATTCCGGCGGTGGAGGCGGCCGTCACTACCGTGGTGGCGGCGGCGGTGGCGGACCCGGCGCATTGTTCGGCCATATGATGGGCGGGTTGTTCCGCAGGTAAAGTTCTCGCGCTGGATCCGGTTGAATATCTCCAACAGAAGGCGGTCCTGCGGGCCGCCTTCTTTGCAGGGATGATCCCGGTCGCAAATGTCGCGCCAGCGCCGATGTGCGAACAAAAAATCGGCCAGATGCGTTTCTAGAAAGGCTCTTGTCGCGTGGAAATGTAATGTAGAGTGAGTTAAGTAACCTGACCCCGTTTCAAACACAGAAAAGACAAATCGAGTATCAGGTGCATCGTCCGGCCACGTCGGGGCACGTTGGAACGTCGGGATCAGTATTGATCGGCGCCGCCGTCATCGCTGCCGCGATTCTGCTGTCCACGCTGATTACGGCGGTGGGTACGCGGTTCGTGGGCCTGGAAAGTCCCACCGACGACAATATGTGGCTGATCGACCGCCTCACGGGCAGCGTTTACAGGTGCAAGGCGCCGGAACGCGGCAAGGCTGTGTGCGATCCGGAGGTCGCGACGGGTAGCATCGGGGAGCGGGCAAAGCCGTAAGCACCCGGCGATTTTCCGGCTCTTGAACTGCGCGAATCCGGCTAGATTGCCGCGCGATGTCCCGCGCCGACAAACCCATTTCCCTGACCAAGGCCGCGGCCAGGCACATCTGGCTGCGCGCGCAGCGGCTCGACACCGAGGCGCCGTTCGGGGCAGGGCCGGGCGCAACGGCTGCCGCCGTCGAACACCTCGGCTACGTGCAGATCGACACCATTCATGTGATCGAGCGCTGCCACCATCACATTCTCTGGAACCGGATTCCCGAATATCGGCGCGCGGATCTTCGTCAGGCCCAGAGCGTCGACAAGAGCGTGTTCGAATACTGGACCCACGCGCTGTCCTATGTGCCGGCCAGGGATTTTCGGTTTTTCGTGCCGGCCATGAAGGTTCACCGCCGCGAAGGCCACAAATGGTTTGGCGAGGTCACGCCGGCGAACCTGCGCAAGGTGATGCGGCTTCTCAAGAAGGACGGCGCGCTGACCATCCGCGACATCGACGATGACGTGCTGGTGGAGAAGGTGCATGCCTGGGCCAGCCGCAAGCCGTCGAAACGGGCGCTGCAACTGGCGTTCTACGAAGGCCGGGTCACGATCTCCGAGCGCAACGGCATGCTCAAGACCTATGAACTGATGGAGCGGCATTTCGGCTGGGACAGGCCGCCGAAACCCGCCTCCGCGCGTGAAATCACGGGCTACCTGCTCGACCGCGCGCTGCGTGCGCAGGGGGTCGTGAGCCTGGATTCGATCTGTCATCTCGACGCGCCGAACAAGCCTCTCGTCCGGCGCCTGATCGAGGCCAGGGTTCGCCGCAAGGAGCTCGTGCCGGTCGCGCTCGAAGGCGCCGGAAACCAGCAGCATTGGGCGTTGCCCGAGACACTGGAGACCGCCGGCCAGGGGCCTAGCGCACCCGTACACATCCTCTCGCCGTTCGATCCGCTCATCATCCAGCGCAAGCGGACGCATCTTTTCTTCGGTTACGAACATCGCTTCGAAGCTTACGTGCCGAAGGACAAGCGGCGTTTCGGCTATTTCGCGCTGCCGGTTCTGGTCGGTGACGACATCGTCGCCGCGCTCGATCTCAAGACCGATCGCCAGATGCGAAAATTGCTGCTGCAGAAATGGACCTGGATCGGCACCGGCGCGGCGAAAGGCGCACGCAAGGATCTCAAGCGCCGGATCGAAGAGGAGCTGCACCGTTTCGAGCGGTTTCAGCTCGCGGAGTGAATTTCAGCCGCAAGGCGAACGACTGCGCCCGGCGCATTGAGGTCCACGCCCTGCGAATGCGCTCTTACCGCAAATCCATTGACTCCTTGCGGGCGATGCTCAAAACCCCGTTGAACTGCCGCCACAAGAAAACGCCCGGGGAGAACATTCATGTCCGCCACCACCATCACCGCGACCGTCGCTGCGAAGAGCGAACTCGAGACATCGACGATCCGCGCGATCTCGTGGCGCCTGATTCCGTTTCTGGTGCTGGCGTATTTCTTTTCCTATCTCGACCGCGTCAATCTCGGCTTCGCCGCGCTGACCATGAACGCCGAGTTGAAGTTCTCGCCGATCGTTTTCGCCTGGGGCGCCGGCATCTTCTTCATCGGCTATTTCATTTTCGAGGTGCCGAGCAATCTGGCGCTGGAAAGATTCGGCGCCAGCCGCTGGATTGCGCGCATCATGGTGACCTGGGGCATCATCTCCGCCTTGATGGCGCTGGTATCGGGCGTCTGGAGCTTCTATTCCTTGCGCTTTCTGCTTGGCGTCGCCGAAGCCGGATTCTTCCCGGGCATCATTCTCTATCTGACCTACTGGTTTCCTGCCGAATATCGCGCGCGCTTTCTCGCCGCCTTCGCCATCGCCGTGCCCGTGTCCACCGTGATCGGCGCGCCGGTCTCGGGGTTGCTGCTCGGGCTCGATGGCATGATGGGGTTGAAGGGGTGGCAATGGCTGTTCATCGTCGAGGGCGTCCCGTCGGTGCTGCTCGGCCTCGTCACCTGGTTCTATCTCACCGACAAGCCTGAACACGCGACCTGGCTGACATCGGAACAGAAGGCCTGGCTGGCCTCAAAGCTCAATGCCGAGATCGCCGCCAAACAGGCCGCCAGTCATCTCACCCTCGGCGAGGCCTTGTCGTCGCCGAAGGTGATTGCGCTGAGCCTGATCTATTTCGGTTTCGTCGGCGCGCTCTACGGCATGCAGTTCTGGCTGCCGCAGATCGTGAAAGCCTTCGGCCTCACCAACGCGCAAACCGGCCTCGTCACTGCAATTCCCTATCTGTTCGGCACCATCGCGATGATCCTGTGGGCGCGGCATTCCGATGCCACGCGCGAGCGCGTGATGCATGTAGGCCTCCCGCTGCTCCTCACCGCGGTCGCGCTCGGCGTCTCCAGCTACATGAGTGACCCCACCATGACGATGGTGGTGCTGTCGTTCGCCGCGATCGGCATCTTCTGCACATTTGCCGTGTTCTGGACGCTGCCGACCGCCTGGCTGTCGGGCACGGCTGCGGCCGGCGCGATCGCGCTGATCAATTCGATCGGCAATCTCGCCGGCTTCGGCGGGCCCTATCTGATCGGCTGGGTCAAGGAAGCGACAGGCTCCACCTCGACGGGCCTGTTGGTGCTCGCGGTGCTGCCGCTGATCGGCGGCCTGCTGGTTTTCCTCGGCGGCCACGAGACCAAGGTGGAATTCGCGGGCGTCGGGCAGGCCAAGTGACGGGCTAAGTGACGGGCTAAAACCCGTCTTCCCCCGCGCGTCAACGGGTCGCGAATGCGCGCCCGATGACAGGTTTCGCGCGAAGCCGGAATCCCGCGTAGCAATCTATCCTCAGCCCCCTCCCGCGAGTGCGGGGGGCCATACGCCGCTGCCTTGGCTTGGGGCATCCAGGCGGCGCCTTTCGCAAAACTTTAGCCGGCGATGACGGGTTCCCGCGATCGCAGGGCGATCCCGGACATCAATTAATGTTCACGAAGTGATGATCAGTGACGAATATTGACATTCGTCATTCAATAATCAACACTCCGGGCAAGCTAGGCCGAAGGAGTGTCCGATGTTCGTCCGTTCCATTTTATCAAGCTATTCCAGGCTCTTGGCTGGTTTGTCGCTGGCGCTGATCGCCATCGCGCTGGCCGGCTGCAACGACAAGGTGGCCGAGAAGCCGGCCCCATCGCGGCCGGTTCTGGTCGCCACGGTGCATTATGAGTCGGAATCTCCCGAGCGCAGCTTTGTCGGCACGATCAAGCCCCGGATCGAGACCGACATGGGTTTCCGGGTGCCCGGCAAGGTCGCCCGGCGCCTGGTTGAAGTCGGCCAGACCGTCGATGTCGGCCAGCCGCTGGCGACGCTCGACGAAGTCGATCTGAAACTGCAGGCCGAGCAGGCCGAGGCCGAATTCCGCGCCGCCACCGGCGTGCTGGCGCAGGCCGCCGCCGCCGAGCAGCGCGCCAAGGATCTGCGCGCCAAGGGCTGGGCGACCGACGCGCAGCTGGATCAGGCCAAAGCCACCGCCGACGAGGCGCGCGCGCGCCTCAACCGCGCCGAGCGCTCGGTCGAGCTCACCAACAATTCGCTTTCTTACGCCACGCTCGCCGCCGACAGCCGCGGTGTCGTCACCGCGACCCTGATCGACCCGGGGCAAGTCGTGGCCTCCGGGCAGACCGCTATTCGTATTGCGCGCTTTGCCGAGAAGGAAGCCGTCGTCGCCATCCCGGAGACGTTGGTGGGACGCGCCAAGGAGGGCGTGGCCACCGTGACGCTGTGGTCCGAGCCGAACAAGAAATATGCCGCCAGGCTGCGTGAGGTCGCGCCGTCTGCCGATCCCGCGACACGGACCTATCTCGCAAAATTTTCGCTGCCCGACGCCGGCGAGGATGTCTCGCTCGGCATGACCGCGACGTTGACGCTCGCCGACCCCCAGACCGAGCGCGTGGCGCGGCTGCCGCTGTCTTCGCTGTACAGCCAGGGCGGCGAGCCCTCGCTCTATGTCGTCGACGACAAGGGCGAAGTGGCGCTGAAGCCGGTCGCGGTCAAATCCTACGAGAGCAATTGCGTCGTCATCTCCGGCGGCGTCGATGAGGGCGCGAAAATCGTCGTGCTCGGCGTGCAGAAACTCGATCCGACCCAGAAGGTCAGGGTCGTGTCGTCACTGTCGTTCTGAGCGAGGGGAATACCATGAAGCGCTTCAATCTTTCGGGCTGGGCGGTCAGCCATCCCGCGCTTATTCTGTTCCTGGTGATTGCGCTGGGCGCTGCCGGTTTCTTCTCTTACCGGCAGCTCGGCCGCGCCGAGGATCCTTTCTTCACCGTCAAGGTGGTGAACGTCTCGGCGATCTGGCCGGGTGCAACCGCTGCCGAGATGCAGGCGCAGGTCGCCGACCCCATCGAGAAAAAGCTGCAGGAGCTGCCCTATTTCGAAAAGGTGCAGACCTATTCGAAGCCGTCATTCACGGCGATGCAGGTCACGTTCCGGGATTCGACGCCGCCCAAGGACGTGCCGTATCTGTTTTATCTGTTGCGCAAAAAACTGGTCGACGTGCAGGGCCAGTTGCCTGCGGGCCTGCTCGGTCCCGTCGTCAACGACGAATTCTCCGACGTCGACTCGATCCTCTATATGATGACCAGTGATGGCGCCGACTACGCGCAGCTCAAGAAAGCCGCCGAAGGCATGCGCCAGCGGTTGTTGAAGGTGCCCGGAGTGACGAAAGTCGATCTCTACGGCACCCAGGACGAGAAGATCTACGTCGAGTTTTCGCATGCCAAGCTCGCAACGCTCGGCATCACGCCGCAGGCGCTGTTCGACTCGCTCGCCAAACAGAACAATGTCGTGCCGGCCGGCACGGTGGAAACTTCCTCGCAGCGCGTGCCGTTGCGCGTCACCGGCGCGCTCGACGGTGTCAAGGCCGTGGCGGAGACGCCGGTCGAGAGCAATGGCCGGGTGTTTCGCCTGGGCGATATCGCCACCGTCACCCACGGCTTCGTCGATCCGCCGAGCTTCGTGGTGCGTCAGGAAGGCAAGCCCGCCATCGGCATCGGCGTGGTCACGGCCAAGGGTGCCAACATTCTGGAGCTCGGCAAGGATGTCGCCGCAGCTACCGCGGAATTCATGAAAGCGGTGCCGCAGGGCATCAATGTCGACCGGATCGCCGACCAGCCGGAGGTGGTGGAACACGCAGTCTCTGAATTCGTGCACTCCTTCATCGAGGCGCTGGCGATCGTGCTGTTTGTCAGTTTCGTGGCACTGGGCTGGCGCACCGGCATCGTGGTGGCCTTGTCGGTGCCGCTGGTGCTGGCGATCGTCTTTATCGTCATGAACGCGATGTCGCTCGACCTGCATCGGATCACGCTGGGCGCGCTGATCATCGCGCTCGGGCTGTTGGTCGACGACGCCATCACCGCGGTCGAGATGATGGTGGTGAAGATGGAGCAGGGCTGGGACCGCATCCGTGCGGCGTCCTTTGCCTGGGAATCCACCGCCTTTCCGATGCTGACGGGAACGCTGGTCACCGCGGCCGGCTTCCTGCCGATCGGCTTTGCCAATTCGGCCGTGGGCGAATATGCCGGCGGCATCTTCTGGATCGTGGCGATCTCGCTGGTCGCATCCTGGTTCGTGGCGGTGATCTTTACGCCCTATATCGGCGTCAAGCTGCTGCCGAACATCACGGTCAGCCACAACCACGATCCGCATGCGGTGTATGAAACCCGCGTCTACCGCATTCTGCGCAGCATGATTCAATGGTGCGTTGACCACCGCGTCAAAGTGGTGCTGGCGACCGTCGGCGTATTCGCACTCTCGATTCTGGCTTTCGGCCACGTCCAGCAGCAATTCTTCCCGCTGTCCGAGCGGCCCGAGCTGTTCCTGCAGCTGCGGCTGCCGGAAGGCACCGCGTTCAATGTCACCGAAAAGTCCGTGAAGAAGGCGGAGACCCTTTTGAAGGATGACCAGGACATCGCGACCTACACCTCCTATGTCGGCCAGGGCTCGCCGCGCTTCTGGCTGGGCTTGAACCCGCAGCTGCCGAACGAGGCTTTCGCCGAGATCGTGATCGTTGCGAAGAACGTGGACGCGCGCGAGCGGATCAAGGCGCGCATCGAGAAAGCAGTCGATGACGGGGCCTTGACCGAAGCGCGCGTGCGCGTCGATCGCTTCAATTTTGGACCGCCGGTCGGCTTTCCGGTCCAGTTTCGGGTGATTGGCCCCGATGCCAAGACCGTCCGCGACATCGCCTACAAGGTGCGCGACATCGTCAAGCAGAACAAGAATATCAAGGATCCCCAGCTCGACTGGAACGAGCAGTCGCCGTACCTGAAGCTCGTGGTCGACCAGGACCGCGCCCGTGCGCTCGGTCTTACCCCGCAGGACGTCTCACAGGCGCTCGCCATGCTGATTTCGGGTGCGCCGGTGACGACGGTGCGCGATGGCATCGAAAAGGTTGATGTGGTGGCGCGCGCGGTGTCGTCCGAGCGGCTCGATCTCGGCCATGTCGGCGACCTCACCGTGACGTCGCGCAACGGGGTTGCGGTGCCGCTGCAGCAGATCGCCAGAATCGAATACGCCCATGAGGAGCCGATCATCTGGCGACGCAACCGCGACATGGCGATCACGGTGCGCGGTGACGTCGTCGACGGCGTGCAGGCTCCCGACGTGACCAACCAGATCTGGCCAAAGCTGCAGGAGATCCGCGACAGCCTGCCGCCGGCCTACCGGATCGAGCCGGGAGGCGCGTTCGAGGAATCCGCCAAGGGCAACGCGTCGATCTTCGTGTTGTTTCCGCTGATGGTGATCGTCATGCTGACCCTGCTGATGATCCAGCTGCAGAGCTTCTCGCGCCTGATCCTGGTGTTTCTCACGGCACCGCTGGGCATCGTCGGCGCCTCGCTCGGACTAAACGTCGCCAACCAGCCCTTTGGCTTCGTGGCGCTGCTCGGGCTGATCGCGCTGGCGGGCATGATCATGCGCAATGCGGTGATCCTGGTCGACCAGATCGAGACCGATGTCGCCCAAGGCCTGACGCGGAAGGAGGCCATCGTCGAGGCCACCGTCCGGCGGGCCCGCCCGGTGGTGCTGACGGCGCTCGCAGCCATCCTGGCGATGATTCCGCTGTCGCGCTCGGCGTTTTGGGGCCCGATGGCGATCACCATCATGGGCGGGCTGTTTGTTGCAACCTTCCTCACCCTGCTGTACCTGCCGGGCCTCTATGCGCTTTGGTTCCGCAAGAGCCTTGAAGAAAGCGGCGGGAGCCAACATCTTGATCTTGCGCCGCAACATCAGGACATACCCCAACCCGCATTTCCGCTTGCTGCGGCGGCGGAATAATTGAACATTGGAGCATGATCTGGGTACCTTTTCTCCGAACAGGTCATGCTCAAACAAAGCATCGAATAGACTGAATCGAGCACTGCAATGACGCTGATTGCCGAACATATCGAGCCGGATACCCGGGAACGCATTCTCGTGGTGGCGGAGCGTCTGTTTCGCCAGATCGGCTACCAGAAGACCACGGTCGCCGACATCGCCAAAGAACTGCGGATGAGCCCAGCCAACGTCTATCGCTTCTTCGATTCGAAGAAGGCGATTCACGAAGGCGTCGCGCGCAGTCTGATGGGGGAGGTCGAGGTCGAGGCGCAGCGGATCGCCAACGCGCCGGGTGCGGCGGCGGCACGCCTGCGCGAACTGCTGATGACGGTCCATCGCATGAACGCGGAGCGCTATGTCGGCGATTCCAAGCTGCACGAGATGGTCGAGATCGCGATGGAGGAAAGCTGGGAGGTTTGCGTAGCCCATATCCAGCGGGTCACCGAAAGCATCGGCGCTGTGATCGGGCAAGGGATGGCGTCAGGCGAATTCGAGAAGAAGGACGTGCTGCTCGCGGCGCTGTGCACCTGCACCGCGATGGTCCGCTTCTTCCATCCCCAGATGATTGCGCAATCCGCCAACAAGCCGGGCCCGTCGATCGACCAGATGATCGATTTCGTTCTCGCCGCGCTCGCGCCGCGCGGTAATCCTGCGAAACGTTGAAAAAGAGAGATTCTGTCCCGTCATTGCGAGCGGAGCGAAGCAATCCATGGGGCCTCGTAACAAAATATGGATTGCTTCGTCGCTTCGCTCCTCGCAATGACGAAAAACCCGAAAGAAGATACCAGCGTGGACGCATCAAGCCCGAAGGATCTGCATTACTACGAGCCGCGCAATGGCCACGGCCTCAAGCACGATCCGTTCAATGCTATCATCGCCCCGCGCCCGATAGGCTGGATCTCGTCCCGCGATGCCAAGGGCCACATCAATCTTGCGCCTTACAGCTTCTTCAACGGCTTCTGCTACACGCCTCCCATCATCGGATTTTCCTCGACCGCCTGGAAGGACAGCGTCGCCAATATCCAGGAGACCGGCGAATTCGTCTGGAATCTCGCGACCATGGATCTGGCTAAGCAGATGAACGCAACCGCTGCCCACGTCGCCCACGACGTCAACGAATTTTCGATCGCCGGGCTGACGGCGGCGCCGTGCAAGCTCGTCAACGTCCCCCGGGTCGCGGAAAGCCCGGTCTCGTTTGAGTGCAAGCTGACGCAGATCATTCAGCTGCAGGGCGCCGACGGCAGGAAGGCCCAGGCCTGGCTCACCCTCGGCGAGGTCGTCGCCGTCCACATCGACAAGGCCATGATCAGGGACGGCGTCTATCAGACCGCGCTGGCACACCCGATCGTGCGCGCCGGCCGCCGGGGCGATTATTTTGAGATCAGGCAGGACGCCATGTTCGAGATGCCGCGGCCGGATTAAGCAGGGCATGATCCGGAAAATCGGATCGTGGTTGACCGTTAAGTGCCTGATCATGTTTCGGAACTGTCTCGGCTGGCCGCCGTTATCCGCCAGACCCGTGTCCGCATCAATTTCGCTTTATTTTCAACGCGAAGTATCAACCAAGTCGCACGCATTCCGCTAGAGTGAGTCGTCTGTTGGCATATGTGTAGCTGCCGCGTCGCGCCGCCAGCGCCGACCATGAGGACGAAAGCCCATGAGCTCCTTCCGCCGCGATTTCATCACCAAGCCGATCTTCTCCTGGGCGCGGGGCGTATTGCCGGCCATGTCGGATACCGAGCGCGAGGCGCTGGAGGCCGGCGACGTCTGGTGGGACGCCGACCTCTTCACCGGCAATCCCGACTGGTCGAAGCTGCTCGCTAACGCGCCCGCGACGCTGACGGCGGAGGAAAAGGCCTTCCTCAACGGCCCGGTCGACGAGCTCTGCGCGATGCTCGACGACTGGAAGATCAATTGGGAATGGCGCGATCTTCCAAGCGAGGTCTGGGACTTCATCAAGCGCAAGAAATTCTTCGGGATGATCATCCCGAAAGAATATGGCGGGCTCGGCTTCTCGCCCTACGCGCATTCGGAAGTGGTGCGAAAGCTTTCGTCGCGCTCGCTGGCCGCCGCCGTCACCGTGATGGTGCCGAACTCGCTCGGGCCGGGCGAACTCCTGATGCGCTTTGGCACCAAGGAGCAGCAGCAGCGCTGGCTGCCGCGGCTTGCCGACGGCCGTGACATTCCCTGCTTCGGTCTGACCAGCCCGGAGGCCGGCTCGGATGCCGCGTCGATGATCGATACCGGTGTGATCTGCAAAGGCAATTTCGAGGGACGCGAAGTGCTGGGCTTACGGCTCAACTGGCACAAGCGCTATATCACGCTCGGCCCGGTGGCGACGCTGCTTGGCCTTGCCTTCAAGGCTTACGATCCCGATCATCTGGTCGGGATAGAGGACGAACTCGGCATCACCGTGGCGCTGATCCCGACCCATCTTACCGGTGTCTCGATCGGGCATCGTCACCTGCCGGCGATGCAAGTGTTCCAGAACGGCCCGAACTGGGGCAAGGACGTCTTTATCCCGATGGACTACATCATCGGCGGGCAGACGCGTCTCGGCCAGGGCTGGAAGATGCTGATGACGGCGCTGGCCGCCGGACGCGGCATCTCGCTGCCGTCGCTGTCGGCGGCGGGCGCGGCTTATGCGGCGCGAACCACCGGCGCCTATGCGCGGATCCGCGAGCAGTTCGGCATCTCCATCGGCAAATTCGAAGGCATCGAGGAGCCGCTCGCCCGCATCGCCGCGACCGCCTATTTGCTCGATGCGGCGCGGCGGCTCACTTGTGCTGCGCTCAATCAGGGCCATCATCCGGCGGTGATCTCCGGGATCATGAAGCTGCAGGCCACCGAGCGGATGCGGATCGCGATCGATGACGCGATGGATATCCACGGCGGCAAGGCCGTGATCGACGGCCCGCAGAATTACCTGGGCAGTCTCTATCGCTCGGTGCCGGTCGGCATCACGGTGGAGGGCGCCAATATCCTGACCCGCAATCTGATCGTGTTCGGGCAGGGCGCGATCCGCGCGCATCCTTATCTGCTGGCCGAGATGAACGCGCTCGGCGGGGAGGATCGCGCCAAGGGGCTGGACGATTTCGACAAGGCGTTCTGGAAACATGTCGGTCACAGCGTGGTCACACTGTTCCGGGCCTGGGGCCGCAGCTGGAGCGGCGGGATGTTGGCACCGGCGCCCGAGGCCGGCGATGCGACCGGATTTTATCGCCAGCTCTCGCGTTATTCGTCGGCCTTCGCGCTGTGCGCCGACTTGGCGCTACTCACGCTGGGCGGCGCGCTCAAGCGCAAGGAAATGCTCTCCGCGCGGTTCGGCGACATTCTGTCTGAATTGTATCTCTTGTCGGCTGCGCTCAAGCGCTGGCAGGACGAGGGACGCCAGGCGGCCGACTTCGCCGCGCTTGAATGGTGCATGGAAAGCGGCTTCCGCACCATCGAGAACCGTTTTGCGGAGATCCTGGCGAACTTGCCGAACCGCTTGGTCGGCCTCGTCCTGAAATTTGTGATCCAGCCGTTCGGCGCACGCGTGCTCGGTCCCTCCGATCGCGTGGTGCACGAATGCGCGCAGCTCGTGCTGGAGCCGTCGGCGGCGCGCGATCGGCTGACGCCGGATCTGTCGCATGTCGACGACGACGGTGGCGTCGCGCGGCTGGAGAAGGCATTTCTGCTCGTCACCGCTGCGGAGGATATCGCAAAAAGAATGCGCGCCGCGCGCCTCCACGACTGGAAAGAGGCGGCGAAGCGCGGCGTCATCACGGCAGCCGAGGGCGACCGGCTTGCGGCGGCGCATGAAGCGGTTGCCAAAGTGATCGAAGTCGATGATTTCGCGCCGGAAGCGCTGTCGCCGATCTACAAGAAACCTGCGGATGTCCATCAGTTCTTTGGGGAAATCGGCGAAACGAGGGCGGCTAGCTGATGGCGCGACCGGTCTTTATTATCGACGGCAGCCGGACGCCGTTCCTGAAGGCGCGCAGCGGACCGGGGCCCTTCACGCCGGTCGATCTTGCCGTTCAGTGCGGTCGTCCGCTGCTGGCCCGGCAACCCTTCGCGGCATCCGCCTTCGATCAGGTCATCCTCGGCTGCGTCAATGTCATTGCCGACGAGATGAACCCCGCCCGCGTCGCCGCGCTGCGGCTCGGCATGGGGGAGGCGATGGTGGCGTTCACGGTGCAGATCAATTGCGGCTCCGGCATGCAGTCGATCGACACCGGTTACCGCTACATCCGCGAGGGCGTTTCGGATTTGATCCTGGCGGGCGGCTCGGAAGCCCTGAGCTATGCGCCCTTGGTGTGGCCGCAGCAGGGGGTGCGCTGGTTTGCAGGGCTAGCCGGCGCCAGGGGCATCCTCGGCAAACTGGCGGCGATCGCAAAGGCGCGTCCGGCTTATTTCAAGCCGGTCATCGGCCTCGAGCGCGGCCTGACCGATCCGATCACCGAGCTCAACATGGGGCTGACCGCCGAAGTGGTCGGCCATCTCTTCGGCATCACCCGCGCGCAGTCGGACGCCTATGCGGTCGAAAGCCACAAGCGGCTGGCGAACGCGCAAGCACAGGGATTTCTCAAGGGCGAGGTCGAGACTGCATTCGCGCGCGACGGAAAATTCTACGATCACGACGACGGCGTACGGCCGGATTCGACGCCGGAGAAACTAGCCGGACTGAAGCCGGTGTTCGAGCGGCCCTGGGGCCAGGTTACCGCCGGGAATTCCTCGCAGATCACCGACGGTGCGTCCTGGACCATCCTGGCCTCGGAAGACGCCGTCAAAAAACACGGCCTGACGCCGAAGGCCGTGATCGTCGACAGCCAATGGTCGGCG
The DNA here is from genome assembly GCA_052143915.1 of Bradyrhizobium sp. GTDB lineage: Bacteria > Pseudomonadota > Alphaproteobacteria > Rhizobiales > Xanthobacteraceae > Bradyrhizobium. The sequence goes on from JBKQRS010000089.1 coordinate 16,973, forward strand.
CTCGATCCTTCGATCATGGGGCTCGGCCCGGTGCTGTCGGCGACCGAGCTCCTGAAGCGCAACAAATTGTCGCTTGCAGATATCGAGACCTGGGAATTGAACGAGGCGTTCGCCACCCAGGTGCTGGGCTGCCTCGCCGCCTGGAACGACGAAAAATTCTGCCGCGAGATCCTGGGATTGGACGGTGCTGCCGGGCAGATCGACCACGCCCGGCTCAATGTCGACGGCGGCGCCATCAGCCTCGGTCATCCCGTCGGCACATCAGGCAACCGCATCGTGCTGCATCTTGTCAATGCGATGAAGCGGCTCGGCACCAAACGCGGCGTCGCGACCGAATGCATCGGCGGCGGGCAGGGCGGCGCCATGTTGATCGAGACAGTATAGGGAACGCCATGGACAGCAAAATCATGGACGTCCTCAAAGATCGCGTGCTTGAGCTCGGCCCGAAGCCGGACGCGAATAGTCCTTATCGCAATTTCAAACTGACGCGGGATGCCGACGGCATCGCCTGGCTGCTGTTCGATCGCGAAGGCGCCAGCGCCAACACGCTGTCGGCCGACGTCATCGCGGAATTCGATTCCGTGCTCGCGGCGCTGGAGGGCGAACGGCCCACGGGGCTTGTCATTCGCTCGGCGAAGACTTCCGGCTTCATCGCCGGTGCCGATGTCAATGAATTTCGCGGCGCGGCCGATCCGCGCGTCGTCGAGGCCGCCATCGGCCGGGCGCATGCGGTGATCGACCACCTCGAAGGCTTGAAGATTCCGACCGTTGCCGTGATTCACGGCTTCTGCCTCGGCGGCGGGCTCGAAGTCGCGCTCGCCTGTCAGTCGCGGATTGCGATCGACGGTGCGCGCTTTGGCTTTCCCGAGGTGATGCTCGGCCTGCATCCCGGCCTCGGCGGTACCGCCCGCTTCACCCGTCTGGTCAATCCGACGCAGGCGATGACGCTGATGCTGACCGGCAAGACCATCGATGCGCGCCGGGCAAAGTCGCTCGGGCTGGTCGATGCGGTGGCGCAGGAGCGGCATGTTCGCAATGCCGTGAAGGACGCGGTGTTCGGCCACCTCAAGCGCGCCCGTCCGGGCCTGCTCAACACCATTCTGAATTCGGGCCCGGCGCGAGGGTTTCTCGCTTCGCGGATGCGCACTGAAGCGGCGAAGGCGGCGTCGCCCGAACATTATCCCGCACCTTTCGGGCTGATCGATCTCTGGGAAAAGCACGGCGGCGACAAGGCCGCGATGCTGGCGGCCGAGAAGAGCTCGTTCGCCCACCTGATGGTGACGCCGACGGCGCAAAACCTGATCCGGGTATTCTTCCTGCGCGAGCAGATGAAGAAGCTTGCCGGCAGCGGCAACAGGATCAGCGATGTTCACGTCATCGGCGCTGGCGCGATGGGCGGCGACATCGCGGCCTGGTGCGCCAATCAGGGCCTCAAGGTGACGCTCGCCGACATGAAGCCGGAGCCGATTGCCGGCGCGATGAAGCGCGCTGCCGATCTGTTCGGCAAGATCATGCGCAAGCGCACCGATATCCGCGACGCGCTGGACCGGCTGATGCCCGATCTCGACGGCGAAGGTGTCCGCAACGCCGATCTGATCATCGAAGCCGTGCCGGAAAAACTGGAGCTGAAGCAAAAGGTCTATGCCGGCCTGGAGCCGAAGATGAAGCCGGGCGCTATACTCGCCACCAACACCTCCAGCATTCCGTTGCAGGATTTGCGAACGACGCTGAAGGCACCGGAGCGGCTGGTCGGACTGCATTTCTTCAATCCGGTCTCGCGGCTGCAACTGGTCGAGGTCGTCAGCCACGACGGCAGCGATCCGCAACTACTGAAGGAAGCGTTGGCCTTTGTCGGCGCCATCGACCGCCTGCCGCTGCCGGTCAAGAGCTCGCCGGGCTTTGTCGTCAACCGCGCGCTGACGCCCTACATGCTCGAAGCGATGGTGATGCTCGATGAGGGGATCAACCAGGTCACCATCGATGCGGCCGCCGAGAAATTCGGGATGCCGATGGGGCCCATTGAGCTCGCCGATCAGGTCGGGCTTGATATCTGCCTTGCGGTCGGCGACATGCTGCGCTCCAAATTCGGCGATTCTCTCCCGCCGACACCGGCCTGGCTGCGTGAGAAAGTGGCCAAGGGCGAACTCGGCCGCAAGACCGGCAAGGGATTTTACATTTGGAAGGATGGTAAGGCCGACAAAACCTCCGGCTCACCTTCCGCGGCGCGGCCGACCGACGAAATGATCGACCGGCTGGTGCTGCCGATGTCGAATGTCTGCGTCGCCTGCCTGCGCGAGGGCATCGTCGACAATCCGGATACGGTCGATGGCGCGATGATCTTCGGCACCGGCTACGCGCCGTTTCGCGGCGGTCCGCTGAATTACGCGCGAAGCCGGGGCGCGGAGAATGTCGCCTCGAGCCTGCGCGCGCTCGCCGCAAAGTTCGGCGGCCGGTTCACGCCGGATGCGGGCTGGGATAGCTTCAAATAGCACCGCATCCGATTCGACAGGGCCTCCCGACATGACCGACACGCAAGCCGTACACGCCCCGCCGGTCACGGAGACCGAGCCCTGCGGAGATCTTTGCATTCGCACGCTGGCGATGCCGGCCGACACCAACCAGAACGGCGACATTTTCGGCGGCTGGCTGCTCAGCCAGATGGATATCGGTGGCGGCGTCTTCGCATCCAAGATCGCAAAATCCCGGACCGTTACGGTTGCGATCGAGGCGATGAATTTCCGCAAACCGGTTTATGTCGGCGATCTCGTTTCCGTGTATGCCAATCTGGTCAAGATCGGCCGGACATCGATCACGGTCCACCTCGAGGCCTGGGTGTTGCGCCGCAAGGAGATGCAGTCGATCCTGGTGACCGACGGCAACTTCACCTATGTCTCGATCGACGAACAGGGACATCCGCAGGCCGTCCAGCACGATCAGCCGCCGATTTCGGCGTAACGATCGTCCTCTGCGCTTCTCCGCCGCATCCGCGCGGCGCTTTTCATTACCCCTCAGCTTGGCAACATGGCAGAATAGGCCGCGCGATCCCCTGTACTGTTAGTTGGAGTCGGGAGGAATTGTCATGAAAGCGGTATTCCAGGCCTGGTCCGTTTTTCTCGCATGTGCGCTCACCTCGATCGAAATCGCCGCCGCGCAGCCCGCCAACATGGGATGCTCGGCGGAAAATTCGACCATCATCGCGCAAACGCTGCATTGCGACGGCGGAGTAACGATCATCGCTGAAAACGGCGCCCGATACACGCTGCTGAGTCGCGGCGGCAAAGGCCGAGTAGATGCAGTCGATCTGATCAGCAAGGCCTTGCTGATCGAGGTGCAGAGGAAATCGGGTGGAAACAGATTTCAGGTCATCACGCCGCAAGCGATCACTGCGGTGCGTGGCACGAAGTGGGCGGTTGACGCTGCCGAAAGCAAGACGTCCGTCCTCGTCGTGGATGGGCGGGTCACCGTCGGACGGCGAAAGGGCGGTGATCATGTAACCCTCGCATCCGGCGAGGGTGTGGATGTTGAGGAGGTTGGCCCTTTGACCGTGAAGCGTTGGCCTCCAGCTCGTGTGGCTGCATTGCTGGCGCGTCTCGGACAGTAAGCAGCGAATGATCGGTCGTCATCTCCAGACCATAATCGCTCTTGTTTTGGCAGGGGTCTGGGGATTTGGCATCTATTTCGAAGACAGTCGTGGTCGCCTCCGATTTATTGATCGCGTCGAATCGACGACGATTGACTTCCGAACGCTTGTTCGCGGCGTAAAGGTACCGCCAGATATCGTGACCATTGTCGCAATCGACGACGCCGCTGTGAATCAGAGAGGCGTCTACCCGCTCCCCCGGACCGATCTTGCGAGGATTGTGGATGCGATTGCGCGGCTGGAGCCCAAGGTCATTGCGGTCGATCTTCTGCTGCTCGACAAGGGATCCAGCGACACCGATGAAGCTTTGGCGAATTCGCTCGCGGGACGTCCAGTTGTCCTCGCTGCCGCAGCGGTATTTTCGGAAACCAGCCAGTTGATTTTTGCGGAGAATGACCATGACCCGCTCGCCCGGCTTCCAAGAGCTGAGAGATTCCTGCTGCCGCTGAAAAAATTCGCGGATGGTGCGCAAATTGGAATCGTCAACGTGGCGACCGACCAAACCGGCACGCCTCGTGCCGCCCCGCTGCTGTTTCGAACGAACGACACAGTCGAGATGTCGTTTCCGCTTCGTGTTGCCGTCCTGGCGATCGGCAAGCAGCCCACGATCGAGGCAAATCATCTGACACTTGATGGTCGATCGGTTCCCACCGATATCGACTTTGCCTTGCCGATCGCATTTTACGGTCCACGCCAGACGATCCGGACTGTGAGCGCGGCCTCGGTACTTGCCGGCGACATCGCTCCCGATGCTGTTCGAAATCGAATTGTCGTCATCGGCGCGACCGTCACCGGCGGTGGAGATTTTTTCTCTACCGCCTTCGAGCCGTTGTTGCCGGGAGTGGAAGTCATTTCCACGGCCATCACGCAACTGATAGCCGGAGATGGCTTGTTGCGGGATCATTCCGTACGCCTTGCTGACGGTATGGTTGCTGTCTTGCTTCCAGTAGTTCTCGTAGGTCTGCTGGCGTGGCGTCAAAGCGCGGTGGGCCTGATTGCGGCTGCGGCAGTCGTTCTGCTCTGGACGGCGGCGATCTTCGTGGCGTTCTCGTCCGGACTATGGTTGAGCGCGGCCGTGCCGGTCGCCGCCGCCGCGCCGCCGGTTGTCTTGTTCGCATCCCTTCAATTGTGGGCGGGCAGGCGGCGGGCCCAGTATCTTGCCATGAGGAGCGAATTGCTCCAGCAGTTTCAGGCGCCGGCTGTACAGGAATGGTTGACCAGGGACCCGAACTTTCTTGCCGAACCGGTCCGTCAAGATGCCGCCGTCGTCTTTATCGATCTGTCCGGATTCACATCTCTGAGCGAGCAGCTCGGACCCGACAGGATACGCGAGCTGTTGAAGGACTTTCATGCCCTGGTCGACAAGGAGGCAGTCGCCTGCGGCGGAACGATCACGAGTTTTCTCGGCGACGGCGCCATGATCCTGTTCGGCCTGCCCGTGGCAGCGACAAGCGATGCGCTGAGGGCGGCAGATTGCGCGTTTCGGCTTTGCATGAGCGCCGAGCGATGGCTGACCTCGCTTCCTCCTTCAATCGCGTCAAGACTTGGATTCAAGATTGGCGCCCACTTCGGGGTAATTGTTGCCTCCAGGCTCGGTGGTGGAAGCTACCGTCACATCACGGCTACGGGCGACACCGTGAACGTGGCGAGCCGCCTGATGGAAGTGGCGGCCAATCATGGAGCAGAACTCGCGCTAAGCGACGAATTGCTTCAAAAGGCGGGGCGCGATTGTGCTCCATTCAAATCGGGTATCCTTACCGGGCCGAGTGAAACCGGGATTCGGGGCCGTTCGGGATCGCTCTCTATCTGGCTCTGGCGCAGCGCGGATAGCAACTAGTGGCGTCTTGCCGGGCCGTCGAATTCGGCGAAATGGCAGGCTAGAGCATGATCCGGAAAAGTGGACACCGGTTTTCCCTCGCGACAAACGCGGAACGCGTTTGCCCGGAGATCATGCTCAAACAAATAGATAAGGTCATGACGCGATTCCACTTAATCGCATCATGACCTCGGCTTTCATCGGGTGCCGGTGACACCCAAACGGTCCTTAGGTTGACTTCCGAAAGCGATGGAAGGCAACGAGCAAGAATATCCTGTGAGGTCAGTATGCCCATCAACATTCTGATGCCCGCGCTATCGCCGACCATGGAGAAGGGCAACCTTGCCAAGTGGCTCAAGAAAGAGGGCGACAAGGTCAAGTCCGGCGATGTGATCGCGGAGATCGAGACCGACAAGGCGACCATGGAAGTCGAGGCGGTCGACGAGGGCACGATCGCGAAGATCCTGATCCCCGAGGGAACCCAGGACGTCGCGGTCAACGACGTGATCGCCGTGCTTGCCGGCGACGGCGAGGACGTCAAGTCGGCAGGCGCAGGCGCCGCAAGCGCGCCGCCCAAGGCCGCTCCCGCCGCACCAGCGCCCGCCGCGGCGCCGCCGGCCGCGCCGCCACCGCCTTCGGCGGCGGCGGCGGCAAAGGCTCCGGCGCCTGCCGCCGCGAGTCCGGCGCCGCAGGCGACGTCAGTTCCGCAGGTCAATGGTCACGCGCGGACCTTTTCATCGCCGCTCGCCCGTCGTCTCGCCAGGGAGGCCGGCATCGAGCTTGCGCGCATCAACGGATCGGGCCCGCATGGCCGGGTCATCGCCCGCGATGTCGAGGAAGCCAGGTCCGGCAAGGGGCTGAAAGCGCCTGCCGCAGCGCCGACCGGCGCGCCGGCGCTCGCGCCGTCAATGTCGGACAAGCAGATTCTCGCGCTGTTCGAACCGGGAAGCTACGAGGTCGTGCCGCATGACGGCATGCGCCGTACCATCGCGCAGCGCCTGACCGCATCGGTGCAGAACGTTCCGCACTTCTACCTCACCATCGACTGCGACATCGGCAAACTGCTCGCCGCGCGCGAGGAGATCAACGCGGCGGCGCCGAAGGACAAGGAAAAGAAGCCGCTCTACAAGCTCTCGGTCAACGACTTCGTCATCAAGGCGATGGCGGTCGCGCTGCAGCGGATGCCTGATTGCAATGTGAGCTGGACTGAAAGCGGGATGCTGAAGCACAAGCATTCCGATATCGGCGTCGCCGTGGCGATGCCGGGCGGCCTGATCACGCCGATCATTCGCAAGGCCGAAACCAAATCGCTGTCGACGATCTCAAGCGAAATGAAGGATTTCGCCGCGCGCGCCCGGGCGCGCAAACTCAAGCCGGAGGAGTATCAGGGCGGCACCACGGCGGTGTCCAACCTCGGCATGTACGGGATCAATCATTTCACCGCCGTGATCAATCCACCGCACGCCACGATCCTGGCCGTCGGCACCAGCGAAGAGCGGCCGGTGGTGAGGAGCGGCAAGATCGAAATCGCGCACATGATGAGCGTGACGTTGTCCTGCGACCATCGCGCGATTGACGGCGCGCTCGGCGCCGAGCTGATCGGTGCCTTCAAGATGCTGATCGAAAACCCTGTGATGATGATGGTGTGACGTAAAGCGACTTATGTCGTCATTGCGAGCGAAGCGAAGCAATCCATTGTGACGCGGGCAAGCTGGATTGCTTCGTCGCAAGCGCTCCCTTGCGCAAACGCTTCGCGTTTGCCGCAGGCAATGACGAAGGCAGCATATCTGGAAGCGAAGAGCGAGTAACCATGGCCGACACATCCTTCGACATCATCATCATCGGTTCCGGCCCGGGCGGCTATGTCACCGCCATTCGCGCGGCACAGCTCGGCTTCAAGACAGCGATCATCGAGAAATCCTATCTCGGCGGCATCTGCCTGAACTGGGGCTGCATCCCGACCAAAGCGCTGCTGCGCTCGGCCGAGATCTACCACTACATGCAGCACGCAAAAGACTACGGGCTCTCGGCCGAAAAGGTCTCCTACGACGCCAAGGCCGTGGTGCAGCGCTCGCGCAGCGTCTCCAAACGTCTCAATGACGGCGTCGGCTTCCTGATGAAAAAGAACAAGGTGACGATCATCTGGGGCGAGGCCGCGATCGATGCGCCCGGCAAGATCACGGTGAAGAAGTCCGCCGTCGAGGCGCCGAAGGGCGCGCTGGGCGAGGGCGCCTACCAGGCCAGGCATATCATCCTGGCGACCGGCGCGCGGCCGCGCGTGCTGCCGGGGCTCGAGCCCGACAAGAAGCTGGTCTGGACCTATTTCGAGGCGATGGTGCCGGAAAAAATGCCGAAGTCGCTCTTGGTCGTAGGTTCCGGCGCGATCGGCATCGAATTCGCCTCCTTCTTCCACACTATGGGCGCTGACGTCACCGTGGTCGAGGTGCTGCCGCAGATCCTTCCCGTCGAGGATGCCGAGATCGCTGGCCTGGCGCGCAAGCGCTTCGAAAAGCAGGGCATCAAGATCCTCACCAACACCAAGGTGACGAAACTTGAGAAAAAGAGCGACAGCGTGGTCGCCACCATCGACGACGGCAAGCAGCCGCAGACGGTCGAATTCGACCGGGTGATTTCGGCGGTCGGCGTGGTCGGCAATATCGAGAATCTCGGGCTGGAAAAACTCGGCGTCAAAACCGATCGCGGCTGCGTGGTGATCGACGGTTACGGCAAGACCAACGTGCCGGGCATCTATGCCATCGGCGATGTCGCGGGGCCGCCGATGCTCGCGCACAAGGCCGAGCACGAGGGCGTGGTGTGCGTCGAGGCGATCAAGGGCCTGCATCCGCATGCGATGGACAAGAATCTCATTCCCGGCTGCACCTATTGCAATCCGCAAATCGCATCCGTCGGTCTGACAGAAGCGCGAGCGAAAGAGGGCGGGCGTGAGATCCGCGTCGGCCGTTTCCCGTTCGTCGGCAACGGCAAGGCGATCGCGCTCGG
>JBKQRS010000090.1:0-7225 GCA_052143915.1 Bradyrhizobium sp.
TACCATCCGCCCGGCGGCGTCGGCGTGCGCATCGATTCTGCAGTCTACCAGGGCTACGCCATCCCGCCGCATTACGACAGCCTGCTCGGCAAGCTGATCGTCCATGGCAAGACCCGGGGCGAGTGCCTGATGCGGCTGCGCCGTGCGCTCGACGAAATGGTGGTGGAGGGCATCGAGACGACCTTGCCGCTGTTCCGGGCCCTGGTCCGGGAACCCGACATTATCGACGGCGACTACCATATCCACTGGCTGGAACAATATCTGGCCGGCCAACCGGCCAATTGAGCCGTCGCTCCCCTTAAAAACCGCGTTCGACCCGGGAACCCACCGCCACGGCGGGCGTTTTGCTATGCCGGGAAAGCAACTTTCCCGGCCGAGGGAATCGCCCGAATTTCACTGCCACATGGCGAGATTGCTGTGACACCTGACGCCACGCGCCGTCGCGCGATTGGGCAGATCGTGCTGCTGGCTGCGGGCCTGGTGGTGCTGACCGTCATCAGCGCAGGCTCGGTCTATCTGGTAAATCAGGCGCGCGACGATGCGCGCTGGGTTGTCCACACCGTTGAGGTCGAGAGCCAGATATCGCTGGCACAATTGCAGCTGCGTCGGGCCGAAAGCGCGCAGCGCGGTTATCTTTCAACTTTGCTGCCGGCCTTTCAGGCCGATTTTGAGGAAGCGGCCTCCCAACTCACACCAGCCCTCAAGCGGCTGAGCCAATTTACCGGCGACAACCCGGTTCAAAAGCACCTTCTTGATGAGCTGCTTCCGCTCTGCAATCAGCGGATCGAGGAATTCCGCGCGACCATTGCCCTCGCGCAGACGGAGCACATGAACGACGCCGCCCGGATCGTACGCGAGGGCACCGGCCGCGACGCGATGAGTCACATCGACGATCTCGCCGGCCAGATGCGCGCCGAAGAAGACCGTCTCTTTACCCTCCGCACCAGGGGTGCCGACCGCAGCCAAACCCTGGCTGCTTCGCTGACGGGTATTGGCTCGGGCCTGGTTGTCGTGCTGGCCGGCATCTCGATTTTTCTGGTGCGACGCTCGGCGCGCGCGCGTGACCATGCCGAAACGATGTTGCGCGACAACAACCTCAATCTCGAAGTCACGGTCGACGAGCGCACCGCCGATCTTCGCGAGGCCAATAATGAAATCCAGCGCTTCGCCTATATCGTCAGCCACGATCTGCGTTCGCCGCTGGTCAATATCATGGGTTTCACCAGCGAACTCGAGGAGCTGCGCAGCGACATTTTCACACGGATCGGGACACTTCGCCTCGCCGCCGCATCGGTGCCACCGGCGCCGTTCGGTGACGGCGAGATCGAGCTGGCGCTGGAGGACGAGGACAAGCAGCTCTTGCAGGATTTTTCCGAGGCGCTGGAATTCATCCAATCATCGATTGCCAAGATGGACCGCCTGATATCGGCGATCCTCAACCTCACCCGCGAGGGACGGCGCGAATTCGAACCGGTGCGGATCGACACCCGCGAGCTGATCGAAGCCATCGTCACGACCGTGGCGCACCAGGCTGCGGAGGCGAAAGCCCAGATCCGCATCGAGCCGCTGCCGGAAATAACCAGCGATCGCCTCGCGCTGGAGCAGATCTTCTCGAATCTGATCGACAACGCGCTCAAATATCTCAAGCCGGGGGTCCCCGGCGACATCTCCGTCCGGGGCCGGACCAGACTGGGCTTTGCGGTGTTCGATATCACCGACAACGGCCGCGGCATCGATCCCAAGGACCATCAGCGCATTTTTGACCTTTTTCGGCGCGCAGGTACGCAGGACAGACCGGGACAGGGAATCGGACTTGCCCATGTACGCGCCCTGGTGCGGCGGCTTGGTGGAACCATGTCGGTATCATCGGAACTTAATACCGGCAGCACCTTCACAATAACGCTGCCCATCAATTGGACAGGCAATAATCGGAACAAATATCCATGAGTACGCCAGTGACCATCATCATGATCGAGGACGACGAAGGGCACGCCCGTCTGATCGAGCGAAACATCCGTCGTTCCGGCGTCAACAACGAGATCATGCCGTTCACCAACGGTACAGAAGCGGTGGATTATCTGTTCGGCAGCGACGGCTCCGGCCTCGATCGCAAGGGCCAGGCGTTGCTTATCCTGCTCGACCTGAATCTGCCTGACATGACCGGCATCGACATCTTGCGGCGGGTCAAGACAAACAAATATTTGAAATGCGCGCCGGTCGTGGTGCTCACCACCACCGACGACTCCCAGGAGATCAAGCGCTGCTATGAACTGGGCTGCAATGTCTACATCACCAAGCCGGTCAATTACGACAGCTTCGCCAACGCCATTCGCCAACTCGGATTGTTCTTCTCGGTCATAAAGGTTCCGTCCGCCGCCACATGACCCCCGCAACCCCGACATTGCTGTATATCGACGACGACGAGGCGCTGGCCCGGCTGGTCGATCGCGGCCTGACGCGGCTGGGCTTCAAGGTCGTCCATGCCAAGAGCGGCGCGCAGGGGTTGGACCGCCTCGCGCAGGGCGACATCGACGTCATCGCGCTCGATCAGTACATGCCGGGTCTGGACGGGCTGGAGATCCTCGAGCGGATCATGGCAATCCCGGACGCGCCGCCCGTGGTGTTCGTCAGCGCCGCGCAGGATTCGAGCATCGCCGTCGCCGCCCTGAAGGCCGGCGCCGCCGACTATCTGGTCAAGGACGTCCACGGCGATTTCATCCCCCTGCTCCAGGTCGCCGTCGATGGCGCGTTGCGGCAGGCGCGCCTTCAAAAGGCCCGCGACGACGCCGAAGCCGAAGTGCACGCCTCACGCGACCGCTTTGCCGCGCTCGCCGCCGAGCGCGAGGTGCTGTTGCGCGAGGTCAACCACCGCGTCGGCAACAGTTTGCAGATCATCGCCTCGCTGTTGCATCTGCAGGCCAATTCGAGCACGCAGGAGGACGTCAAGGCGGCGCTGACCAACGCGATGGGACGGGTCGCCGCGGTGGCCCAGGTTCACCGCAGGCTTTACACCTCGCACGACCTGAAGAGCGTGGTTCTGAGCCAGTATCTCGACGCCTTGCTTGAGGATCTCAGAAGGTCCGCCGAGGGTAACAGGATGTCCCGGCTGACATTGAAGGCGGAGCCGATCGAGATCGATCCCGATCGCGCGGTGGCGATCGGCATCATCGTCAACGAGCTCGTGATGAATGCGGTGAAATACGCCTACCCCGACGGCGGGGGCCCAATTCATGTCGACCTTGTAGCGCAGGACGACGATCTCCTGCTGTCGATTGCCGACAATGGCGTCGGCCTCAACGCCAGGACCGACCCGCGTTCCACCGGAATGGGACAGCGCATCGTCTCCGCCATGGCGTCAAAGCTCGAGGCGAGCGTCGAGCGCGATCCCGCCCATTCCGGCACCCGGATCGTGCTGCGGTTCCGCCGCGTCGACAAGCCCGCGGACGACCCCGGCTGCGCGGCCGAAAGCTAGCCGACCACGGTTCGTTTTTGGCCTTCACCCTGCTATCCTCCAACCCATGACGTCGCGCGACTCCGCTGCTTCCGAAATCACGCCCGAAGTGCTGCTGCGTGCCTACGCCTGCGGCATCTTCCCGATGGCCGAGAGCGCCGACGATCCGACCCTGTTCTGGGTCGAGCCGGAAATGCGCGGCGTGATTCCGCTTTCCGGCTTTCGCGTCGCCTCGCGCCTGGCGCGCACGGTGCGCTCCGACACCTTCACGGTCACGGTCGATACGGCGTTCAAGGCGGTCATCGCCGGCTGCGCGGCGCCGCAACCAGGCCGCGCCGACACCTGGATCAACAAGCGTATCCGCGATCTCTATGTCGGACTGCACGGGCTTGGACACGCCCACAGCGTCGAGGTCTGGCAAGATGACGATCTTGTCGGGGGGCTCTATGGCGTCAGCCTGGGTAAGGCCTTCTTCGGCGAGAGCATGTTCCACCGCGTCCGCGACGCCTCGAAGGTGGCGCTGGTGCATCTGGTGGCCCGCTTGATTGCGGGCGGATTCGAATTGCTCGACACGCAATATGTGACCGAGCACTTGCGCAGCTTCGGCGCGATCGAGATCCCGCGGCGGCGTTACACCGCCCTGCTCGACCAGGCGATCAGGGGCGACGCCGATTTTTGGAAATTGCCGGTTGATCGGCCGATGAGCGGTACGCAGGCGCTTGCGATCATCGCCGGGCGGAGCTGACCGACGTCCGTCCTACTGCCGGAAAATCCCGAACAGGCCACCGGGTTGCGGCGGCGGCGGTTGCGGCTGGGGCGGCGGCTGTTGCTGCTGGAATTGCGGCTGTGGCGGCGGCAGACGCTGCGCCTGCTTCGGCGGTGGCGGACGCTTCTGCGCCGGCGGCGGCGCGGGCTTTGGCAGATCGGGCTGCGCGGTGACGATGGTGGTGTCGGGGGCTTTGCAGTCGGTGAGCCAGATGTCGTAGATCGGATGCTCGACGCCGTGCAGGCCAGGGCTTGCCGCGAACATCCAGCCCGAGAAAATCCGCTTCACCTCGCCCTGCAACGTGATTTCGTCGACCTCGACAAAAGCGTCGGTATTGGCGGCCTCGGTGGCCGGGCGCGTATAGCAGGCGTCGGTCTTCACGCGCAGCGCGCCGAACTGGACGGTCTCGCCGATATCCTCGTCGAAATTGATGATGCGGCCGGTGATCTTGTCCAACCCCGAAAAGCTCGCCTTCTTGTTGACGATCTTCTGCGCCGGCGGCTCGGAGACCACCTCGTCGCCGGGCTGTAGCGTCGCCGGCGTCTGCGGCACGCCCTTCTGCTGACGCTGTCCCGGCGGCAACGGATTGGCACCGGGCGGCGCGACCGCGACCCCCTGATTGGGCTGCGGGGGCGCCACGGCGACGCCCGGCGGGGTATTCTGCGGAATGACGGTGGTGCCCGGCGGCGGGGCGAGCGGTTGCGACTGCACGCTTCCCGGCGGAGGTACGCCCTGCCCCGGCAGCAGACGATTGGGCGTCGGCAGCAGGCGACCCTGCGGCAGTTCCGGCACTTCCTCTTCGTCGTCAGGCATTTGCTGCTGTTGCTGATTGCCGCGGGGAACGTTGCCGGGCGGCCGCGGCTGATCGGAAAAGATATTGCCGATCTGCCCGCGCGCGGGCGGCGCAAGCGAGATCGTCGTGGCGGCGACAAGAGCCGCAAAACCGGTCAGGACAATGGTTCGAAACATCTCGCGGCTTTAACAGGCGAATCGGGCTTGCGACATTGTACAGGCTACCGCCGCTCTTAAGGCCCCCCGGTTAACACGCCGAATACGGCGGGGAAAGGGCGGTTTACGGCTTCCTCCGGCCAGTTACTGTCCCAATTCCGAACCTGGTTCCGCTGCCGCGTCCAATCCACCGGCCTCTGGTCAGCCCGCGCGGCAGATGAAATAGTCGGGCCAAGGGGGGCTCGGCTGGTGCGCGCCGCCCCGAAAATCCGGAAAAACCGGACCAGCCGGAGGAAACGCCACGCATGCCCGAACGCATTCGACTGGATGGCAGGGTCGCCGTCATTACCGGCGCAGCCGGCGTCATCGGCACCGCGGCGATGCGGCTGTTGGCTGAGCGCGGGGCGCAGATTGTCGCCGTCGACCGCAACCAGCAGGACCTGCAAGCCATCACCAGGGATTTGCCCGCCTCCGCACACACGCTGACGGTCACAGCCGACGTGACCAGCGAGGATGAGGTTGCAGGCTATGTTCGCGCGGCGATCGACAAATTCGGCACCATAGATGTCTTTTACAACAATGCCGGCGTCGAGGGCGACGTCGCGCCGATTACGCGATACTCGCTCCAAGCATTCCGAAGGGTGATCGACGTCAACGTGGTCGGGGTGTTCTTGGGCCTCAAACACGTGCTGCCGGTGATGCTCAAACAGAACAAGGGCAGCATCATCAACACCGCCTCGATTGCCGGCCTGATCGGCTCCCCCGAAATCGCCGCCTACAGCGCCAGCAAGCACGCGGTGATCGGCCTCACCAAAAGTGCCGCCCTCGAATGTACCGCGACCGGCGTGCGCGTGAATTGCGTCTGCCCCGGAATGATCGACAGCCGCATGCTGAGCGCGATCATCGAAGGTCGCAATCCGGCAAAGACGCCGGTCGGCAACGACAAGATCGTGGAGCGCATTCCGGCGCGCCGGCTCGGACAAGCCTCGGAGGTCGCATCGATCATGGCGTTTCTTGCTTCCGACGAGGCAAGCTATGTCTCAGGCTCCGCCTACACGGTCGATGGCGGACGCACTGCGGGCTGAACGTCGTCATTCCGGGGCGCGAGCGAAGCAAGTGAACCCGGAATCTCGAGATTTTCCGACGTGCAATTGCACATCGTAGTTCGCGCTGACGCGCGCCCCGGAATGACAAACATCAACACCAGAGGCCTTCCCACATGCCCGTGACCCTCGATCCCGACGCGGCTTTCGTTTTCAAGGCTTTTCAGGAAGCCGGCCGGCCGGCTTACGAAACGCTTTCGCCCGATGAAGCGCGCGACTACTATTTACAGGCTCGCCTTGTCACCAATCCCGAACCGCCCGAACTCAAGTCGGTCACTCCGCTCGCAATCCCCTCCCCGCACGGACTGATCCCGGCCCGGATCTACACGCCGAAGGCGCTGAGGCAGGCCAACGGTCTTGCGCCGGGCCTGGTGTTCTTCCACGGCGGCGGTTGGGTGATCGGCGATCTCGACACCCATGACGTGGCGTGCCGAAAGCTGGCCGAGGAAGGTCAGCTCATCGTCATCTCCGTCGATTATCGCCGGGCGCCCGAGCACAAATTTCCCGCCGCTGTCGACGACGCCATCGCCGCGACGACATGGATCGCCGGCCATGCGACCGAGCTCGGAATCGACGCATCGCGGCTTTTGGTCGGCGGCGACAGCGCCGGCGGCAATCTCGCCGCCGTGGTCGCGATCGCGGCGCGCGACGGCAACGGCCCGGCGATCGCAGGCCAGGTGCTGATCTATCCGGCGACCGATTTCGCGATGACGCATCCCTCGCACAGCGAACCCGAGACCAGCATCCTGCTCACCCATTCGGTCATCCGCTGGTTTCGCGATCATTATCTCAACGGTGCGGCCGATATTCACGACTGGCGCGCTTCGCCCGCGCGCGCCACAACGCTGGTCGGCTTGCCGCCGGCCTATGTGCTGACCGCGGGCGCCGATCCCCTTAAAAAGTTGCAAACACAACCGAGAACAGCAGCGGCCCCCGCCACCGGCTGTAAGCGAAACC
>JBKQRS010000091.1:0-3485 GCA_052143915.1 Bradyrhizobium sp.
GAAACCGGCGCGGGCGCGGCATAGCCAACGGCGGCGCCGCTGAACTTGAGCGGGAATCCCGGTGCGAGCGGACCTTTCAAATTCGGAAAGTGCGGATGCACGAGTTCTTGCAACAAGCCCCGTTCGCGCAAATGCGCCCAGGCCGCTAGCGCCTTGACGTCGCGTATCGGACTGCAAGGTACATCTTGTGCCGTGAGCCGTTCGATCACCTCGGCGCTGGACAGAGTTTTCGTCCAACTTGAGACAAGCGCATCCACCTCGCCGTTGTTGGCAATCCGCCAGCTCGTACTCATCATATTGCGGTCCCGCGCGAGATCGCCGCGTCCCATCGCGTCGAGCAGCGCGATCCAGTCGTCTTCGGTTGCCGCGCCGACCGCCACGCTCTCGTCTTTTGTGGGATAGGTATTGAACGGCGAGAACCGCACGATGCGATTGCCCTGACGCAACGGCAAGCCGAGCTGATCGTAACAATCGAGTGGTTCGTCGAGCATCAGCGACAACAGGCAATCCGCCATCGACACATCGATGAACTGGCCCTTGCCAGTTCGCTCGCGTAGCAGCAGGGCTGCGAGAATTCCGAATACCGCGAAGCTGCCCGCGATCCCGTCGGTCAAGGATGAGCCGGTCTTGCATGGCTCTCCATCGGGCGCGCCTGTGATGCTCATGAGGCCGGTCGCGGCCTGCACCATCAGATCGTAAGCCTTCAACCGGCTGTCAGGCCCGGTCGCGCCGTAGCCCGTGATTGTGCAATGAATCAGGCGTGGGTTCCGCTCTTGCAGCACGGCGTAGCCGACACCGAGACGATCGGTGACGCCGACGCGAAAATTCTCGACCAGCACGTCGGCGCTTTCGACCAGCCGGAAGAAGATGGTCTTGCCGTGCTCGGATTTCAGATTGAGCGTCACGGCCTTCTTCCCACGCGCGCGCTTGAGATAGGCGATGCCGAGATCGTCGGCGCTGCGGCGCTGCAGCGACGCACCTTGCAAGCCGAAGAACGGCGGCGCTTTCGCAGCCGGATCGCCGATAGCCGGATCGTCGATGCGGATCACCTCGGCACCCATCCCGGCGAGGAACAGGGTTGCTTGTGGTCCGGAAAGAAAGCGCGTCAGGTCGAGAACTCGGACCCCGTCGAGGATTTGCGGCTGTGCGCTATTCATTTCTTATTATTGACAAGCGCTCAGGACCAATGTCAACTTAATATCAATAACGTTTATTCATGCAAATTACGCATTAATGGGCAGTGTCGTGGCAAACCTGCAGGACGTCCCCAATCTCTCCATGAAGCATCTGCGCGCGGTGGTCGCGCTGGCGCGGTTCGGCAGCTTCGTCGCGGCTGCGTCCTACCTGCGCATTTCCCAGCCGGGCTTGAGCCGCGTGATTCAGCAAGCTGAGGCAATGCTCGGTGTGAAGCTGTTTACGCGCGGCACCCGCAGCGTGACGCATACGGAGGCTGGCCGAGAATTCGTCCCGGTGGCCGAGCGCCTGCTGGGTGAGCTGTTGCAGCAGTCGCAAAAGCTCCGTTCGGGCGACAGCGAGATGCGTGGCCAGCTCATCATCTCCAGCCTGATGTCAATTTCGCATCACGTATTGCCGTCGGCGCTGGTCGCGTTTCGCAAGAAGCATCCGAAAATGCACGTGCAGATCAGGGAGGGTCTGGCGAGCGCGGTGCAGGAGGACGTGCGAAGCGGCATTGCCGATTTCGGCATCGGCAGCGTGGTCGGCCTGACCGAAGGCATCGTGATCGTCTCCGCGATGCGCGAAGCCTGTTACGTGGTCATGCCGAAGGGGCACCACCTCGGCAGGCTGCGTTCCGTCAGTCTGCAAGACATCGGCGACGAGCCGATGATTTCGATGCCGGCCGATTCGGGGCTGCGCCGAACGCTCGACATGACGGCGAGTGAACGCGGCGTCGTATTCAACCACAGCATCATCACCAACCAATTCGGTTCATTGTTCGATTACGTTGCGCACGGGCTCGGTATCGCCATCGTTCCCGCCGCGGCGCTGCCGCCGTCGGCTGGATTTTCCCTGATGGTCAAACCGCTGCGGCCCGCGATCATCCGCCGCATCGGGATCATCCGGCTTTCGGATCGAGCGATCACGCCGTCATCGCAAGCGTTCCTCGATATCTTCCAGCCCAAATTCTTCGCCGCCATACGCAAGCAGCAAAAGGGACTGCACCGGCCGTCCTAGGTCACACGTACAGTCTCTTGGTAATGTCCGCTTTGGGTCAAAAGCCGACATGGCGGCGTGACATTGGAATGTCCGGTTTGCCCCCGATTGCGGACGTTGCTCGACGCGTAATTCTAGCTACACGCTTCGTTATTGAAGTCCTTGCCGCAGCGGCCGCCGTTCATTTTTGGACTGCCTTCGCAAGGCCCTTGCGCAGATCCTCTCCGTTCATGACCGGCACGAGTTCGACTGCGGCATTCAGATTGGCAAAGAGCGGTTCGACGATCTCGACAATCTGCGACGGCTCGGCAAGATCGAAAAACATCACGCCGCCGCGCTTGCCCTCCGAGGGCCAGAAATAAGCGGCCTCCGGTTTGAGCCTGCTCATGATCGACTCGAGCGTTCTTCCGAGCGAACCGTCCTTGATGGCCTGGTTTCCCCGTTCCACCGGAAGAGTGAATTTCAGCATCGTGCGCATTATCGCCCCCAATCTCTGATTAAAAAGAGTTCCATCGCATCGAAAAAATCCTAGTCACGACCGGAATTACTAGCAACTTGATATTACAATCCGATGTCCGCCTTGGGTCAAAAGCGGGCACCATTCGGCGCCCGGCCTAATCGACATTCCGGGCGTCGCGATACATCACCTTATGGCGCGTGGTGGCGACCCATTCGTCGATCTGGGCGTCGGTCATGAAATGCGCCCGATCGAATTTGTTCCAGTTGACGATCTCGCCCAAAGCCTTCTTCCAGCGCTTATAGGGCGGCTTGGACGGCGGCCCGAAACACATGATGTCGAGCACCGACAGCTCGTCGGGAATGCCGAGCAAGGGCTTCATCGCCGCTTGCGCCTTTTCCTGGCCGATCGCCGTGACCCACCAGACGTTGTAGCCGAGCGCGGCCGCGGCGAGGTGCGCCGACATCGTGGCCGCCGCCACGCTTTGCAGCAGAATGCGCTCGGCGTTCTCCTTGTACATCCGGTCGAGTTCGGAGCCGTCGTTGAGAACCGGAAAAGCCTTCACCCAGCGGAAGTCGCTGGCCACCACGATGAACCCCGGCGCCGTCGCCAGGCCGCGATAGTCGGGCGTCGGGAACTTCATCTTGAGCTTGGCGCGGTTTATCTGCTCCTCGCGGAAATACTCCATGATCTTGTGTTTGAGATCCTGCTCCGTTACCACGACGAAATGCCAGGGCTGGGCATTGGCGCCCGAGGGCGCATGGCGCGCGGCCTCAAGAATCATCTCGCAATGCTCGCGCGGCATGACATAGCTGGAATCGAAGGCGCGCGTCGTCATGCGATTCCGCACCACCTC
>JBKQRS010000092.1:0-13148 GCA_052143915.1 Bradyrhizobium sp.
GCTGCACGGTCCTGTTGCAGCCGACCCCCAAGGCGATTCATACGTTCAACAACTCACATGCGAAGAAGATCGGCTTTTTCACGTTACCTGCTGAATCGGGGTAGCCGCGACAGCGCGGCGTTCATCCTCTTCACTTACGGGCATGCGGCTCCAAATTATTGCGGCGCAAGATGATCCTGTAGAAGAAACAAATCGACAAAATCATATATTTGAATACATTAATCGAGGAGAAAAACACCTAAAACACCGAAAGGTAAGGGAGGCTGCAATGGCGGAAATCGTTGTCATGGGAGCCGGCTTGGGCGGCGTCATCATGGCCTATGAGATGAAGGATCAGATGCGGCCGGAAGACACCCTCACGGTCGTCACCAAGGATCCGATCTATCATTTCGTGCCTTCGAACCCGTGGGTTGCCGTCAGCTGGCGAACCCGGGAGTCGGTCGAAGTCGATCTGGCGCCGACCTTTGCAAGGCGTGGAATCGACTTCAAACCGGTCCCGGTCGGCAAGGTGACGCCGGACGAAAACCGCCTTCAGCTCGAGGACGGTTCGACCTTGCGCTATGACTACCTGATTATCGCGACAGGACCTGAACTCGCGTTCGATGAAATCCAGGGGCTCGGTCCTGACGGCTTCACCAGCTCGATCTGCCACATCGATCATGCCGAAAAGGCGGCGGTGAGTTTCGAGGAGTTCTGCAAAAATCCGAAGCCGATCGTGACCGGCGCGGTTCAGGGCGCATCCTGTTTCGGCCCGGCCTACGAATTCACTTTCATCCTCGACACCGAATTGCGCCGGCGGAAAATTCGCGACCGCGTCCCCATGACCTTTGTGACTGCTGAACCCTATGTCGGCCATCTCGGCTTGGACGGCGTCGGAGACACCAAGGGCATGCTCGAGAGCGAAATGCGCGAGCACCACATCAAATGGCTCACGAACTGCCGTGTCAAGATGATCGAGGACGGCAAGATAACTGCCGAAGAAGTCGCCACCGATGGTTCTGTGACCAAGACGCATGAGCTTCCGTTCGGTTTTTCGATGATGTTGCCAGCGTTTCGTGGCATCGCGCCGCTTCGTGGCATCGACGGCCTGGTCAATCCGCGCGGATTCGTCATCGTCGACAAACACCAGCGTAATCCGGAATTCACCAATGTCTTCTCGGTGGGCGTTTGTGTCGCAATCGCACCGGTCGGTCCAACACCTGTCCCATGCGGCGTGCCCAAGACCGGCTTCATGATCGAATCCATGGTCACAGCCACGGCCCTCAACATTGGCCAACTGCTGCGCGGCAAGATGCCCACGCACGAGCCAACATGGAACGCTGTGTGCCTTGCGGATTTCGGCGACAATGGCATTGCGTTCGTCGCCCAACCCCAGATTCCGCCGCGCAACGTCAACTGGTCTTCGGACGGCAAATGGGTTCATGCCGCCAAGATCGGCTTCGAGAAATACTTCCTGCGCAAGATGCGGCGGGGAGAAAGCGAACCGTTCTACGAAACGGCGGCGCTCAAAATGCTGGGGATCGCCAAGTTGAAGGAAGTGAAGGCGGCCTGAACCCAATGCACCGTCGATAGGGGAAAGACCCGCGGAGATCACGCCGGCCTTCAGCCGGCGATACCGACATTGGCATCGACGTTCTTGAGACGCGGCAGGTTGAGTTCGGGCGCCGCAACGGTCTTCTTCGTCCGCAGATGGCGCGCGAGCAACTCCCATATAGGCTCGCCGCCGGCATCGCGCGCGGCTTCGGAAACGGGTGCCCAACCCGCCACTTTGTAGGTCTTGCCGGGCTCAATTGCATTGCCCTTGAGGGACATATCGCCGATGCGATTGCCGATATTTGCCGTCGGATCGCAGGAATAGCTCATACCCCCCACGCGTACCATGTCGCCACCCTGCTGGTGATAGGGGTCCGCATTGAAAAGATTGTCGCAGACGTCTTCGAGGATCTGCTTGATTTGCGAGCCGTTCATTTGCGTGACCGTCACGTAAGGATAGGTGATGGCGGTCTGGTCGAGCACGTTCTCCATGGTGATGGGATCGCCGGGCAGGATCGTCGTGCCCCATCGGAAACCGGGCGAGAAGGATATCTCGGCGTCCTTTTCCGCCATGAGCGCGTCGAGGATGATCTGGTCGAAACTGCCGTTGAAATTGCCGCGGCGGTAAAGCAGCCCCTCGCTGATGGCCAGTTTCTCGCCAAGCTTGCTCTCGTAGGGCGCGCGCGTCTTGGCGATGAGCGCCTCCATTTCCGTATCCGCCGGGAGCAGGTTGGCAAAGACTGGAAGAAGCCGATAACGGAAATCGGCAACGCGGCCGCCCCTCACGTCGAGATCAAGCACGCCGATGAATTTTCCGGCGCTACCACCATTCATCACGATGGTCTTGCCGCCGGCATTGCCGACAATGCTGGGAGTCGGCACGCCGTCATGGGTATGGCCGCCAAGTATGGCGTCGATCCCGCTGACGCGCGAGGCCATCTTCAAATCGACATCCATGCCGTTGTGCGACAGGAGAACGATGGCCTGGGCGCCTTCGGCCCGTGCCGCATCGACCGTCTTTTGCATATTGTCGTCCTGGATGCCGAAGGTCCAGTCGGGAACGAAGTAGCGCGGATGGGCGATCGGCGTATAGGGCATCGCCTGGCCGATGATGGCGACCTTCACGCCATTCACGACGCGCATGACGTAGGGTTTGAAAACCGGATCACCGAAATCGGCGGTCTTGATGTTCTGCGCAATGACCTCGATGCGGCCAGCGAAATCTTTCTCGGCGACCTCCTTCACGCGATCCTGGCCAAAGGTGCTTTCCCAATGCAGCGTCATGAGGTCGACGCCGAGCAGCTTCTGGGCCTCCACCATGTCTTGCCCCTTCGACCACAAGGCCGAACCAGAGCCTTGCCAGGTGTCACCACCGTCGAGCAGCAGCGCGCCGGGCCGCGTGGCGCGAAGTCGCTTGATCAATGTCGCGATATGGGCGAAGCCGCCGGCCTTGCCGTAGATCGGGGCATAGTGCTCGAAATCGAGATAAGTGAAGGCGTGAGCAAGCCGCGTATTTGGCGCAATCCCGAACTGTTTGAGAAACGCCTCGCCAACAACGTGGGGGGGGCGCCCCGCCATACTGCCGACGCCAAGATTGACGTTGGGCTCACGGAAATAAATCGGCCGCAGTTGCGCGTGACAGTCGGTGATGTGCAGAAGAGAGACGTTCCCGAAGGCCGGCGCGTCGTAAAGCTGTTCTGCCGCCTGTTCGGCACGAGCGGTGGACAAGGGCAACGGCATGCCGGCCACGCTTGCCATGCCAAGAAGGTGCAGAAATTCCCGACGATCCATGGAGTGATCCCAACTCTGGCTTACCGCAATCCCTGCTCAGCTGATGGTCGCCTCGTCCGTGCGGGAGTCGCCCGAGCTGTCCGTCCACGAGACGGTCACCTTGTCGCCCGACTTGCCGCCCTTTACTTTGAAGGCCAAGTACGGGTTCCTCGCCACCGCCTGGCCCCATTGTGCCTGCATCACCACCTTGTCGTTGAGCTTGGCGGTAACCTCGTTGATGAACAGGGCGGGAACGATTTCGCCCGAGGGATCCTTGCGCAACCCTGTCTCCATCACGTGGTTCATCAAAACTTTCACCTCGGTCACGCCGTCCTTGCTGGTGGCGCGGATTTTCATTGGAAGGCCCATGAGATTTCTCCTCTGATTTCGAATTCGACCGAACTGGCGCGGCTGTTGCCTACGACAAGCGCCATTGCTTCCTTGACGTCAGCCGCCGCAGCCGCCGAGCGTCACCTTGACTTCCTTGGCCGCCGTGTAGAATTTCCCGTCGGCCTTCACCAGCGCGATGATATTGGACGTCTCGGCCATTTTCAGGCGTGTGCTGATCTCGGGAAGCATATCGGGTCCGAGATCGAACTGGGCAGTGAGCGTGGTCGGATTCTTGTCCACCAAAAAGGATATCTGGGTGGTGTTGGGAATCTTGCTGATTGCCTCGACTGGCACCACGGCGCCGTTTTCGGCGATATCCGAGGCATTGATCTGAATATCGCCGCTGGCAATCGGCGACTCGACGCCAAGCGCCTTATAGGCATCGGCGAGCGATTTTGTTTCGAAGGCGGCCTTGTTCCAGGCCGCGAACGCCAGGCGTGGCGCAAGCGCCAAGACCGAGGTCGCGAGGCCGAGCAGCCCGGTCAGGTGCAGAAATCCGCGACGGCTGGCTTGAAGTCTGAGATTCATGAGTTTCTCCTTGGAGTAATGATCAAAACGGAAACACGTGTCGACGAACGGCGCGATGCAGGTCACGGCACTTAGCGGGCGACGGCGTTGCGCCAAAGTGTCTTCTGTTCATTAGCCTGTTCCACTGAAAGTTTGGCCTGCGCAATCGCCTCATCGGCGGCCGCTTTCGCCTCATCCCACTTCGCGGAAGCGAGCGCCTTCCGGGCATCCGACAAAGCCGTCTCGGTCGAAGTCCAGGCCGCCTTGGCGGCGATCGCCTCTGATTCGGCCTCCTGCGCCGCGGCGAGCGCCGCTTCGGCTTCGGCCTGTGTGGCGGCCAGAGCGGGTAGGCTCAGCAACGCGAGCCCGGCAGCAAGAATGATCGCACGTATCATGGACGAGTCCCCGGACCGGTAATGGGAATTCCGTTGCTCATGTAAGAGAGAAAATATTCGAGATCGCGATAGTTCTCGTCGTCGGCTTTCAACGGCACCGCGCGGGTCTGCGACGAGCAGGTGGAAATACGACGAATTGAGGTGCCCATACTGCCCCAGTCGGAGCGGTAGATCGGCATCGCCGCCAGTATGCCCAGCGCCGGGGCCAGAATGTCGCCGCGCATACGTTCACCCGCCGGCAACATATGGCACGACGCGCAGGAGACATCGAGCTGGCCCTTGCGGGAATAGAAGAATTCCTTGCCACGATCATAGGCGGCCAGCGCGCGAGGATCGTCCGGAATGGCGATCGCCATCGGCTTACCACGCGAGGACTCGGATATCACAGCAGCCAGCGACGCCATCATGCCGGTCATTGGATCGAGTGGCTTTTCGCCATTCTCCACTCTGCAGCGATTGATCGCACCTTCCAGCGTCTCGACCTGCCCAGTCTCGGCAATGAAGCGCGGATAGGTCTGTCGCACCCCCTCGCCCTTGTTGTCGAAACAATCGGCATAATGCTTGCCGTTAGCGAACGCCTTCTCCCACTCGGCGCGACCTTCATCGAGCGCGATTTCGTAGGGAGGAAATTCCATGATTACTTTCCACTCCTTGCGCATCCCTTCGTTGACCGCATAAGGGCCATCGCCGAAATCGTCCTTCGGCACATTAGGAAATTTGGCGAAGAAAAATGCCTGGAAGGCTTTGCGATCTGTTTCCGGGTCGGTCTTGTCGGCGGCCTTCGCCGACACCATCGCCAGCAGCAGGGCGCAAGCGACGTTCAGTGCGAGTGCAGATCGGTGAAGCCTGCTGGCCTTGAGGTGAACTTCCGCGTTTGGATTGCGATGAAACATGTCGATCACAGCGTGTAGAGGAAGTCGATGATATTCTCGATCTCGGCCCCGGTCAGGATATGATTGCGGCCGAAGGCAGGCATCGGCGCTATCGAATTGCGCATCGGCTCGTTGGTCAGGATCTCCACCAGATCGGCGCGATTGGGGAAGCGGCGCCTCATGTCCACCAGTTCGCGGCCAACACTGCTCGGCGCATCGCCGCCCTTGATCGTGTGGCAGGCGAGGCAATTGCCCTTGCCACGATCAAGCGCGAGCTCCTGACCGGCCTTGACGTCATCGGCACGGACCGGCTTCACGTCTTCCGATATATGATCGAACGGCTTCTGGGCGATTACGCCGCGCATGGCGGCAATATCGTTCGCAGAGACCTGCGACCCTTTGTTGCCCCAGCTGGTGCGGATGAAGGTGAGTATGTCGGCGACAGTGCGGTCGTCCAGCTTGGCCAGCTCAGGCATGGAAGGGCGCGTCTTGTCCGCCGGGGTTCTGGCCATAGCGCCGCCAGCCAGCGTGATCTGGATCAGCGAACTCGGATTGTCCGCCTCCACGACCGAATTGCCCGCCAGAGCGGGAAATAGCCGAGGAGTGCCCTTCCCGTTCATGCGATGGCAAGGCGCGCACTGCGCGACATAGCCGAGCGCTCCAGGCCTATGGTCTGCGGCTTCGTAAAGCTTGGCTGTGGTGGCGTCCTCCGGCTTGGGCGCGGATGCGTCATGGCCAGGCCCGGCCAAGCGGCCCACCAGGTAGGCGGCAATCGCCGATGCGTCGGCGTCGCTCAGATGCTGCGTGCTGTGCTGAATGACTTCGGCCATGCTGCCGAACGCTGCAGTGCGGGCGTTGCGACCGGTCTTGAGGAAGTCAGCGATCTCCTGCTGAGACCAGCTCGCGAGTCCTGTGTCCTCGTGACGCAGGCTCTTGGCATACCATCCCTCTAATTCCGCGCCGGAGAGGAAAATGCCATCCGGCCCATCCTTGAGCGCCTTCTCCTGGAAGGCCACGCCGCGCGGCGTATGGCATGCACCGCAATGCCCCGCGCCTTCCACGAGATACGCCCCACGCGCCACCTCCGGCGTCGCGCCTTCCGGCGGTTTGAAGCTGCGATAACCACCGAACAGCGCCTGCCACCAGGCAAGCGGCCAACGCATGTTTTTCGGCCACGGAATAGTTGAGGCTTGATTATGCTGCGCGACCGGTTGAACTGCGGAAATGAAATAAGCGTAGAGCGCCTGCATATCCTCATCCGTCAGCACGGAATAGGAAACGTAGGGCATCGCCGGATAGAGCGCGGAGCCATCCTTGCGGATGCCATGACGGACCGCCCGTTCGAAATCGGCAAAGTCGTATCCGCCGATGCCGGTGTCTTTGTCCGGTGTGATATTCGTCGAATAGAACGTGCCGATCGGCGTCTGCATCGCCAGACCACCAGCGAACGTCTTGCCTCCATTGGCGGTATGACACGCCACGCAATCCGACGCTTGCGCGATGTACCGCCCCCGTTCGATCAGGGCCGGATCGGCAGAACTCACATGAAAATTCTGCCGAGGCGCGAATAAGACTGGCGCCAGGTAGCTGCCGCCAATGGCAGCCACCAGTCCAATGGCCGCAGCAAAGATAGCGAGCTTGAAAACTTTCATGATGGATACTGTCCCCATGCGCCGGATCAGCGAATGTAGGCTTGGCCTTCGGTGATCTTGTAGGTCCAGGGCAGGTTGGCATTCTTCCAGCCGTTGACGTCGCGGCGCCCATCGGGGCTCATGTCGCCCTCGAATCCATCCACCACCGAATAAACCTTGGTATAGCCGGCTTCCTGCAACAGATTGGCGGCTTGCGAGGAGCGGTCACCGGAGCGGCAAATCAGGATGATGGGATCGCTCTTGCCACGATTCGTGCGGGTGGCGAGCGCAGAGACGGCACCGACAAAATCTGAATTGGGCGACATGGTGTAGCGATTGTTTTTCTTGTCCCAACCGCCCAGATCGTCGATCTCCATATAGGGAATGTTCTGGTCAACGACGGTGGGAGTGCCAACGAACTGGAATTCGCCTTTGGTGCGAATGTCGACGAACAGCACCTTGGCGCCACCTTCCGACTTCATTTTGTAGGCTTCGGGTGCCGAGAGGTAGAGGCCGAGCTTGGTCTGCTTGACCAAAGGCAGCTTACTGACATCGACGGGCTGGTAATCGCCGGCGAGGGCCGGAGTCAGCAGCAGGGCTAGAGCGAGCCCGATAATAGTGGTCCTCATGTGTTCCTCCTGGTGCTTTTCTTAACAGCAGTGCCGCGCTCACGCGACGACTGCTCGTTCTTTGGTACGAGCCGGCACGACAAGGCGTCGCCGGCTTACGACATGCGCTTGATCAGGAATTCGAACAGCTTGCCTTCTGCCTTCGACTCCACCAGATCATTCCCGGTCGCGCGGCAGAACGCCTCGAAATCCTTAACCGCCCCCGGGTCGGTCGCGAGCACCTGAAGGGTGCCCCCGATCGGCACGTCCTTGAGCGCCTTCTTGGCACGCAGGATCGGTAGCGGACAATTCAGTCCCTTGGCATCGAGAACTTGGTCGGCCATGTCGTCTCCTCGGCAGTATTGGTGCTTGGAACCCGCTCAGATGAAAAGATTGATGTCACTCTTGGTCGCGGTTTCGATATAGGTAGCAGCGCCACCGAGGACCGGCCCCTCGATCATGTCGTCCTTGGTGTACTCGAACAGGTCCATGGTCATCTGGCAGGCGATCATCTTGACGTCCGCCTCAATCGCCATGGCGCGCAGTTCCTCGATCGAGGCGACGCCTTTCTTCTTGATGAGGTTCTTCATCATCGTCGTTGCGGCCGCGTCGACGCCGGGAATGGCGGAGACGAGATTAGGCATGCCTATATGCATGCCGAACATCGGCATCTCCATCGCTGGATTGCCAAGCGTGGAAATCTTCAGGTCGAGTTTCTTCTTCAATAGCGTGAGCCCATAGAAGGTGAAGAACATCGTTACATCGAGGCCCATGGCGGCCGCGGTTGTCGCCAGGATGAAGGGCGGATAGGCCCAGTCGAGGGAACCCTTGGTGACGATCATCGACATGCGCTTGGTATTGGCTTCGTTACCCATTGCACCACCTCTGTGTTCGATCTCTGCAGGCGCGACCGCGCCGTCTTACGCGTTCAAACTTTCCACACCACGACCACCAGGACCAGGACCGCTAGAAACACGGTCTCTGCGACGATCAGCGCGATCGCCCGTCCGCCGACATCCGCCATCGCCTTGAGTGATGTCTTCATTCCCAATGCCGCAATCGCCGTCACCAGGCACCAGCGTGAAACATTCTTGATGACCGCAAGCACGGGTTCGGGAATGACACCCACGCTGTTGAGCACCACCAGAGCGGCAAAGACGACGAGAAACCCGGGCAATTGGCGGCCGGCCTTGCCGACATTGTGGGCACGGAACACATAGGACAGCGTCACCACCACGGGCAACAGCATCGCCACCCGCAACAGCTTGGTGAAGGTAGCGACGTTGCCGGTCTCCTCCGATACGCTGAAGCCGGCGCCGACCACTTGCGCAACATCGTGAATGGTGCCGCCGAGGAACACGCCCACCGCCGCATGATCGAGATGGAAAAAGGCGATGATTACTGGGTAGACGATCATTGCGATCGTGCTCAGCGCTGTCACGCCGATTACGGTGAAAACGGTGTCGCGCTCGTGGCTCTCACCTTTCGGCAGCACCGACGAGATCGCCAGCGCCGCGGATGCGCCGCAGATCGCCACGGCGCCGGCGGTCAGAATTCCGAACGGCCGGCTCAGCCCCATCACGCGTGCCGCCAGCGCGCCGAACAGGACGGTGGAGATCACCGCGCCGACCACCATGATGACGGGTGCCGTGCCGAGCTTCATGATCTCGGCGATCGTGATCTGCGCCCCGAGCAGGCCGACTGCGACACGCAAGATGCGCTTGGAGGCGAACTCGATGCCAGCGACACAGCGCCCCTCCTGCGACAAGAAATAGAAGGCCATGCCGAGCAGCAGCGCAAACAGCATCACCGGCCCGCCGTAATGCTCGGACAGGAAGGTCGCGGCGATCGCGATGATCAAGCTCGCCAGCACACCAGAAAAATAGGATTGCCCGGCCGCGAACGCGCCGAGGCCGCGGCTCACCATCGTCACCTTGGTTTCGGCGATTTCACTCACGGACGGTCCATTCTTTTTAACCAGCGCATCCGGCAAAATTGTCAGCGGTCATCTTCGTCTCGTACGGCCCGGCGACCGCGGTGCCGGCAACGAGTTTGGACTTGGCCGCCGCCCAATCCTTCGGACGCACTTTGGTCATCCAGCCTTCGCCGTAGGGATCGGCGTTGGCGAGCTTGGGGTTGGCGGTGAGCGCATCGTTGACCTCGGCCACTTCGGCGTCGAAAGCAATTTTCGCCGGCCCCACCCACTTGCCGGATTCGATGGTGGCGCACGACTTATTTGCGTCCACCGAGCGGCCGACCTTCTTGGCCGTGAAGGCGACGAGCTGGCCGGCCATCGCCGCGGCAACGGCGGTCATGCCGAGGGTTACGGTGCCGTCGGCGTTCTCGCGATACCAGATGTTGTTATCGACGTCGTAGAGAAGCTCGTCAGGAAGGTTGCAGCCACGGACGGTCGGCATCGAGTCCTCCTTTATCAAAGGTTTGCGGCTGGCTGCGCCGATGCTTCATGTTGACGCAGCGGCCGCGATGAACAACAGAACTCGCCGAGCCCTGCTACTTCTAGCTTGCCGCCGATGAAAAGCTGCAAATGGCGCGTTACCATGGCTCCGAGTCGCACCCTGCGAGCGACGTCGGCATGGGCAGGCTCAAGGCGCACAAGATTGTGGTGGTAGACGAGTTCGCGGCAGGTTTCGCGGCAGGCGTTGAAGCTCGCATCGCCCCGCGCGCCCTGGCGATGCAGCGCCAGCAGTCGGAAGCCTTCGACCGCACGCATCGTTGGCGTCTCGCCGCGCGCCGCGAGCCAGATTTCGAGGATCGCCTCACCGAGCGCCAACAACTCGTCCGCGCGCTGCGGCGCCGTCGCTACGAGCGCGGCGTCAGGTGTCGCGAGCATCGCGTCGAGACGCGCCGCGATGCCGTTCAGGCTTATGGTGGGGAGATTCGCCATCAACCGAGCCCTCGGGCGCGCAGAAGATCTGAGGAATCGGAGAAGTTCTCGTGTACGCCGACCCTGCGCGCCGACAGGCCGAGCGCCATGCCGAGAAGCTGGGTGAAGTACAGAATCTTCACCGTGGTCTTGCGGCCGAAAACTTTTTCCGCGCGCACCTGATGCATTTCCAGCCCGGTATGGCAGGTCGGGCATTCGGTAGCGATCACCTCGGCGCCGCAGGATTCGGCACAAGTCAGCAAATTAAGCACGAGCTTGGTCGAGGTGTCGCTGTCCGACAGCGTGTGGGCGCCGCCACAGCAGGCTGTCTCGAGCGGATACTCGACATTCTCGGCACCGGCCGCGGCCAGCAGGTCGTCCATGAAATGCGGTTTCGAAGTCGATTCCGAGCCCGGCCCCTTATCTTTTTCCGGGAAGATGTGGCGCGGGCGCGTGTACATGCAGCCATAGTAGTTGGCGATCTTGAGGCCCTTGAGCGAGTTCCTCACCCGCGCCTTCAAGCCATCCTCGCCGATCGCTTGCTTGATCCAGTCGAGCGCGTGAATCGTCTCGACCTTGCCCGCCTCGTAAGTCTCGTGCCCGGCCTTGCGCGAGAGTTTGTCGGTGACCTCGCGCGAGGCGGGATCGTTGGCGAGATCGTATTCGGCCTTTTTGAGATTGTGATAGCAGCCGTTGCACGGCGCCATCACGGTGTCGAAGCCCATGACTTCGGCGATCGACAGGTTACGTGCCGACAGATAGGTCTGCAGCTTGGGGTCGACGTTCTTGACCTCCATGGCACCACAGCAGTTCCAGTTTTTGAGCTCGACGATGTCGAGGCCCAGCGCCTTGCCGAGCTCCTTGGTGGACCGGTTATAGGCATGCCCGGTCCCTTCGAGCGCACAGCCCGGGTAATAGGCGACTTTTTTGTACTTGCCGCTCATTACTCGGCTCCCTGCACGTCTAACCGAAGCGCCTTGCGGGCGGCCATCTCGCACTCTTCGACATATTCCTCGATCGCAGCGCTGGCGGCGCCCCAGTCGCGGGTGCGCGGCTGGAACAGGGTGGCGAGCCCGAGCTTCATCAACAAGCCGACCGGCAGCCGGCTGGCCAGGCCGCGCACCAGTGCGACGAGCCAGTCCTGCAACAGCGGCTGCTTGGTGCGCGCGAAGAACTGCTTCAGTACCCGGCCATCCTCGATCTTGCCGGTGGCGAAGACCTGCTCGGAGAAAACCTCGTCGAAGACCGTGGACGGCTTCTTCTCGGTGTGGCCCTTGAGCTCGAGCCAATGCGCTGTCGCCTTCATCACGCCTTCCGGATTGACGTCGCGCGGACAGGCGTAGGTGCATTTGTTGCACGAAACGCACTGCCAGATGATGTCCTTGTCCCGCAGCAACTCATCTTCGAACCCCATGCGGATCAGGTAGATCCAGTAGCGCGGGTTGAAGTCAGGATTGATGGCGTTGACCGTGCAGGCGTTGGTGCATGAGCCGCACTGCCAGCAGCGGTGGATGAACTCGCCGCCCGGCAGCGCGGCGATCTCCTCCTGCATCTGCTCGTCGTAGTCGGTGACCGCACGCGAGGTGATGAACGTGCTCCAGTGGCCGGAGACGTCGACGCCGTCGATCTCCAACTGCTCATGCGTGACGAGGTTCTCGGGGCGGATCAACGATTTTTCGTGAATCGGCATCGTTTTTCCTTCACGAGCTCAGTTGGCGCGGTTCGCCGAGCACGTAGGCTTCGCCGTCGATCAGCTTGAGGCGGGTGCGGCCGGACTCGGTGTCGACGGCGTCGAGCCCGAGCATCCGACGTGTGTGAGCCATCGCGTCGCCCTTGGCGCCGCCGCAGAAATCCGCGTGCAGATATTGGCCGCCCCTGTCGTTGATGTAACCGGCGTAAATGTGGGCGCAGAGCAGGTCGACGTAGAACGCCAGGTCGCGGAACACGCCGTTCGCCTGCAGAAAGCCTTCCAGTTCCTCGCGCAGCATCGCGAAGGTGGCAAAGCCATCGCCTACCTCGATAGTGCCCGGCTCGACATTGTTATCGCTGTGCCAGATTTCGCGCAGCACGCCGGTATTGACCCTGGCGTCCCACATCCAGCGCGTCATCAGCGGATAGCGCTCGGGCGCGGTGAAGTGCAGCACCTCGGCGGCGAGATCACGCGACCAGCGGTGCTCGCGATCGGCGGGAAAGCTCGCCACGAACGCGCCGATACGTTGGTCGGCGGTATTGATATCGGACCAGCCATCGAGCAACGCGACCAGGCGGGAGCGCATCGCTGCGAAACCGTTGCGGCCGAGCCAGGCGCCGATTCGCCGGCGAACCGGCGTCGTAAAGGCCGCGAGATCGTAGAACTCGGGTTCGGTCAATTCGCTGACCTGGCCCTTGCCGAGCACCTCCTCGAACAGCGAGGCTTTAAGCGCCAGCGCACCGACGTAACGCTCGACGCCGCCGGTGTCGTCGGCGGCGGCGACCAGATTCTCGTACGCCCGCCGGAACTTGGGGCCGGATAGATCGAGCACCCGCAGCTTCGGCGCGGTCGCCATTTTGGGCTTATG
>JBKQRS010000093.1:0-2663 GCA_052143915.1 Bradyrhizobium sp.
AATCGCGGTCGATGTGGTATGCTTCTTCATGGCGTTGCTTTCCTTTCGTGGAATCAGCACCCCGAGCCTAAAGGCTCAAGGCGAGCAACGCCGCTCCTCCTTTTTCAACATTCCTCGGGACATCCCGTTTTGTTCGGGCCTGGCGGGTTTGCGGCGTCCAGCCGATTGCTTGAGCCGATAGCTTTCGCCGTTCATTTCGAGAATGTGGACGTGGTGGGTGAGGCGGTCGAGCAGCGCGCCGGTGAGGCGCTCGGATCGAAACACCGACGGCCATTCCTCGAAGGGCAGGTTTGACGTGACGATGGTGGAGCCGCGCTCGTAGCGTTGCGAAAAGACCTCGAACAGAAGCTCGGCGCCGAGCTGAGAGAGCGGAACATAGCCGAGCTCGTCGACGACAAGGAGCTTCACGTTCTGCAATTGGGCCTGGAGCTTGAGCAGCCGCCTCTCGTCGCGCGCCTCCATCAGCTGGGATGAGAGCGCATGGGCGGTAAGGAAGAGGGTCGAGAAGCCGCGCTGGCACGCCGCAAGGCCGAGCGCGAGGGCGACATGGGTCTTGCCGGTCCCACTGTTGAACATTCGCTTTACGGCGTACTTCGACTTCCAAAGCAGTACCACTATCGCCAAAGCAACCGGTGCAGTCCCGCTGTAACTGAAATGGTAGCTGAAATGACTGAACATGATCGTCTTCACCTCACAACTGAAGGATGATGCGCTGGCCGTGCGGTGCGCCGCGTGCGGCCGATCGGGGCGCCAGCCGCGGGGCGCTCCGGCGTCATGGCAGCGAAATTCCGTAGCGGGTGGAGATCGTGTAGCTGAAGTAACCGAGGACTGACCCAACGAGCAGGCTCGTCACCGTCGCATAGTAGTCGCGCTTCGAGCCGGAGCGCCGTGAGCGCCGGAGCAACGAAACGGCGATCAACACGCCGGCAAGGAGCCCTAAGAACGAAGCAGTCCAACTGATCGACCGGAGCAACGAAACGGCGATAAACGCGCCGGCGAGGAGCGGTAAGAACGTAGCCCTCCAACTCATCGACAGACTCTTGTTCAGGTGAAACATCTTCGATTTTCCAGACGGAAGCCTCGGTGAAGCTGAGATTGCCGGCAGACCTCAAGGCAGCCCGCGCCACGCGGGTCGAGTCGGCCCGAACGGCGGATTTGTTTACGGGACGCGGGCGCCGCTCTCTTTGTTGCGAAGCCGCGCGCCGTTAGGCGCGCTCATTGTTCTTTTCATGGTGAAAGTTGCGGCGAAGCCGCGCCGACTCTCTCTCGCCACCGGGCGAGGGCGGCGGCGAGGGGTGAATCGGCGTCGAGGGGGGTCTGCGGCAAGAGAGAAAACGTTTGTTGTACGGGTCCAGCGGGATTTTCCGACTTAGCTGGATTCGGCGCGGCGGCGCAGGGCAGAGGGTCGCGAAACAGGTAGGCGTTCGACGTGCGCACGATGCGCCAGCCCGGCGGCATATCGCTCCTTCGGTGGAGAAGTGGAGGCTGGAACACCCCCACGATATGCCGCCTTCCCTGATTCACGCCCTCACCAACTTTCGGCCATAGCTCTGGCTCAATTCGCCGAGCCCGACAAACGCTATTGCTGATCCCGGTTCACCAGCAGGCGGTTCTTGACCAGCCAGGCGGCTCCGCGATTCCAGGATTCCATCCCACCCATGCGAAGATCGGTCTGCTCGTTGAAAACGGGCGCGCCAGTCCGGGCGTCGCGGATCTGAAACCGAACCGTGTATTCCACCCGGCTGATTCTCGTTACGATCCCGACAAGGGATTGTTCGGCGCCGAGTTTCAATGCGATGCCGGCGTCGCAGCCATCGCAATTTCGCAGCGATTGCGCCTTTGCGGCCTCCGCATCGGCGCCGCTGACATCGACGAGGACGTAGCGCCCCGACTGCGCGATCAACTTGCGGACCTCGTTCGTGACGCGCGTCAACTGCTCGGCGTCAGCTGGGTTCGCGGGCAGTAGCGAACCTCCGGCGCTGAAATCCTCCAGCTCGAAATCGAATACGGCGAGTTTGACCGGAGGAGACGTGTCGGCGCTTGCGGAAGACGCGGGCGGCAAGGCGGCGCATAACAGCCATGTCGCGAGAGAGAGGGACGCTGCGCGACGACGAGACGCGCGGAACCCGACATTCTTTTGCTGGTCGTTCCCGGGGTGCCTATCCTTGTTGCTTGTTCGACGCCTCTCTCGATCTCGCCGTCTCCGGCCGACCTCAATATCAAGATTGCGTCCACGCCATTGCCATCCACGCGATCGGTCTCGATCCGCGAGAGTCGGCGAAGGAGGGAGCCAACCGCGGCGAGCGCAGGGTCGACGGATTGCATCAGACGGAGGAATGCGGTTGTGGACGCAAAGAAAAGTAAGCTGTGCATGAGGACAGCCTCGCGAGGCGAGCGCCAGCATCGTCGTTGGAATAATACATAGCAGGCCTCTGGGGCTCGGCAAAGCGCCACTATCCATCCGGAGCCCGGCCCGGCGCAACACCGGCGAAGCTATTGGCGTGCGATTCCGGCAACCGGCGGCGGCAGCGGCGACAGCTTCCAAATTTCCCTCGAGCCGCGCACCGTGACTTTGGTGCACGGATAGCGCCGTGGCGGCATTTTTGAGGAGTGTAAGGGCAGATGTTTGCCGTGGCTATCACGGGAGTCTGTCGTGCCGTTCA
>JBKQRS010000094.1:0-4922 GCA_052143915.1 Bradyrhizobium sp.
TATGAACCCCATCAGGCGACGGCCCTGCGCCGATCCCGTACAGAAGCCAGTGCCCGGCGAGTGGATGACGCAAAAAGGGGATTGACTCTTCGAGGCCCGTTACAGAAGCCGCGTGTGTAGTGTAGAAAGCACACGCGTTAGTCACCACGGTCACACCGGAAACACCCGGCATCCCCGCGCAATGGTTTTACGGCTTATATCGCGCTCTCCCCGGTGACCGGGCTTTCTTGCCACCGTCACCCCCAAGAAGCTTGCTTCTCAAGAGCTTGATGCCAGCGTCGGGGCATCAGGACCACACGACTTCGCCGTCCGCAAGCGAAGCGCCCTCGTCAGAAGCGCCACCCGCGTCCATCGCATCCCGCCTCGCGTTCGTGACGATCTCGAGCCGCCCCTCTTGTCGAGGCGGGACGGGGCAAGTTCGTAAAGGTGATTTGCCCGACGGGAAAAGCGGAATATTTTTTCGGAAGGGGCTGGACACGCCCCGTCGACAAACTGCCCGACGGGCAAATCACTCCGTGTTAGCCCAACGGATCGGCGCAACGCGACCCGATCAAAATGATGTACGATCGGCGGCAAGGATACAAACCGGCTTTCCAGGAATCGATCACTCAATTCGGAACGCTTTCCCGTCTTATAAAGGCGGCATAAATGTCGGGGCTGTCTCCCGCAGGCTTCGGCGTATTCCGCCACCCAGAGGAGGATGACGGACTACACCAGGCGCTAATCCGTCTCACGCGCTTTGAGTCGTCTTACGTGAGATGTGTGGCCTCTTCCACCTCTTCGCCATCCCAACGAGCATGGCCGATGGTGGTGTCGATCAACTCTCCGCGCAGCAGGGCGAGCGGCGACTTCCAGTAAAGCGCGATGTTGTGGAATGGGTCGGTCAGAACCTTGAAGGCCCAGGTGAGAGCTGTCCGCACATCGCGGATGATGAACAACTGCACCATGCGAAACAGGCCGCCGCCGATGCCGATCGCCAGCCAGACCAGTCCGACGTGGCGGATGAAATCGATCCTGTCGGCTGGCGGCGGGAAAACGCCGAACAGCGTCGGGAAGAGAAACAACACCAGCGGCGCCGATCCCCACACGATCAGCAGCACGATCTTGCGGTTCTGGTTATAGCCGACCTTGATTGCTTCCTTGTATTCATTGGTGACCTTGTGCACGGCGTCGTAGCCGTTGGGTTCGAAGAAAAAGTGACCGGTCTGCCGGGTCAACATCGCCAACCACCCGACAAGACCGGCGAGCGCCGGATCCTTGAACAGCAGGACATAACAGCCGAGGAAAATCACGGCACTGATCAAGTGCAGCGTCTGATTGATCCGGCTCTGATGGTAGTAACGATAATCGTCGAAGCGTTGGGTTCGCAGCGTGTCGGTAAAATGGCTCATTCGAATCCCCATTAATTTTCACGACAGGACGCGTAAGCCGATTCAGTGAATGAGTTGTGACAACAAAATACTGTCACGCATTGAAAATGCGCATATGCCAGTCAGTTGCAATTGCAACGAATTCCTTTTGCCTTCTGGGAGGTAGAAGCTGCCGCGCTGGTTTGGCGCCGGGACCGGTTATCGGACGAGGTTGGCGGCCAGCGCGATGATCAACAGCAGTCCAATGGAAAATACCGGCGAATAGGGACTGCCGGTATTGCCGGGCCAATCGCGCAGGTGCCGCAAGCGCCGGCGAGTCTGCCGCCACGCGCCTGCCCTGGCCAGTTGCAAAGAGGTATGTCTCATCGCCGTGCTCGGAGGATTGGAGGAAGCGCAACTTGCGCTACCAGATGCCCCGCGGGCCGTAAAAACTCAATTCGGAACGGTGCCCCGCTTTATAAAGGCGGCATATAAACCGCCGGAAGAGAGATGACGGATGATGCTGTCGCTAACCCGTCCTGCGGGCTGTCGTCGGCGCCAGCATTTCCTTGGGCTCGGTCGCATTGTGCAGGTCGAGCTGGGAGATCGGAACGGGCCGACCAAACAGATAGCCCTGTACCAGGTCCACCCCCGCGGCGCGCATGTATTCGAGCTGTTCCTCGGTCTCGACGCCCTCGGCCGTCGTAACGGTGCCAAGACCGTGGGCCAAAGCGAGCGTCGAGGCAACCACCGCCTTGCAATCACGGCGATCGAGAACGCCTTGCGTGAACGACTTGTCGATCTTGATCTTGTCGAACGGAAAATTGGTCAGATAGCTTACTGAAGAATATCCGGTGCCGAAATCATCGAGCGCCACGGAGACCCCGAGGTTCTTCAACTGCCGTATCGTCGTGAGATGCGCTTCCTGGTTTTCCAGCAGGGCGGTTTCGGTGACCTCCAACTCCAGCCGCTCGGGCGCAAGACCGGTCTCCACCAGCGTGCACAATATCACGTCGAACAGGTTGCCCTTCTTGAACTGGACCGCCGAGATATTGACTGCGACCTTGACGTGTGCCGGCCACGATGCCGCATCCATGCAGGCCCGCTGTAGGATCCATTCCCCGAGCGGCGCAATCAGGCCGGTCGACTCCGCAAGGGGGATGAACTGGTCCGGCGCAATGGTACCCTTTGTCGGGTGCTTCCAGCGAACCAGCGCCTCGGCGCCGCAAATCAATCGCGTCTTGATATCCACCACGGGTTGGTAGTGAAGCTCGAATTCCTCTCGCGCGATGGCGTTCCGCAGTTCGCTTTCCGCGGTTTGCTGCGTATTGGCTAACTCGAGCATTTCAGGCTGGAATACCCGGAAATCATTTCTTCCATTGGCTTTGGCGTTGTAGAGTGCGAGGTCGGCTCGCTTCAGGAGTCCTTCGGGTTCACTCTCATGTTCCGGGGCCAAGACGATGCCGATGCTGGTCCCTACGCTGGCCTGATGACCGTTAAGGTCAAACGGCTCAGTGATGATATTGATTATCCTCAGCGCGAGCGCGATGGCGCCCTCGTGCTGATTTGGCTCACCCTCCTGAATGATCGCAAATTCGTCGCCGCCCAACCTCGCCAATACATCAGTTTCTCGAATCGTGGACTTCAGGCGCCTGCCTACCTCAACCAGCAATTGGTCCCCGGCTAGGTGTCCCAGCGTGTCGTTGACGGCCTTGAACTTGTCGAGGTCGAGCATCATCACGGTGACCGCACCACCGTTCCGCTGGAGGCGCTTGCATGCTTCTTCGAGCCTGGCATTGAATTCTGCGCGGTTTGCAAGTCCCGTCAGCACGTCGTGCCGCGCCAGGTGAATGATCTCCGCCTCAGCCCGCCGCCGTTCGGTGATGTCTTCGTGCGTTGCCAGCCACCCGCCGTCAGCCATCGGCTGTCGGGTGATGAGCATGAATCGCCCGTCGGCAAATTCGTCGACCCTGCTGGATGTCGCGTCTTTCGGAATCTGGCCCAGTGAGGCAATCTTGGCCTTGGCGGCGGAATCGCTTGTCTCGCCTTTGAGAATGCCGCGGGAGATACGATCGCCGATGATCGCGTCGTGGGGCGTTCCGATTTTCAGCAAGCCTTGCGGCAGTTGATACAGTTCCGCATAGCGGTCATTCCAGACCATGAGCCGCTTCTGCCCGTCGAACATGCAAAGCCCCTGCGTCATATTGCTGAGGGCAGCGTCGAATTGCATGTTTATGCGCGCCAGTTCCGTAGCCTGCTGAAAGACATCCGTCTCGCGGCGTATCCGTTCGGTTATATCCTCATGCGTGGCTACCCAGCCCCCATCGGACAGTGGACGGT
The DNA here is from genome assembly GCA_052143915.1 of Bradyrhizobium sp. GTDB lineage: Bacteria > Pseudomonadota > Alphaproteobacteria > Rhizobiales > Xanthobacteraceae > Bradyrhizobium. The sequence continues at coordinate 3,690 of JBKQRS010000094.1, forward strand.
GCGCGATCTGAATTGAACGTCCGTCCGCAACTTTGAGGGTGACGGCCTCCCCATGCGCGACATGCTCCAGAATTCTGGAACAGTATTCGTCGACGTCAACTTGAATCGATCCCACTTCGTTTCGATGCACGATCAGATCGTGAAAATTGCAACCCGGTTTCACCACATCGGGCGACAACCCGTACATCTCGAGATATCGCTGGTTGCAAACGACGAGACGTTTGGATTGATCAAACAGCGTCAGGCCCTGCGTCATGTTGTCGACGGCGGTATCGAGCCGCTGCTTTTCCAGCCTCAGCCGACGCTGGGATGATTGGTGCTGCCACGACAGCCGCCGAACGATCAGGACCAGAATCACGGCTACAACGATCGCGGAAAGTCCAGCAGCGACAACCAGGAACCTGGTTTGGGCTCGCCAATCGGCAAGTGCAGAAGCCAGGGTCGTCGTCGCCACGACAGACAGCGGAAATCGATCCAGGCTCCGAATGGCGGCGAGTCGCTCCTGGCCATCGACGGTACTGATCAGCCGCCTGGTGCCGTGATCGAGATCCAGCAACGCCGCTGCCGCGGGTACTGTCCTGAAATTCTTGCCTATGGATTCTTCGACGTGGGGATAGCGCGCCAGTCTCGCCCCATCATGATGGAACATGGAAATCGTGGCGTCTTTTCCCAGTGCCACCGACGAAAAAAATTCTTCAAATTTGGCGGGCGTAATGGCTCGCGAAACGACGCCCAGAAACTCGCCGTTTTGCCCTGTCACCTTGCGGGTAATGAGCGTTTTCCAATTCCCGGAAAAGCGGCTGAGCACCAGTTCGATCTGGGGCTGCGCCACGTCGGAGCTTGTCTTGAGGGCCTTGAAATAGGCGCGATCGGCAATGTTGACGGGAGGAACGACCGCTACTTCCGATGAATTGATCAGGTCTCCCGCGGCGTCATAGATATTGACGCCGGCGATTTTGGAAACGCCGCCGCCCACCTTGGCCTTCAGCAGCAGGTGCATTTCCGGGGTCGACATCTGGCGTTTGAAATCATCCGGGGTCGCTATGCCGGCCAGATGTATTTGCGCGATAATGTCGTTTGAGGGGACTTCGGCATCCTCCAACTGCTGATCAAAGTGATGAGCCAGCAGCAAGACGGTATTTTCCAGCTCGCGTTTGCTGCTTTCAAGCGCTTGATTCCGGAAATTGCCGACCATCATCACGGTGCCGATCGCGATGGCCGCGATCAGCAGGA
>JBKQRS010000095.1:0-12070 GCA_052143915.1 Bradyrhizobium sp.
ATCACCACCGCGCCCTCGGGAGCGGCCTGGGCCAGGCCGGGCAGGTCGCCGAGTTCAGGGAATTTGGCTCGATAGGAACCGGCAGAAGAATTTGACGCAGATATCGACGGCCATACGCCTCGCCAGGGAATATCCGGGAACCATCACCGCGCTCGTGGTCGGCAATGAGGTCTTGTTACGCGGAGAAATGGCAGCTTCCGACCTTGCCGCCACGATCCGCTCGGTCAAGGCCCAGGTCACCGTCCCCGTGACCTATGCCGATGTCTGGGAGTTATGGCTGCGCAACCGCGACCTTTATGACGCCGTCGATTTCGTCACCATTCATATCCTGCCATATTGGGAGAATTTTCCGGTCCGGGCGGAATTTGCCGCCGCTCACACTGACGCCATCCGCCGGCAGATGGCGTCGGTATTTCCGGGCAAGGAAATCCTGATCGGAGAAATAGGTTGGCCGAGCGAGGGGCGGATGCGCGAGTCAGCGCTACCGTCGCGCACCAATCAGGCCCGGGTGGTCTCGGAGACCCTCGATCTTGCCCGGCGCGAGAATTTCCGTGTCAGCCTGTTCGAGGCCTATGATGAATTGTGGAAGCAACAGCTCGAGGGCACGGTCGGCGGATATTGGGGCCTGTTCGATTCCGTGCGGCGCACGCTGAAATATCCGCCCGGCGTCCCCATCAGCAATTTTCCGCTCTGGAAGCTGCAAATGAGCAGCGGAATGGCGCTGGCGATCCTGGTATTCGGCGCGGCATGGCTGACCTTGCGCCGCAAGCCCTGGCAGCCCCGGCTCGTCTCATGGTTTGCGGTCGGAATATCGGCAACCACAGCCGGAATCCTGTTTGGGGTGGCCGCCCAAAAGATGATCTATGAAAGTTACGGAGCGGGTGGCTGGCTTCTGTGGGGCCCACTTCTGGTGGCGGCGACTGCTTCGCCGGTGTTTGGCGCCAACGCCCTGATGTCGGGGCGCGCACCGCCTACATTTCTGGAATTGCTGGGTCCGAAGGACTACCGGACCCCATCGGTGCTGGCGATCATGCACGGATTGGCCTTGATCGTAACCATCGTGATCGGCACGGAGACCGCGCTCGGCCTTGTGTTTGACCCGCGCGACCAGGATTTTCCTTTTGCGGCCCTCACCATGGCGGCGGTCCCTTTTGCAGCTATGACGCTGCTCGATCGCCCCAAGAAAGGAATCCGCCCTATGGCGGAATCGATATTTGCCGGTGTGTTTTTGGTGGCGGCTATCTATACGGGACTTAACGAAGGGCCGGACAACTGGCAGTCGCTGTGGACTTGCGCTGCTTATATATTGCTTGCGGTTACGCTGTGGCGGGCGCGTGCTTGAGAATGCACACGCTGAGGAGGTCAAAGCGATCGCGTCGCGCGCACCTTCGTATCCGGCGCCCGGAAGAGGCTGGCGCACTCCACATGGTTTCGAGATCGCGTAGGCAGATCCGGATAAAGTCGCGGTGCAGCTCAGTCTGATGTCCTATCGCTCATGTCTGCTGTCTGCCTCGCCGCGAGGGGTGAAGGCGTCATTGACCAGTTTCCTGAACGCTACCCTGATGCGGCCGCGCTCTTTCTCGGTCTGCTCCATCAGGATGTAGATCATGTCGAGTTTCGGATCGATGCCAACATAGGTGCCGGCGCCGCTGTCCCATTTCAGCTCACCGATGGAACCCGGCGGGTTTGCCTCTCCCGGCGAGGTGCGAACGGCAAGGCCGTATCCGAACCCGAAGCCATCGCCAGGGAAATAGAAATAGTCGTGGCCTATTCCGGAGCCCGGGCCGATGTGGTCGCTCGTCATGTCCTTGAACGCGGCAGGGCTGAGATAGCGTTTGCCGTCGAGCTCGCCGCCGTTGAGCATCATTTGCGCGAAGCGCGCATAATCGACAATGCTCGAAACCAGCCCGCTGCCGCCCGCTTCCCATTCGGGGTGCGCGCGGCGCTTGCGCTCCGATTCAACCAGAACCGCATCACCCGGCAATGGCTCTGCCATCAGAGCACGCTCTTCCGGCGTATCGAGCACAAATTTGGTTTGCTTCATGCCGAGCGGATCGAAGATGTGCTGCCTCATGAAGTGATACAGCGTCTCGCCCGAGGCGATCTCGATGACGCGGCCGAGCACATTGGTCGAATGGCCATAGCGCCAAAAGGTGCCGGGCTGACGTGTCAGCGGAAGTCCGGAAATTCGCTCGGCAAACGTCTTGTTGTCGAAATGCCCATCGAACAGATTGGCATCCAAATAGACTTTCTTCACCCAGCTTCCGACATAGTCGGAAGCGATCCCGGAGGTGTGCAGGAGCAGGTCCCTGATCGTCGGTTGCCGCTGGACCGGGACGAACTCGAGCGTCGGTTCGCCCTGCGTGGTGGTGCTCTCCAGCCCCACCTTCGCGTTCGCAAAAGCCGGGATGTATTTTGCAACGGGATCATCCAGCGAAAGTTTGCCGGCATCGATCAGCATCATCGCCGCGACGCTCGTGATCGGCTTGGTCATGGAATGAAGCGCAAAAATCGTGTTCGGCGTCATCGGAAGATCGGTTTGCACGTCGCGCACGCCAAAGGTCTTCAGGTAAACGGGGCGGCCATGCTGCTGGATCAGGATGACGGCGCCCGGCAGCCTTCCCGTTGCAACCTCGTGGTCGAAGAAGTCGGTCAGGCTCTGGAGTTTTTCCGGTGCCGGTGCCTCGGCCGCGTCAACAGCCCCGCTTCCGTTCACGAAATACGCCACCAGCGCAGCCATCAGGGCGTGCCGGGCGCCCCGAGCCGCCATCGAAGTGAAGGCGCCCGGCGCCCTGGCCCCACGCGCATCTGCTGCTTCCGCGGTGTCAAATCGAAGCCGTTGCATGGGACGGCTCTCCTGTCGTTCTGACCTGGAAGAGCTTCGCATAGAACCCGGCGAAAATGCCGGTTATGTGTCGTTGGAGCCTTGGCGGTTGCGAGCCACAGATATTCCTCTGTCGCATGGAAAAATGGCTGGCGCGGTGCGCGCGTCAACGATCGCAATCGGCGACCAAGCTCAGCGAACCCGCCGTGCTCAGAAGGATTGGAACGAACATGTCAGACAAGATTCTGATTTTTTATGGGTCCTACCGCTCGGACCGGATGGGAATTCGGCTTGCCGACTATTTGGTAGCCGCACTTCGCGACCGCGGTGACGACGTCGAGCTCATCGATGCCAAAGCAATTGGATTGCCCATGCTGGACCGTATGTACAAGGAATACGCGCCAGGCTCCGCTCCGCCGGCGATGGCAGCGCTCGCGGCAAAGATTCGCGGTGCCGACGCCTTCATCTTCGTGACCGGCGAATACAATTGGGCGATGCAGCCGGGGCTGAAAAATCTGACCGATCATTTTCTGGAGGAGTGGTTCTGGCGGCCCGCCGCGATCGCCAGTTATTCGGCCGGCAGGCTCGCTGGCGTGAGAGCCGGGTTACTCTGGCATGGAACATTGTCTGAGATGGGAATGATTGTAATTTCAAGCACGATTTCGGTTGGACCAATTTCGCAGGCACTTGATGCTGCCGGCAGGCCTACGGGCGAAGCCGGAGCGCTGCTCGATCGAAGCTTTCCCCGCTTCGCCGACGAGCTTGCCTGGTGGACCGAGGCGGCAAAAACACAGCGAGCCCGCAAGAAACCGCCTTACTAGCAAGACGCCAGCGTCGGGGCGTCAGCACCACACGACTTCGCCGTAGGCGGGCACACCCAACCCGTCATGGGCATGACGAGCGGAATTGCCATCGAAGGGGTATCACGCCGCGTGCGCCGATTTTCGCAACAGCGCCGCGGCAATCCTGAGGTCGCTGACAAAACGTTCGTATTCCCGCTGCCTTGCGGCTTCATCGGGCAGCCGCAACAGATAGGACGGATGCACCGTCACCAGCGCCTTGATCCCGTCATCAAGATCGATGAGCCGGCCGCGGTTCTTGTTGATCGGCGTGATTTTCCCGAACACGCTTTGCGCGGCTGTCGTGCCCATCGCCACGACGAGCATTGGCTTGATCGAGGCCAGCTCGCGCTCATACCATGGCCGGCAGGCCCTGATTTCCGGCGTCGTCGGCTTCTGGTGCAGGCGGATCTTTCCGCGGGGCACGAACTTGAAATGTTTGACCGCATTGGTGACGTAGACTTTTCTGCGGTCGATGCCGACTTCTGCCAGCGCGCGGTCGAGCATCAGTCCCGCCGGTCCCACGAACGGCTTGCCGGCAAGGTCCTCCTTGTCGCCGGGCGCCTCGCCGACCAGGATCGCCGGCGCATGGGCAGGGCCTTCACCGAACACGGTCTGGGTCGCGTCTTTCCAGAGCGGACAGGCGCGACAATGAGCGGCCTCTTCGCGCAGGGTCTGGAGGCTGGATGAGGCTGTTGCCATCGGATTCTCCGCTTCCGGTGGAAGACTATCATTGCGACGAGGCTCAATGCGGCAGAGGCTGAGGGTTCCCCTCGATCCCATTGGGCTTGCTTGAGAAAAACATAACCCCTCTCAACGGCCCTGACATCCGAGCAAATGCAGCTTGTCGAGCCATCGCTGACGCGCCGTCGCCCCGATCAGCATCGGGAAGTCCCGTTCGAAAGAGCCGCTCGCTCCCGCTCCGAGCCGTCCGATCAAGGTGGCCTTGACCGGCGCGATGCCTGAGAAACGCAGGATGTTGCGCTCGAGGCTTTTCAGGCTGTGCGCGCCATAATACCAACGATAGAACAGTCCGGGCATGCCCATGGTGACGACGATGCGCGCCGACTTTCCGGTGAGCAGCTTCCTTGGCATCTGCCCGTGCCGGCTCTCGACGGCAAAGCCTGGCCGAAAGGTCTGTTCGAGGAAGGCGTGGAACACAGCCGGAAAGTGACCCTGCCAGAGAGGATAGGTGATCAGGAGATGGTCGGCCCAGCGGATGGCGTCCTGTGCGGCGCGAACGCTCTCGGATGCTGCGCCGTGATAGAAGTCCTCGGCGCTCCGCAACAGCGGAAAGTCCAGTCGCGCGGTCTCGATACGCTGAACCGCGTGCCCGGCGGCACGCGCGCCTTCGGCATAGGCATCCGCCAAGGCGTTGCCGAAACGGCTGCCGCGCGGGTCAGGATGGCCCTGAATGATTGTGATGCGTCTGGTCATGTCGGTCAAAGGTCCACGCGTAACGACGCCCACATGCCCCCGCGCCAACACATTCAAGGGACACCCCGAGCGGACACGCCTTGATCTCCGTCAAGACGGCGCGCGGGCGCATGACGGCCACTGGCCTCCTCGCATATCACATTGGGATTGCCAGCGCAGATCGCGCTCTCAAGGGGGCAGTCGTCGCCTAAGAAGGCTTTTGCTTCTTAGCAGACCAGACGTTTGAGGTTCTTTGCTCCTCTGACATCCGTTCGGATAACATATCCATAAAGCGATAAACGTGCCCCCAGCAGCTAATAGCTACATCGGCCTCGTATAATTCGCCTCGCGAGTGAGAGATGTGTTCCCGCCTCAACCACATCCATGTAGGCGCTCGGAAAAGCTTCAACTGATCGTTCGCTGAAAAGATACTCTGGCTGCTTGAGTACGCTGAACAGCGCGTTGCGCTGCTGTGTCATGAATGGCGGCTTAGTGCCAAAAATATCGTCTTGGTAGTATTTGGTCCTTTCAGCGTCGATCACAAAAACCTTGCGTTTTTCAAGTTCGCTTTCCATCAATTCTAAAAGATGGTGGAGCGCGTATTGTAAGCGTGCACAGGTAAGCGGTTCGACGGTCGATTTGAGTTCAGAATCCAGCCGATTAAGAGCGTCCTTGGTTTCCGCCAGTTGTACCGCAGTCGCGACGATCCTCGCGGTCGTCAAGGTAAGTTGAACATCCGACTTGAACTCATGCGATACCTCAGTATTTGGAGCGTTTTCGTGTGAGACTTGCTGCTCATAAAAAGTCAGCTGCTTAAAGGCATGTGTCAGCAGTGACGGATTAAAGCTTTTCATAATATCCCAGAGGCCCCCACAGCCTGCCGGGCAAAAGCTCCCGGGCGCTACTCATGGTAGCCGTCCCGGTTGGGTACGGCACGTATTACTTGACCAGCTTCATATTGGAACATATCATGAACAAATGAGCCAGCTTCTGGTTATTCCCCTGTGAACCGGAAAGCGGCCTAACCCCTTTCTCAGGAGCGGCGCATGCGCGCGCGCACGAACACGCTTGCGGATTTGCGCGGCAGTATCGAGCGCATCGAGGCGCATGGCGAGGCGTATTCGCCGCGCAGGGTGGCGCTCGGGCATGCGGACGTCGACGCGACGCTGCAGGGCGGTCTCGCTTTGGGAGCGATGCACGAAGTGTTTGCGGATGCCGGCCGGCAGAGCGCAGCAGTGACCGGTTTTGTCGCAGGCCTTGCGGGCAGGATCGCCGCAACGAAACTTCCACATCGGCCGCTGGTGTGGATACGGCAGGATTTCACCGAGATTGAATCGGGCGCGGTGTCGATGAGCGGGCTCGCCGAACTCGGTCTCGATCCGCGCCTCTTCGTGACGGTGCGCGCCGCCGATGTGGACAGCGCGCTGCGGACGGCCGCCGACGCGCTGGCCTGCGATGCGGTCGGCGCCGTCGTGCTGGAAGTCTGGGGCGGGGCGCGGCAGCTCGACCTCGTCGCCAGCCGCAAACTGACGCTGGCGGCGCAGGCCTCGGGCGCCACCTGTCTGTTGCTGCGGATGGCGGCGGAGCCTGAGCCCTCGACGGCCGAGACAAGATGGATCGTGCGCGCGGCGCATTCGCCGCCGGCGCCATCGCCCTGGAGCGCGTGGGGCGCGCCGCTGCTTGATGCGCAACTCGTCCGCAACCGTCATGGCCCTGTCGGCCGGTGGATCATGGAATGGAAATGTGATGAGTGCCTTTTCGGAAAACCGGCGGCGTATCCTCAGCCTGTGGCTGCCGCGCCTGCCCATCGACCGCATCAAGCGCCAGGCCAAAGCGTTTTCAAGCGAAGTGGACACCGGTTCGCGTAGCAATCAAGTTTACGCAGATTGCGTAGACTTATCTGCGGTAGAAAACGCGTCAAAACAAACAAAAACGCTTTCAGGCGAAGCGGTTACCGGTTCGCGTGAAGGAAACACGTTAAACCCCAGCATCGTCGTCGCCAGGCAGAACAACGCGCTGCAGATCTTTGCGCTCGACGACGCGGCCGCGCGTCTTGGCCTCGATGTCGGCCTGCCGCTCGCCAATGCCCGCGCCATCTGCCCAGAGGTGCAGGTGTATGATGCCGATGAAGCCGCTGACGCCTACGCGCTGAACGCCATTGCCGATTGGTGCGACCGCTTCACCCCGCTGGTGGCGCTCGATCCCCCGCACGGCCTGTTTCTCGACATCACCGGCTGCGCGCATCTGTTCGGCGGCGAGGCCGCGATGATGCGGCTCGTGTGCGGCATTTTGACCGCGCAGGGTTTTGTGGTCAGCGCCGCCATCGCCGGCACCGCCGTGTGCGCGCGGACGCTGACCCGTCATGCCCATGGCCGCATCGTCCGCGCCGGCGAGGAAGCCGATGCGGTCAGGCGGCTACCGGTATCGGCGCTCGGCGCGGACGCGGCGGTAGTCACCGGCCTGCGCCGCGCCGGCTTGAAAACCATCGGCGATGTGGCGGGCCGTGCGCGGCATGAAATCACCGCCAGATTTGGCGCCGGCTTCACGGCGCGGCTCGAACAGGCGCTGGGCGAGGGCGATGCGCCGATCAGCCCGCGCAAGCCGCTGCCGGATTACATCGTGGAAAAGCGTTTCGCCGAGCCGGTCATGACCGAAGCGGTGATCTCGGCGACCTTGTCGGGGCTCGCCGGGATGCTGGTCGCGGCGATGGCGCAGCAGGGCAAGGGCGCGCGGCGGCTGGAGGCTCATTTTTTCCGCACCGATGGCGCGGTCCGCAGCATTGCGGTCGATACCGGACAGCCCGTGACCAGGGGTGAGGTGATCGACCGGCTGTTTCGCGAGCGGCTCGATGCGTTGAGCGATCCGCTCGATCCCGGTTTCGGATTCGATCTCATTCGCCTGTCCGCCAGCCGCACCGAAATCGTCGTGCAGCAGCAGCGCGATCTCGACGCCAATGTGCACGACAATGACGAGATCGCCGCCTTGATCGATCGCATCGCCGCGCGCATCGGGGGCAAGCGCGTGGTCGTGCATTTGCCGCAGGACACTCATATTCCGGAGCACGCGGTAAGGGCTGCGCCGGCGCAGCATCATCTGGCCACAGCCGCCCACGCCGTCTGGCCGGCGCGCGCCGAGGGCGAGCCGCCATTGCGGCCGTTGCGGCTGTTCGAACGGCCGGAACAGATCAAAGTCATCGCGCAGGTGCCGGATGGCCCGCCCGCGCGGTTTGTCTGGCGCCGCGCCACCCACGCCGTGGTCCGCGCCGAAGGTCCCGAGCGTGTCGCCATGGAGTGGTGGCGCGCGGAAGGCGCGACGCTGACGCGGGATTATTTCCGCGTCGAGGACGAGGCGGGTTTGCGGTTCTGGCTCTACCGTGACGGACTTTATGACCGCGAGATATTGCAGCAAGAGGGCAGGGCCGTGCAGCCGAACTGGTTCATGCATGGATTGTTCGCATGACGACGCCACCTTACGCGGAAATCGGAATCACGACGAATTTTTCGTTCCTGCGCGGCGGCTCGCATCCGCAGGATTACGTGCATCAGGCGGGCCACTTGCGTCTTCCCGTCATCGGCATCGCCGATCACAACACGCTGGCCGGCGTCGTGCGGGCCTACAAGGAGCTCGATAATCCCGCCGTCAAACACAAGCCAAAGCTTCTGATCGGATCGCGGCTCGTCTTTATCGACGATACGCCTGATATCCTGGCTTTCCCACGCGATCGCGCGGCTTACGGCCGGCTATGCCGGTTGCTCACCCGCGGCAAGCGCGGCGACGCTACCGCGAAGGGCGAGTGCCACCTCAAACTCGACGACCTCCTGGAATTCGCCGAAGGGCAGCTTCTCGTGCCGGCGCTGCCGCATCGCTTCGAGGAAGCCGGGGCGATTGAGGTTCTGGATCGGTTGCGGCAGAGCCGCGCCAATGGCGTATGGCTGGCTGCGAGCCTGCTGTACCGGGGCGACGACCGGCGCCGCCTTGCGCGGCTTGCGCGCATCGCAGTTCACGCCGGCGTGCCGCTGCTCGCGACCAATGAAGTGCTGTATCATCATCCCTCGCGCCGGCCCTTGCAGGATGTCCTCACCTGCATCCGCGAGAAGACCACCATCGAGGCCATCGGCAAGCGTCTTGAAGCCAATGCCGAGCGTTACCTCAAGCCTGCGGAAGAAATGGCGCGGCTGTTCCGCGACGTGCCGGAAGCGATTGTGGAAACCATGCGGTTTGCCGGCCGCATCACCTTTTCGCTTGATCAGCTCAAATACCAGTATCCCGACGAGCCGGTGCCGCCGGGCAAGACCGCGCAGCGTCATCTGGAAGACCTGACCTGGCAGGGCGCGCACAAGAGATTTCCGGTCCGGATTTCACCCAAGACCAGGAAGGTCTTGCACAAGGAGCTGCGCCTGATCAGGAAGCTCAAATACGCGCATTACTTCCTCACCGTGCACGATATCGTCCGTTATGCACGCGCGCAGAAAATCCTCTGCCAGGGCCGGGGATCGGCGGCGAACTCGGCCGTCTGCTATGTGCTCGATGTGACCTCCGTCGATCCGACCAAGGTCGATCTGCTGTTCGAGCGCTTCATTTCCAAGGAACGGCTGGAGCCGCCCGATATCGACGTCGATTTCGAGCATTCGCGGCGCGAGGAGGTGATGCAATATGTCTACCGGAGATACGGCCGGCACCGCGCGGCCATCATCGCGACCGTCATCCACTACCGGCCGCGCAGCGCCATCCGCGACGTCGGCAAGGCGCTCGGGCTGACCGAGGATGTCACCGCGGCGCTGGCGGATACGGTGTGGGGGAGCTGGGGCAAGGGCCTCGACGAAAAGCAGGTCAAGCAGGCCGGGCTCGATCCGCAGAACCCGATGGTGGAGCTCGCCGTCGAACTCGCCAGCGAACTGATCGAGTTTCCCCGGCACCTCTCGCAGCACGTCGGCGGTTATGTGCTGACCCAGGACCGGCTCGATACTTACGTGCCGATCGGCAATGCCGCGATGGACGATCGCACCTTCATCGAATGGGACAAGGACGACGTCGATGCGCTGAACATGATGAAGGTCGACGTGCTGGCGCTGGGGATGCTGACCTGCATCCGCAAATGCTTCGACCTGATCGCAGACCACAAGGGCGAGCGTTACGAGCTGGCGACGGTTCCCCAGGACCAGGAGCCGGTCTACGACATGCTGTGCCGGGGTGAATCGCTCGGCGTCTTCCAGGTCGAAAGCCGCGCGCAGATGAACATGCTGCCGCGCCTGAGGCCGCGGAAATTTTACGACCTGGTGATCGAGGTCGCCATTGTGCGTCCGGGTCCGATCCAGGGCGACATGGTGCATCCCTATCTGCGCAGGCGCAATGGCCAGGAGAAGGTGGTCTATCCATCGCCATCGCCTGCGCATGGCGACAAGGATGAATTGCGCAGGGTCCTGCACAAGACCCTCGGCGTGCCGCTGTTCCAGGAACAGGCGATGCGGATCGCCATCGAGGCCGCGAAGTTTACCTCTGAAGAGGCCAACGGCCTGCGCCGCGCCATGGCGACATTCCGCAATGTCGGCACCATCGGCAAATTCGAGGCCAAGATGGTCAACAACATGATCGCGCGCGGCTACGCGCCGGAATTCGCGAAAAACTGTTTCGACCAGATCAAGGGATTCGGCTCTTACGGTTTTCCGGAGAGCCACGCCGCGAGCTTCGCGCAGCTCGTCTATGTCTCGTCATGGCTGAAGCACTTCCACCCCGATGCATTTTGCTGCGGGTTATTGAATTCGCAACCGATGGGTTTTTACGCGCCGGCGCAGATCGTCGGCGACGCCCGCAAGAACGGCGTCGAGGTGCGCGAGATCGATGTGTCCTTCAGCTACGCGCAGAATACGCTGGAGGAGAGAAGCGGGACGTATCATGCCGTGCGGCTCGGTTTTCGCCAGATCGACGGCTTCAGGTGGAACGATCCGGACGAAGTGAAATTAAAGCAAGTTCAGGCGTCGTTCCGGGGCGAGGCGACTTTTTCACCTTCGTCATTCCGGGGCATGCGAAGCATGAACTACGATGTGCAATTGCACATCGGAGAATCTCGAGATTCCCCGATGTGCAGTGCACATCTGAGGTCTGGTGCTAACGCACCATCCCGGAATGACCGTGGGGAAGAAGCTGAGGATTGGGCCGAGCGCATCATCGCCGCGCGACAACGCCGTCCGTTTACGTCGCTGGAGGATTTTGCCCGCGACACGGGTCTGCCCAAGCGGGCGCTGATCCTGCTCGCAGACGCCGATGCGTTTCGCTCCATCGGGCTCGACCGCCGCGCAGCGCTTTGGGCGGTGCGGCGTTTGCCCGATGACGTGCCGCTGCCGCTGTTCGAGACGGCCGCCGCACGCGAGCAGCCGGACGAGCAGGCGCAGCCTTTGCCGCTGATGCCGCTGCCGGAGCAGGTGGTGGCCGACTATCAGACCATCCGGCTGTCGCTGAAGGGCCACCCGATGCAGTTTCTGCGGCCGAGCTTTGACCGCGAGCGCGTCATCGCCTGTGCGTCGGTGTCCGATGCCAATGACCGGCAATATGTCCGCTGTGCCGGCGTGGTGCTGGTGCGCCAGCGCCCGGGCAGCGCCAAGGGCGTCGTCTTCATGACGCTGGAGGATGAAACCGGCATCGCCAATATCGTGGTGTGGCCGAAGGTGATGGAGCGCTTCCGCAAGGAAGTGATGGGCGCGCGGCTGGTGCTGGTCGAAGGCTATATTCAAAGCAGCCCGGAAAAGGTCGTGCATCTCGTCGCCGAAAGACTGTTCGATCGCTCCCGCGATCTCGCAGATCTCGCCAATGACGCGCTCAGCCGGAAACATGCGGTGCCCGTTGGTCCCGCGCTGATCGAGCCGCTCAATGACGATCGGCGCGAGCATGTGGACAACCCGGCCCAGAAAATCCGCCATCCCCGCAACGTGCGCATCCTGCCGCCCTCGCGGGATTTTCATTAGATCCAGCCGTCATTGCGAGCGAAGCGAAGCAA
>JBKQRS010000096.1:0-10691 GCA_052143915.1 Bradyrhizobium sp.
GAACTCGTGCAGCGGCGGATCGAGCAGCCGGATCGTCACCGGCAGACCCTTCATGATCTCGAAAAGTTCGACGAAGTCCGCCCGCTGCATCGGCAGCAATTTCGACAGCGCGGCGCGGCGGGCCTGCTCGTCCTCGGCCAGGATCATTTCGCGCACGGTACGGATCCGGGTTTCCTCGAAGAACATATGCTCGGTGCGGCAAAGCCCGATACCCTCCGCGCCGAACTTGATGGCGGTCCGCGCGTCCTCCGGCGTGTCGGCGTTGACGCGAACGCCAAGCTTGCGCACCGCATCGGCCCAGCCCATCAGGGTGCCGAATTCGCCCGACAATTGCGGCTCGATCATCGGCATCCGCCCGGCAAGGACCTGGCCCAGCGATCCATCGATGGTGATGACGTCGCCGGTCTTGAAGGTGCGCGAGCCGATGCTCATGGTGCCGCGGCCGTAATCGACGCGGATGGTGCCGCAGCCGGAAACGCAGGGCTTGCCCATGCCGCGCGCGACCACCGCGGCGTGCGAGGTCATGCCGCCACGGGTGGTGAGGATGCCTTCGGCGGCGTGCATGCCGTGAATATCTTCCGGGCTGGTCTCGATCCGCACCAGAATGACCTTGCGGCCATCGGCCTGCAGCTTCGCGGCCTCATCGGAAGAGAATACGATTTCGCCTGATGCGGCGCCCGGCGAGGCCGGCAGGCCGGTGGCGATGACATCGCGCTTGGCGGCGGGATCGATGGTCGGATGCAGCAATTGATCGAGCGAGGCGGGGTCGATCCGCGTCACCGCGTCCTTCTTCGAGATCAGGCCCTCATTGGCGAGTTCAACCGCGATCCGAAGCGCGGCCTTCGCGGTCCGCTTGCCGTTTCGGGTCTGCAGCATCCAGAGCTTGCCCTGCTCGACCGTGAACTCCATGTCCTGCATGTCGCGGTAATGCTTTTCGAGCAGCGTGTAGATTCGCGTCAGTTCCTTGAACGCCTCGGGCATCGCGGTTTCCATCGATGCCTTGTCGGAGCCGGATTCCTTGCGCGCGTATTCGGTGATGTCCTGCGGCGTACGGATGCCCGCCACCACGTCTTCGCCCTGCGCGTTGATCAGGAATTCGCCGTACAAACGGCTCTCGCCGGTCGAGGGATTGCGCGTAAACGCCACCCCGGTCGCGGAGGTCTCGCCCATATTGCCGAACACCATCGCCTGCACGTTTACGGCGGTGCCCCACGATTCCGGAATGTCATGCAGCCGGCGGTAAGTCACCGCGCGCGCGTTCATCCATGATGAAAACACCGCCCCAATCGCGCCCCACAACTGGTCATGGGGATTCTGCGGGAAATCCGCGCCGGTTTCGCGCGCCACCGCATCCTTGTAGCGGCCGACCAGTTCGACCCAGTCGTCGCCGGTGAGATCGGTGTCGAGCGAATAGCCCTGGCTGTCCTTGAAGGTATCAAGGATGTCTTCGAAGTGAGAATGCTCAAAGCCGAGCACCACGTCGGAGTACATCGTGATGAAGCGGCGGTAGCTGTCGTAAGCGAAGCGACGGTCGCCGGACAATTCCGCGAGCGCCTCGACCGTCTTGTCGTTGAGACCGAGATTGAGCACGGTATCCATCATGCCCGGCATCGAGGCGCGGCCGCCGGAGCGTACCGAAACCAGCAGCGGATTTTTGGGATCGCCGAACGACTTGCCGGTCAGTTTACCGACATGGTCGAGCGCCTTTTCGACCTGCAGTTTCAATGCCGCAGGATAGGTTTTGCCGTGCGCATAGAAATACGTGCAGACCGAAGTCGGAATGGTGAAACCGGGAGGCACCGGCAGTCCGAGATTGGCCATTTCGGCGAGATTGGCGCCCTTGCCGCCGAGCAGATCGCGAAGGCCCGCTTTGCCCTCGGCCTTGCCATCACCAAAGGTGTAGACCCATTTGCCGGATTTCGCTGCCTCCGCGCGAATCTTCTCCGGAGCCGCCTTGCCTGCGACAACTTTACTCGCGGGCTTCGGCGCCGGCTTGGCCGGGCTCTTCTTCAGCGCCTTGCGGGCGCTGGCCGACGGCGCGGGCTTGGCCCGAACCGGCACGGATGACTTTGATTTCGCAACGGTTTTCTTGGGTTTAGCGACGGCTTTGGCCATGACTGCAATTAATCCGCAAGAGATGAAAAGATGCGCGCCTTACACCACTTTGAGCGGCCCGGCGCAAGCCGCGAATCCCGTTTCAAGCCTACATATGAAGCCACTTCAGCAGCCCGAGACCGATCAGGCCGTTGAGAATCAGAAAGATCGCTACCACGAGATTGAGCAGCCGCGGCATGATCAGGATCAACAGTCCCGCAATGACGGACATGATCGGCGAAATATGGGCGACGGTGAGGGTCATTTAGAACGTCTCCGCTGTGCGATGTGGTGAGTTATCGAATCGACGAGGGGGCACTTTATCATTCCCTTTATTCCCCCGCGCGCTTGCCGATATCAGACGCTTGTCGCCTCAGCGGGTTCCGATGCACGCAAAAAATCCCGAAAATTGCCCCGCATGAGGCGATCCCTTTCGGGGAACGATGCCGCGCGCGGCGAATTGGATGGGCTTGCGTGCTGGCTCACACCGGGCACGCATCATCGCGAAGGAGCTGACCCATGCGGAACCAAATACTGGCCATCACAGCAATCATGGCCGCCATGAGCGCACCGATCGCGGCGCACGCCCAGAGCGACACCGTCGGCATCGTGCGCGGCGGCAGCGTCGTGATCGACGACGACGTCGACGGCATTGCGGTCGATCAGCGCCCGGCCTTCCGCGAATACATCGTGCGCGAACGGGTGCCGAATCACACCATTCCGGATCGCGTCGTTGTCGGCGGCGTGCTGCCGGAAATCGGAGTTACTTATTACGATGTGCCGCAGACTTTCGGCATCACGCCGTATCGGTACACCGTGGTGAACGGCCGGACCGTGCTGGTCGAACCGCGCACGCGCCGCATCGTTCAGGTGATCGAGTAACGCGCCTGAACGCATCGTCCGGCTTGCCGCAGCGGCAACCGGACACAAGACCCCGCCCGGTCTCCCCCCGCCCGGGCGGGGTACTTGTTTCTAGTGCCACCAACTCTAACCTCATCCTGAGGAGCGCGCACTTGCGCGCGTCTCGAAGGATGGCCACGCCACACTTCTCATCCTTCGAGACGCGGCCGAGAGGCCGCTCCTCAGGATGAGGCTGCCTCCTTCTTAATCCGCTTTCCGTGCTACCACCCGATGAATCTTTTTCCCCGAGGACGCGCTGACGACTTCCTCGTCGAGCAGCAGCGTTGCCGCGGATAATTCCGCCAATATCAGTGACGCATCGAAGGCGGCATAGAGACGGCGATGTTTGTCGCGCTGATCGGCGTCTTCGGTGACACGCCAGCTCAGATAGAAAATGCCGCCCGGCTTGACGATATCGAGCAAGCGGGCGACCGACGGCGCAATTTGCGCGCGGTCGAGATGCATGATCACGGTTTCGCACAGCACATTGTCGTAAGCATTGGCCGCGATGCCACCGAGCTCGGGCAACTCCGCATGCATGAAGTCGAGATCAGGATATCGCGCACGTGCCTCGGCCAGCAGACCGTCGGACGCATCATATCCCGCGGCCGGAAAACCATGCACATTCAGCCACGCCACCTCGCGCCCGCTGCCGCAGCCGATATCGGCGGTGGTCCCGCCGCTGATGAAGAAGCGCTTGACGATGTCGTGCAGATCAACCGGCGCCGGCTGCTCGTGCCAGTCTTTCGCGAATGCCGCCGCGTCAGAATCGTAAGCGGCGAGCGTCAGACGATCCAAGGGATCAGCCCTCGATCTTGGAGAAATCGGCCACTGCGCGGGTGGCAGCGCGGATTTCGTTGAGAAGCTTCAGGCGATTTTCGCGCACTTTTGCATCGTCGTCGTTGACCTTGACCTTGTCGAAGAACGCGTCCACCGCTGGACGCAATTTGGCCATCGCACTCATTGCGGCGGCGAAATCCTCCCTGGCAACGGCAGCGGCGGCTTCCGCCTTCACCTGGTCGATGGCTTTGGCCAGCGTCTTCTCCTCAACAAGGCTGTAAAGTCCGGCGTTCGGCGCACCGTCATACGCCCTGCCATCCTTTTTCTCCTCGATGCGCAAAATATTTGCCGCGCGCTTGGTGCCCGCGAGCAGGTTCTTGCCGTCGTCGGTATCGAGAAACTTGCCGAGCGCCTCGACCCGGCGAACCACCATCAACAGATCGTCCTGGCCCTCCAGCGCGAATACCGCATCGACGAGATCATGCCGGGCGCCCTGCTCGCGGAGCTGGACTTTCAGGCGGTCGGCGAAGAAGGCGAGGAGATCATGAATGCGCGGCTTCAAGAACCTGAAGTTCGACTCTGCGACCTTATTCGAGAATGAATTGGACGAAACCTCCGATACATCTCGTGCATTGCCAATCCAATCGGACAGTTCTGCGATTAGATTGGCATCTTCCCGATATAGAATCTGAGCGGAATAGGCTGCGTGTTCACTCAGCGGCCTCCAAAGCGAAAGCCGCAGGCCGTTTTCGACAATGAGTCTGATCACCCCCAACGCCGCTCTCCGCAGAGCATACGGGTCTTTCGATCCGGTTGGCTTTTCGTCGATCGTCCAAAAGCCGACCAGCGTGTCGATCTTGTCGGCGAGCGCCACGGCAACCGACACCGGATCGGTCGGCACGCGATCGTTCGGCCCCTGCGGCTTGTAGTGTTCCTCGCTTGCCGCAGCGACGTAAGCATCCTCGCCCTGCGCCAGGGCGTAATACTTGCCCATCAGGCCCTGCAGCTCCGGGAATTCGCCGACCACATCGGTCAGCAAATCCGCCTTCGCCAGATGCGCGGCGCGCTTGGTCTTTTCGACATCGGCGCCGACCAGCGGCGCGATTTCGGCCGCCAGCCGTTCGATGCGCTTGATGCGCTCGCCTTGCGTGCCCAGCTTCTCGTGAAACACGATCGAATCGAATTTCGGCAAGCGATCTTCGAGTTTTGTCTTCAGATCGGTCTCGTAGAAAAACTTCGCATCGCTCAGCCGCGCGCGGATCACGCGCTCATTGCCGGCTGTGATCGCCTTGCCGCCGTCGGAGGCTTCGATGTTGGCGGTGAGGATGAATTTGTTGGTGAGCTTGCCGGTTTTGAGGTCGCTCACCACAAAACACTTCTGGTTATTGCGGATGGTGGCGCGGATCACCTCGCCCGGGATCGACAGGAACTCCTTGTCGAATGAGCCCATCAGCACGACCGGCCATTCGACCAGGCCCGCGACCTCGTCGAGCAGCACCTGATCCTCGACCAGCTCATATCCTTGCGCGAACGCCAACTGCTTGGCGTCGGTCAATATCGTATCCTTGCGGCGCTCGGGATCGAGCACGACCTTGGCATCGAGGAGCTTGCTCTCATAATCCGCGAAGCGGCGCACCGAAATCGGCGCGGGGGCCATGAAGCGGTGGCCGAACGTGGTCTGGCCGGCTGTGATGCCATCGACGGCGAATTTCACGACGTCGGGTTCTTCAGTCTCGAGGCCAAAGGTGGCGGTGATGGCGTGCAGCGGCCGCACCCAGGAGAGCGCGCCTGATTTCGCCGAGCGTTCGCCCCAGCGCATCGATTTCGGCCATGGAAAGGTTCGGATGATCACCGGGAGTATCTCGGCCAGCACCTCTAACGTGGCGCGGCCGGGCTTCTCGATCAGCGCGACGTAAAAGTCGCCCTTCTTCGGATCGCGCTGGATTTTCGCTTCATCGAGCGAGGCAAGGCCCGCCGCCTTGAGAAAACCCGCGATCGCCGCTTCCGGCCCGCCGACGCGCGGTCCCTTGCGCTCTTCCTTCAGGTCGGATTGCCGCGCCGGGATGCCGTGGACCGTCAACGCCAGCCGCCGCGGCGTCGCGAACGCTTTCGCGCCCTCATAGACGAGGCCCTCGGCGACAAGCTTGTCGGTGACCATGCGGCGCAGATCGTCGGCCGCCTTCGCCTGCATTCGCGCGGGAATTTCTTCGGAAAATAATTCGAGGAGGAGATCGGGCATCTTATTTCTCCCCTCCCCCCGCTTGCGGCGGGGAGGGGTCGGGGGTGGGGGGTCCATCCGCATTCACCGCTGCATCAATCGTCGCGAGAACCCCAGAGATGTTTTCCAGAACCTCGCTATTCCAGAATCGCAACACGCGATAGCCGTTCTCTTCGAGGTAACGAGTGCGCGTCGCATCAGACGCACTGCCGGAATGCTGGCCACCATCGACCTCGATGATCATTCTCAGCTTTTGACTGGCAAAGTCAGCGAAGTACGGACCGATCGTCGCTTGTCGTCGAAAGTGATGATCCTTGAATGGAGGTTGGCGCAAATGCTGCCAGAGTTTCTTCTCAGACTCGGTCGAGTCACGGCGCAGCGCGCGGGCGCGCGGCACCCGCTGGTCTATCGGACGGTGCGTACTCTGTGGCATCCACCCCCCACCCCCGACTCCTAAGAGCGAGCTTCGCTCGTCTCGACCCCGCCACGCGCTTCGCGCGCGGGGGGAGTGGAGCAGGTCCGAGTTCGTTGAAACATTCAATTTCAAAATCGCTTTTCTCACGAAGCCCCGCCCGCTTCGGTATGCATCCAGGCTTCGCCGCAGGCTTTGGCGAGTTCGCGCACGCGCATGATGTAGCTCTGCCGCTCGGTCACCGAGATCACGCCGCGGGCGTCGAGCAGGTTGAAGACATGGCTCGCCTTGATGCACTGGTCGTAGGCCGGCAGCGCCATCAGATGCGCCTCGCGCTTATTGTCCTTCCAGCCCGCCTCGAGATATTTCCGGCAGGCCTGCTCGGCCATCTTGAACTGCTCGAACAGCATCTCGATGTCGGAGTGTTCGAAATTATGCCGCGAATATTCCTGCTCGGCCTGGAAGAACACATCGCGATAGCTGACCTTCTCGGCGCCGTCGCGGCCGTTGAAGTTGAGATCCATGATGCGGTCGACGCCCTGCAGGTAGCAGGCGAGCCGCTCCAGGCCGTAGGTGAGTTCGCCAGCGACCGGCGCGCATTCCACGCCCGCGACCTGCTGGAAATAAGTAAACTGCGACACTTCCATGCCGTCGCACCAGCATTCCCAGCCGAGCCCCCACGCCCCCAGCGTCGGGCTTTCCCAGTCGTCCTCGACGAAGCGGATGTCGTGCAGCGCGGAGTCGATGCCGATCGCGGCCAGCGATTTCAGGTACAGCTCCTGAAGATCGGGCGGCGACGGCTTCAGGATCACCTGAAACTGGTAATAGTGCTGGAGCCGATTGGGGTTCTCGCCATAGCGGCCATCCTTCGGCCGGCGCGAGGGCTGCACATAGGCCGCGTTCCAGCGTTTGGGCCCGAGCGCGCGCAGCGTGGTGGCGGGGTGGAAGGTGCCCGCGCCCACCTCCATGTCATAAGGCTGCAGGATCACGCAGCCATAATCCGCCCAATAACGCTGCAGCGTCAGGATCAATCCCTGGAACGAGCGTTCCGGGCGCATATGGGCAGGCAGGGCATCCATCGTCGGGTCAGGTCTTCGCGAGGGGTCGGGTCAGGCGCGCGGGACCGTATCGGCGAGGGGCTGAGGAATCAAGGCGAGGTCAGCCCGGAAAAGCATGTTCCTCATGGTGAGGAGCACGGCTTCGCGCGTCTCGAACCATGAAGGCCCATCCTTCGAGACGCAGGCTCGCGCCTGCTCCTCAGGATGAGGTGGAGGATCAGCCCGGGCGATAGGCGCCGGTGTTGGGATCCCGCCGCAGCGTCGGAATTTCGTGTGACCGGGCGGCTTCCGCGACCCGCGCGAGGCGAGCCTCCTCCAATTCCCTGTTGACCCGCACGGCTGTCCGGTAAGCCCAGCGAACCACGGCCAGCCCACCCAGGGCGCCCGCGAATGCGATAAGCGGCGGCATCGGTCGATCCTCGTTCATTCGTCACGCCCCTGATTCCCATTCTCGCGCAAGCCGGCCCAGCCTGCAATTGCATTGTCCCGGGACCAAATGGCGCGGCCCAATCCGCCCTCAAAACCCGAATTTAGCCCAAATTGCCCTACTCTCCAGCGCCGAAATCAGCTCCTCCGGCAAGCCCGAGACACCCTCCAGCGAGGCCAGCGTTCCCGCCGACCGGCGGCCGAAAAGGCCGGACAACATCCCGCTCGCGGGCGCGATGACCGGGGTCAGCACCTTCTCGCCGTAGCGGGCGCGCAGCGTCGAGCGGAGATCGCCGATCGCATCGGCAAGTCCAAGCGACACGGAGGTCTCTCCCGCCCAATACTCGCCGGTAAACAGAACGTCGTCACTACCCTTCAGCCGCGTGCCGCGACTTTGCTTCACCAGGGCAATGAAGATGGCATGGATCTCGCGCTGAAGCGCTTTCACCCGTGCAACGTCATCGGGGTTTTCCGGCAGGAATGGATCGAGCATCGCCTTGTGGGCGCCCGCCGTATAAAGCCGACGCTCAACGCCAACCTTCCTGATCAATTCCTGAAACCCGAAGGAGCCGCCAACCACGCCGATCGAACCCAGGATCGAGGAAGGGTCGCAGAAGATCTCATCGCCCGCACACGCGATCATATAGCCGCCGGATGCCGCAACATCTTCGACGAACACCAGCACCGGCAGCTTCTTTTCCGCGGCGAGTTGCCGAATGCGCAAGTAGATCTGGCGCGACTGCACGGGCGAGCCGCCGGGCGAATTGATCACCAGCGCCACAGCCTTCGCATGCCTGATCGCAAAGGCGCGATCGAGTGTCCTGGCGACGCCGGCCAGCGACATTCCCGGCCGCAGCGGCGTCACTGCACCAATCAGGCCGGACAGGCGAACCACCGGGACCACGGCGATGCCCCGCCGCAAGCGCGCCGGTATCCACTCCATCATCTTTTCGATCAGGGCCGGCAATTTTCGGGGATCATTGGACTGTTCCGTCATGCCGCTACCTCAAATTTACCATTTTTTATCACGCCACTGTCATTGGACTGAGTGATACGCATTTCGGCCGTAGCTAGGCTGCAATGATACAGCGGAGCAAGACATGAAAATCTATCTGCTGATGGTGCTGATCGGTACCCTCTTGACCGCGATTCACTTCACATCAGTGCCAGAACAACGCTCCAAACCGCTTCCGTGACAACCCTTCCGCCCACGTCCCGGGCAATATTCAGGGAATCGCCAGCGGCAATACCGCCTTCCCGGCCAGAATATCCTGCACCGTTTGATTGGGCCTCGCAGACTCATCATTGAGCATCAGCGCGGGCTGGATGCGGGTGGGTGCCTTGCCACCCTTAACGGCACGGACCAGCACGCGAATCGCCGGTGACGTCACATCGGCGTGAACGGGCAAAATAGCCAAACTGCCGAAACCGCGATCGAGCGCCGCCAGCACTTCGGCAATCCCGTCCGCGCGCCAGATCATCGCGAGGATGCCGCCGGATTTCAGAACTCGCCGGCCTGCGTGAACCCAGCCCTCGAGCGTCGCAGCCGTCGCGACATGGGCTGACGCCCGTGCCTCGTCCGGCGAGGCGCGGTGCCGCGCGCGATCGTTGAACGGCGGATTCATCAGGACAACGTCAACACTGTCGGGCAACAGGCCTGCGGCCGCAAACGCGCCGGCGTCAGAGGTCACGTCGAGCACGAAGAGATCGGCCGCGACGGCGTTTGCAGCGGCGTTACAGCGGGCCAGGTCCGCCAGCTTCTCATCGATTTCGACCATGACGAGTTTGATCCCGGCCACGCGCTTGGCGACCGCGAGACCCGCGGCGCCGACGCCGGCGCCAAAGTCAACCACGCGGTCGCCGGCGCGTGCCGGGGTCGCGGCCGCCAGCAAGATGGCGTCGTGACCGGCGCGGTGACCCGATTTCGGCTGCCGGAGGCGCAGTTTCCCGCCGAGAAAAGCATCCTCGGTGAATTCGTCCCATGGCTTAGTCATCGGTGCTTAGTCATCGGTGCTCAGTCATCGGCCCGCAGTTCGTGGGCGAGGCCCGCATCGCGGAGAATCCGGCGCGCCGCGTGGTTGTCGTCGTCATGGACCAGAATCCGGCGCGGCAGGACACCTAGCGAGCCCTCGATGATGCTCATGTTCTGGTCCAGCACAAGATGATGGATATTTGCGCCGTCGAGCAGCGCGCCAATGGCTGAAACCAGCACAATATCGTTGGTCCTAACCAGTTCCCGCACCTTCGGCTCTCCTCTGTCGACCCGACCTGGCGGTCCCGCGACACCTGTTGTGGGCTTCGTGCCCTTGCCGCGCTACCCCGCACTTTCTATTGTTATATCCGAGGATAGAGCCAATTGGCCAAATGTGGAGACCAGCGTGGCGGTTATTGTACCCTTCGAAAGCCCCTCGGACGCTTCGATAGATCAGCTGGTCGAGCTTGTCGGCGCCGACATGGAGCGGGTCAATGCGACGATCCTGTCGCGAACCGGCTCGGAAGTCACCATGATCCCGGAGGTCGCCAATCACCTGATTTCCTCCGGCGGCAAACGGCTGCGACCGATGCTCACGCTGGCGATGGCCAATCTGACCGGCTATTCCGGCGACGGCCACATCAAGCTCGCGGCTTCTGTCGAGTTCATGCATACCGCCACCTTGCTGCATGATGACGTGGTCGACGAAAGCGAATTGCGGCGCGGCAAGCTGTCGGCACGCATGCTGTGGGGCAACGAGGCGAGCGTGCTGGTCGGCGACTTCCTGCTCGGCCAGGCCTTCAAGATGATGGTCGAGGTCGGCTCGCTGCC
>JBKQRS010000097.1:0-2743 GCA_052143915.1 Bradyrhizobium sp.
GTCTGGCCACGCTGGACGGCCCATTTGATGCAAACACCGGCCGGATGAATTCCGTGCCGCTCAGCGATCTTGACGATGACCGGGTCTTCAGTAGGAACGGAATCTTCGGGAGTGCGGTCGCGCTCCGGGCGTCCCGGCGAGCCGATGGGACAGTAGCCAATGGGCTGAACTCCGTTTTCAACCGCAAACCGGAACAGTTCAGGCTGCTGGAAATGGGGGTGAAGCTCCATTTCGTTGACCGAGGGCTTGATGCGCGCGTCGCGGAGAACGAGCTTTAGCTTTGGGATGGTCATATTGGACGTGCCGATATGCCGAACGAGTCCCAGATCGACCAGTTCTTCCATCTTGCGCCAGGTCTTCATGTAGTTCTCGTGAATGTACGGCTTGGCGTCCGGGCTGCGCGAACTGACATCACAGCCCGGCGGATGGAAATTGGGGAAAGGCCAATGCACCAGGAATAAGTCGAGATACTCAAGACGCAGGTCGGCAAGGGACTTCCGGCACGAGGCGATCACGTCTTTCTCGCCGTGCATGTCGTTCCATAGTTTTGAAGTCACCCAGAGGTCCTCGCGCTTGATTCCCCGCCGGATGATTTCTGCCAATGAGGCGCCCACTGCATCCTCATTTCCATAAACCGACGCGCAGTCGAAGTGCCTGTAGCCGACGGCGGCGGCGCCCTTGACCGCCTCTGCAACTTGGCTCGGCGCCACATGATCGGAGCCGAACGTCCCGAGCCCAACACCCGACATCATGGCGCCAGTGTATAATCTTCTCTGCGGAATCGCTGCTGGATCGATACGCTCTGACCCGGTCTCACTAACCATGCTCTTGCCGGTTCCTTGACTTCGAATTGTTCTCGACAGGCCTTGCGGCCGTACGACACATGTAAAGCACGCATCGCGCTGAGGCTAGGAGAAATGGGGGCGCAACCGTCCTCGATGGTGGCGTTGGCGCAATCCGACCTCGGCGCTTCCGCTGAGAACAGTTGAATTGCGAGGGAACTAACCCGTCTTATTCGCGACGCGTGCGATTTGAGGTTGGCGAACATGGCGTAATGCTTTGATAGAGCGTCGGATTTGGTTGTTGACGCCAACCCTTCTCGCCATCGCACCACCACGCTCGTCATGACCCACGATACGATCCTGCCGTTCTCGTTTCCAGCCGTTTCGCGCAAGAAGATCACAGCCGATTTCGACGGCGGTCGCCTCACCTCGGACGGCGGCGTCATGCTGTTGGCGATGGCCGAACGGCGGCTCGGCATCGCCGAGCGGCTTGCGCGCATCTTTCCGGATCGCCGCGACCCCGCGCGCGTCACCCACACTCTCGCCGACATGATCCGCGCCCGCGTCTTCGCGATCTGCTGCGGCTACGAGGACGCTGACGATCTCGATGTGCTGCGCGCCGATCCGGCGTTCAAGCTTGCCTGCGGACGGTTGCCGGACACCGGCGTTGACCTGTGTTCGCAGCCGACGCTGTCGCGCCTTGAAAATGCGCCGCGGCTGAAAGACGTGATCCGCCTGACCTATGCGCTCGTCGACGCGTGGATGGATTCTTACGCGCGCGAACCCGCCTCCGTCACGCTCGACATCGACGACACCTGCGACGTCGCGCATGGCCAGCAGCAGCTGTCGCTGTTCAACGCGCATTACGACGAGCGTTGCTTCCTGCCGATCCACGTCTACGACACGGAGCAGAGCCGACCTGTCGCCGTCATCCTGCGGCCCGGCAAGACGCCATCCGGCGTCGAGGTCCGAGCCCACCTGCGCCGTCTCGTGCGGCGCATTCGCATCCGCTGGCCGAAGACCCGCATCCTGTTCCGCGGCGATGGGCACTACGCCCGGCCCGAGGCGATGATGTGGTGCGAGGAAAACGATATTGACTATGTCTTCGGTCTTTCCGGCACGACGCCCTTGTCGAAGAAGGTGGACGACACCGCCGAGGCGGTCCGCATCGAACGCGCACTCGGCGACAAGGCCGTCGTGCGCGGCTATGCCGAGACGCGCGATAAAGCCAAATCCTGGACCCGCGAGCGGCGCGCCGTCGCCCGTATCGAGGCGACCAGGCTCGGCCTCGACATCCGCTTCGTCGTCACCAATCTCGATCATGGCTCGCCGGAATGGGTCTACGACAGCCTGTATTGCGCGCGAGGCCAAGCCGAGAACCTCATCAAGCTGCACAAGACCCAGCTCGCCTCGGACCGCACGTCCTGCCGCTCGGCCCTCGCCAACCAGGTCCGCCTCGTGCTGCACACCGCCGCTTATTGGCTGAAGCTCGCCGTCCGCGACGCCATCCCGAAGGCCCGCGATCTGGCCAAAGCCGAGTTTGCGACGCTGCGCCTTCGGCTCTTGAAGATCGCCGCCCGCGTCATTGAAACCGCCAGCCGCGTGCGTCTCGCCTTCGCCGCCTCTTGTCCTGAAGCCGCTCTCTTCCGTTCCATCCCTGGAGCGCTCATGCCAGCCGGCCCGTGACCGACGGGGCGTGAGCCCCCTTCATCCCGCCGTTCCCTCCAGCGCGTTCACAAAAAGTGCGGCTCCTGACGCGGCGAAAAATCCGAACGACGGCGCGCGCCCAAAATCAACCGGCCGAAAGGCGGTCGCCAAGAGAGCCCCGTCATGAATAGGTGCGGCTAGAGCGCGAGGAACCAGAAACCCTTGCCCATCATAATAATTCACGCCGACAAAGTTCAATCCAAATTCGGATTCGCGTGACATTGTCCACGTTGAGTTGCGCGACAGCAGATCAA
>JBKQRS010000098.1:0-3754 GCA_052143915.1 Bradyrhizobium sp.
GTGAAGCGGCGGCCGCGGAAATTCGGCATCGGATTGGTCTTGCGCCACACAATGTCATTGAGGACCCAGAAGCCGAGGTCCTGCATGATCGCGCCGACGCGGAAGATATTGTGGTAGGAGCCGATCACCCACAGCGTCGCCGACGGTTTCATGACGCGGCGGCAGGCGAGCAGCCAGGCGCGGGTGAAATCATCGTAAGCCGCGAAGGATGAGAACTTGTCCCAGTCGTTGTTGACGGCGTCGACGTGGGATTCGTCCGGACGCTTGAGGTCGCCCTTGAGCTGCAGGTTGTAGGGCGGGTCCGCGAATACCAGGTCGACCGAACCGGCCGGTAGCTTTGACATCTCGGCGACGCAATCGCCTACGACGATACGGGTATCGGAGACGGACTCAAATTTAGTGCGGGGCGCCCTTGCAGACGCCCCGCGACGCGACACAACCATGACTCAAATACTCTGACTCAGGCGACGCTGTCGGCGACGCGGGACCAAACAACCGACTGGCGATACATTGACGTGGCAAAGTAAAAATCGGCTTAACCGGGCAATTCTTTCACGCTAGGCAATTTTTGCCGGGCGGGTTATTAATTGACGCAAGGAAAATTCTGCCTTCTCGCTGCGCTGATGACGACAAGGCTGCTGCCGCAAGTTGGAATGAGGAAACTGGGCCATGCGTTACGATGACTTTCGCCGCAGCGACGACATCGAGGATCGTCGCGATGACAGCGGCGGCGGCATGGGCGGCGGTGGCGGCATCGGCCTTCCGATCGGCGGCGGCGGGCTCGGCATCGGCACCATCATTGTGCTTGGCCTCATCAGCTATGCCTTCGGCATCGATCCGCGCATCCTGATCGGCGGCGCGGAAGTCCTCTCCGGCGGCAGCCAGGCGCCGAGCTATCAAAGCGATCGCCGGTCCGCTTCCGTCAAGAAAGGTGCGCCGACCGACGAGATGGGCAGCATGATCGCCGGCATCCTCGGCGAGATCGATGACCGCTGGAGCGAGATCTTCCAGGCGGCGGGACAGACTTATACGGGTCCGCGCATCGTGCTGTTTCGCAACGTCACCAATGGCGGCCGTTGCGGCATGGCGCAATCGGCGATGGGGCCGTTCTACTGTCCGCCGGACCGGCAGATTTTTCTCGACACCGGATTTTTCCGCGAAGTCGAGACCAGATTCCACGGCTGTCAGGGCAGTGCCTGCAAGTTCACCGCGGCCTATATCATCGCCCACGAAGCCGGGCATCATGTCCAGAATCTGCTGGGCCTCCTGCCGAAGGTGACGGCGCAACAGCAGCAACTGCAAGCTGCCGGCAACAAGCCGGCCGCCAACGCCTTGCAGGTGAGGGTGGAGTTGCAGGCCGATTGCCTGTCGGGCGTCTGGGTCAATCGCGAGGAGAAGAAGCGGCCGGGCTTCGTCGAGGCTGGCGATATCGACGGCGCGTTGGCGACCGCGTCCGCGATCGGCGACGATACGCTGCAGCGGCAGGCGACCGGGCGGGTGGTGCCGGATTCGTTCACGCACGGCTCGGCGGCACAGCGCAAGCGATGGTTCATGACCGGCTATCAGCAGGGAACGCTGAAGGCATGCGATACGTTCGGGGCGGGGGCGCTGTAATTGATCGGCGTCATTCCGGGGCGCGCGACGCGCGAACCCGGAATCTCTCGCCGAATTGATGAGATTCCGGATCAGCCCGCTTCGCGGCCTGTCCGGAATGACGGATGAGAGTTTCGGAATGACCTCGATCGATGAAGCAAAACAATTCGTGCCGCTCAACATCGCGGTGTTGACGATTTCGGACACGCGCTCGCTTGGTGATGACAAATCCGGAACTACGCTCGCGGAGCGGATCGTTGCGGCCGGCCACAAGCTCGCGGCGCGCGAGATCATCGTCGACGATGTCGACGCCATCCGCATCATCGTCAGGAGATGGATCGCCGATCCCGGCGTTGACGTCGTCATCACCACGGGCGGCACCGGTTTCACCGGCCGCGACGTGACGCCGGAGGCGATCGAGCCGTTGTTCGAAAAGCGGATGGACGGTTTCTCCATCGCGTTTCACATGCTGAGCCATGCCAAGATCGGCACCTCGACGATCCAGAGCCGCGCCACCGCGGGTGTCGCGGGCGCCACCTTCATCTTCTGCCTGCCGGGATCGCCGGGCGCCTGCCGTGACGGCTGGGACGGCATTCTCGCCGCCCAGCTCGATTACCGCACGCGGCCCTGCAATTTTGTCGAGATCATGCCGCGGCTCGACGAGCATCTGCGCCGCCCGAAGGCGAACGGGGCGTAAGTTTGACTGTTGGCATCGAGAGCGAATTGTGACAGTGGCAGCATTTTTCGCGATAATTGGCTCCGCCGCGTTTATCTGGTCAATCGTCGCAGACCAAAAGGTTCACAGTGCGCTGATCGACTCGCTTCCCCCGCAATTTCAGGACTCGCTGAATTCGCGATACGCATTTGGCGTTGTTTCAACGATCAAATCTTGGAAGGCTTATAAAGCGAACTGCAATCGACCAATAGTTGCCAACGATGGGCAAAATCTATGACTGCTGGAAGCTACGGCGGGGGCTTTCCGCAGTTCGGGCGGATTAGCGACAGCGTAGTCCGCTGCCACGCCGCCGAAAGCGCCGGGTTATGCTGCGCTTAATTTAACCCGCCCTGCGATCTGGCTACCCGATTTGCTCGTCGTGCCAATCTGCCGCAACCGGCATCATTGATCTTGCCCTCAAATCAGCGACACATTCCGCACCATCCTGTCCCGACACGAGGTCGACACCAGGGGCGTTTCGACTCGCGCAGATCGTGGCTGTGCCCCGATGTCATTGCGACAAACGTGACGAAGCAATCCATTCCTCCTTGTGCGGCGCGATGGATTGCTTCGCTGACGCTCGCAATGACGATCCAGAGAACGTCTTGCGTCGTGGCTGTTTGAAATTCGAATCTGAACTGTAGCTCAACCTCATCAGTGCGGGGCGAATGGCGCTACAGCAGCATTTCCCAGGTCTCGCCGATCAGGCTTTGGCCGAAACTGCGATGCGGTTCGCTGGCGACCAGCACGAATCCGGCGTCCTGATAGATCCTGCGGGCGGCGACCAGGATGCTCTGGGTCCACAGCGTGATCTTGCGATAGCCGCAGGCCCGCGCGAACGTGATGCATTCAAGGACCAGGCGCCGGCCCAGCCCCTGTCCGCGCCCGGCCGGATCGACCAGCAGCAATCGAAGTTTGGCGACGTCATCGCTGCTTCTCACGAGAAAAACCGAACCAACCTGGGCGCCATCGAGTTCGGCGATCCAGCAGCGCTCCCGCGAGGCATCGAACGCACCTAAGAATTTTGCGGCGATCTCCGCGACCAGGGCCTCGAACGAGGCGTTAAAGCCGTATTCGCTGGCATAGAGCGCGCCATGGCTCTGCACCACCCATCCCATGTCGCCCGGGCGTGGCTCGCGCAGGGTCGCACCCGCAGCCAGGACGCCGGACGGCCGGAGCAGCCGCTCGATTGAGGCCATCGCCCCGATCAGGCGTTTGCGGTCGCCGTCCGACAGCGTGGCGAGCAGGAGAGCTACCTCGTCGTGCGAGCTGCGATCGAGTTTCGCGAACGCCTGACGGCCCTTCGCGGTCAGGCCGAGCTGATATTGCCGTCGATCCGCGGCCAAGGGTGTGCGGGTGATCAGCCCGTCCTCGTCGAATTTCTGGACGATCCGGCTGAGGTAGCCGGGATCAAGACCCAGCTCGATGCCGATTGCCTTCGCGGAA
>JBKQRS010000099.1:0-3089 GCA_052143915.1 Bradyrhizobium sp.
GCACCGTGGTGGCGTCCAAGTGAGCGAACGAGGTGGCCGGCGCCGGGTCGGTCAAGTCGTCGGCCGGCACGTAGATCGCCTGCACCGAGGTGATCGAGCCCTTGTGCGTAGTGGTGATGCGCTCCTGCAGCGCGCCCATGTCGGTGGCAAGCGTCGGCTGATAGCCCACCGCGGAAGGAATACGGCCAAGCAGCGCCGACACTTCCGAGCCCGCTTGCGTGAAGCGGAAGATGTTGTCGACGAAGAACAGCACGTCCTGGCCCTGATCGCGGAAATGCTCGGCGACGGTCAGACCGGTAAGGCCGACGCGGGCGCGCGCCCCCGGAGGCTCGTTCATCTGGCCGTAGACCCGCGCGCATTTCGAGCCTTCGCCGCCGCCCTTCTTGTTGACGCCGGATTCGATGAACTCGTGATAGAGGTCGTTGCCTTCGCGGGTCCGCTCGCCGACGCCGGCGAACACCGAGTAGCCGCCGTGCGCCCTGGCGACGTTGTTGATCAGTTCCTGAATCAGCACGGTCTTGCCGACGCCGGCGCCGCCGAACAGGCCGATCTTGCCGCCCTTGGCGTAAGGCGCGAGCAGATCGACGACCTTGATGCCGGTGACGAGAATTTCAGCCTCGGTGGACTGGTCGGTATAGAGCGGCGCTTCCTGGTGGATCGCGCGCATGGCCTCAGCCTTGACCGGACCCTCTTCGTCGACCGGCTCGCCGATCACGTTGATGATGCGGCCGAGCGTGCCGGCGCCGACGGGAACGCGGATCGGGAAGCCGGTGTCGGTGACCTCCTGGCCGCGAACCAGACCTTCGGTGGTGTCCATGGCGATGGTGCGCACCGTGGATTCGCCGAGATGCTGCGCCACTTCGAGCACCAGGCGGTTGCCGGCATTCTTGGTCTCGATCGCGTTCAGAATGGCCGGCAGATGGCCTTCGAACTGCACGTCGACGACGGCGCCGATGACTTGCGTGATGCGTCCGGTCTGATTGGCGGGTGTAGCCATAAAACTCTCTCCTTCGAATTCTTAAATCTCAAACGCGGCTGTCAGATCGCCTCGGCGCCGGAGATGATCTCGATCAGTTCCTTGGTAATCATCGCCTGACGGGTCCGGTTGTAGATCAGCGTCTGCTTGCGGATCATGTCGCCGGCATTGCGGGTAGCGTTGTCCATCGCGCTCATCTGGGCACCGTAGAACGAGGCGTTGTTTTCGAGAAGCGCGCGGAACACCTGCACCGCAAGGTTGCGCGGCAACAGCCGGGGCAGAATCTCGTCTTCTTCCGGCTCATATTCATAAGCCACCGCCGGCCCGGCATTGGCCGCCGGCGTCTCCACGACAAGCGGAATGATCTGCTGCGCGGTCGGGATCTGGGCGATGACCGACTTGAAGCGCGAATAGAACAGCGTGCAGACGTCGAATTCGCTCGCCTGGAACCGCGCGATGACTTTCTTCGCGATGTCCTCGGCGTTGACGAAGCCGAGCTGGCGCACCGAACGCAGCTCGACGCTTTCCACGATCTGCTTTTCGAACGTGCGGCGCAGCTGCTCAAATCCCTTGCGGCCGACGCAGAAGAACTTGACCTCTTTGCCCTGATTGATCAGCGCCAGCGCGTGCTCGCGGGCCAGCCGGACGATCGACGAATTGAACGCGCCCGACAGGCCGCGTTCGCCGGTGCAGACCAGGAGCAGGTGCACATGGTCCTTGCCGGTGCCGGCCAGCAGCGCCGGCGCACCGGGCGAGCCCGCAGCGGCGGCGGCAATGCTGGAGATCACAGCATCCATTTTTTCAGCGTAGGGCCGCGCGGCTTCGGCGGCGGTCTGCGCGCGGCGCAGCTTCGACGCCGCGACCATTTGCATCGCCTTGGTGATCTTCTGCGTCGCCTTGGTGGAGGCGATGCGGACCCGCATGTCTTTAAGTGAAGCCATTCTTAGTTCACCCCGGCGATCCGATCCCTAGGTCGAACCGCTAACTTGTCTTTCGTCATGCCCGGCCTTGTGCCGGGCATCCACGTCTTAGCTTTTGTCCACGCGAAAAACGTGGATGCATAGGAACTCGTTTCACGAGTTCCGTCCTTCCATTCATCTTGCGCAAGTCGGGTAGACCCGACTTGCGCTGACAAGCCCGGCCATGACGGCCCTAAGCAAACGTCTTGGCGAAACCCTCCACCGCGCTCTTCAGCTTGGCGGCGGTGTCGTCGCTGAGATCACGGGTCTCGCGGATGGTGTTGAGAATGTCGACATTCTTGCCGCGCAGCAGCGACAGCAGGCCGTCCTCGAAGGCGCGCACCTTGGCGAGCGGAAGCGCGTCGAGATAGCCGTTGGTGCCGGCCCAGATCACCACGACCTGCTCTTCCATCTTCAGCGGCGAGAACTGCGGCTGCTTCAAAAGTTCGGTCAGCCGCGAACCGCGGTTGAGCAGGCGCTGCGTCGAGGCGTCGAGGTCGGAGCCGAACTGCGCGAACGCCGCCATTTCGCGGTATTGCGCGAGCTCGCCCTTGATCTTGCCGGCGACCTTCTTCATCGCCCTGGTCTGCGCCGACGATCCGACGCGCGACACCGACAGACCGACGTTCACCGCGGGGCGGATGCCCTGGAAGAACAGATCGGTCTCGAGGAAGATCTGACCGTCGGTAATCGAGATCACGTTGGTCGGAATGTAGGCCGACACGTCGTTGGCCTGGGTTTCGATTACCGGCAGCGCCGTCAGCGAACCCGAACCCTGGCTGTCGTTCAGCTTGGCGGCGCGCTCCAGCAGACGCGAATGCAGATAGAACACGTCGCCGGGATAGGCTTCGCGGCCCGGCGGGCGGCGCAGCAACAGCGACATCTGGCGATAGGCGACCGCCTGCTTCGACAAGTCGTCATAGATGATGACCGCGTGCATGCCGTTGTCGCGGAAATACTCGCCCATGGTGCAGCCGGTGAAAGGGGCGATGTACTGCATCGGGGCCGGATCGGAAGCGGTCGCCGCAACCACGATCGAGTAGTCGAGCGCGCCGTTCTCTTCCAGGACCTTGACGAATTGCGCGACGGTGGAACGCTTCTGGCCGATCGCGACATAAACACAGTAGAGCTTGATCTTTTCGTTACCGGTTTCG
>JBKQRS010000100.1:0-7825 GCA_052143915.1 Bradyrhizobium sp.
GTTGCGGGTCGGCGTGAACTACAGGTTCGACAGCCCGGTCGTCGCCAAGTACTGAGATCTTTAGTACTGAGCTGAACTTAAAGTACTGAGCTGATCTTCCACTTCAAAACAAATAAGCCCGGCCTTGCGCCGGGCTTTCGTTTGTCCGGATGAAGATCGGTTCCCCTATTTGCCTTTCCAGTTCGGCGTGCGCTTGTTGAGGAAGGCATCCATTCCCTCGCGGAAATCCTCGCTCATATAGGCGCGCAGGACCAGATCCCGGCCCTCTTCGCGCGACAGCGTGCGGCGAATGCGAAGCACCGCTTCCTTGGCGGTCTCCATCGTGATCGGCGCGTGGCCGGCGACCAGCTTGGCGGTCTCATTGGCGCGGCGTTGCAGCGTCTCGACGTCGGGCACGATCTCGTTGAGCAAACCAAGTGCCAGCGCCTCGGGCGCCTCGATCAGCCGCGCCGTGAAAATCAGGTCCTTGGTCCGCGCCGGCCCGACCAGCGCGACGACCCTGGAGATATTGGACATCGACAGGCAGTTGCCGAGCGTGCGCGCAATCGGAAAGCCGATCCGTGTCGTCGCGGTGCCGATCCGGATGTCGCAACAGGCTGCGATCCCTGCCCCGCCGCCGGTGCAGGCTCCGGCAATGGCCGCAATGACAGGCACCCGGACCCTTTCCAGCGCGCCCAGTACGCGATCGATCCGCTCCTCATATTCGAGCGCGTCCTCCGCGGTCTTGAAGGCGCGGAACTGCGAAATGTCGGTGCCGGAGGCGAACGCCTTGTCGCCGGTGCCGGTGAGGATCATCGCCTTGATCGAACGATCGGCGTTGATGCTCTCGCAGATCGCCGCCATCCGCTCATACATCGCAAAGGTCAGTGCATTGCGCGCCTGCGGACGGTTGAAGGTCAACCGGGCGATCCCGTCATCGACGGCATAGATCAGGTCTTCAGTTGGTTGTACCGGGGCGTCCATTGCACGCTCTTTCTGTTCTTGTGGCAGTTCTGGCGACGTTCAGTTCTGGTAGAAGTTCATGTAGAAGTTCTTGTAGAAATTCTTGGACCAACTTCATGCAAAGGCTTGCGAAGCCCGCGCCCAGGCGCGCGCTTCCAGGACCTGCACCCGTTCAGGCAACCGCGGATTTCGGCATCGGCACCACGTCGCGTCCTTTCAGGACTTCCATGGCGGCGTTCACGCCGCCGCTGCGATGCGGCACGTGAGCGAGATCCAGCCCCATCTCGACGCCGGACAACGTCCCCATCAGCATCAGGTCGTTGAAGTGTCCGATATGGCCGATCCGGAACGCCCTGCCCTTGAGCTTGCCGAGCCCGGTGCCCAGCGACATGTCGAAATTCTCCAGCACCACCTTGCGGAAGGCATCGGCATCGTGTCCGTCCGGAACCATGACTGCGGTCAGTGCCGGCGAATACGCGTGCGGGTCGAGGCAGACGGTTTCCAGACCCCATGCCTTGGCCGCCGCGCGGGTCGCCGCGCCGTGACGCTTGTGCCGGGCAAAGACGTTGTCGAGCCCTTCCTCCTCCAGCATCGCGATGGCCTCTCTCAGCGCGAGCAGCAGGTTGATGGCCGGCGTGTAGGGGAACGTGCCCTGCTTGTTGATCTCAAGCATGTCGCGCCAGTCCCAGTAGGAACGCAATGAAGTATTCGCCCTGGAGGCAGCGAGCGCCTTCTCCGAGACCGCGTTGAAGCTCAAGCCCGGCGGCAGCATCATGCCCTTTTGCGATCCGCCGACGGCAACATCGATGCCCCAGGCGTCGTGCTCGTACTCCATCGAGGCAAGCCCGGAGATGGTATCGACCATCAGCAGCGCCGGGTGCTTGGTGCGATTGAGCGCTTTTCGGACTTCGAGCGGATGGGTGACGCAGCCGGTCGAGGTCTCGTTGTGAACGACCATCACGGCCTTGATCTTGTGCGCCCGGTCGGCGGCCAATTTCGCTTCGATCTGCTCCACATCGGCCCCGCGCCGCCAGTCGGTGGGCAGGAATTCGACGTCGAGCTTGAATTTCTCGGCGATGCCGCGCCACAGCACCGCGAACTGGCCGGTCTCGGCGAGCAGCACCTTGTCACCGGGCGACAGCGTATTGACGAGCGCGGCTTCCCAGGCGCCGGTTCCCGACGACGGAAAGATGATGACCGGCTGCTTGGTGCGGAAAATACGCTGCATCCCGGCGAGGACGGCGTAACCGAGTTCGGCGAATTCGGCACCGCGATGATCCAGGGCCGGCATGTCCATGGCCCGCAACACCCGGTCGGGAATGTTGGTCGGTCCTGGAATCTGTAGAAAATGCCTTCCAGTGTGCAGCGTCATTGGCGTCCTTCCCGGGATTCTGTTTCGCGAGGGTCGAATATCATTATTTGGGGGGCTTGTCCCCCGCCCGGGAGATGCCGTCAATGCATAACAAGCCGAGCTTTTGCCGGGCCAAGGCGAGCCCCGCCAGATCGAGCCCCGCCTGGTCCCCAAAGGCCTGCGCGACCGGCGCCGCCGCGGGCCGGGCCCGACCCGGCGGCGCGATGCGCCGCCGTCACTCCGCGGCGACGGGCCGTCCGGCCGACAGCATCGCCTCGCCGGCCTCGAACGGCGTCTCGGGGTGCATCAGGAAGGCGCAGAAGCCTCCCAGCAGCAACAGCCCCATCGACATCAGGAACGGCAGATACCAGTTGCCGGTGACGTCGATCACGTAGCCGGCCACCAAAGGCGAAACGATCGCCGCCAGCGCCGAGCCGGAATTCATCAGGCCGGCCGCCGTTCCCGAATATTTCGGCGCGATGTCCATCGGCACCGACCAGATCGGGCCGATCACAAGCTCGGCAAAGAAAAAACCTCCGGACAGGCACAAGGCGACAACGGTGATGTCGTGGGTGAAGAGGATCGGAAACAGCGACAACAGCGCGCCGGCAAAGCCCGTGACCACGACACTCAACCGCGCGAAGCGGACGCTGCCGGTCTTCTTGAAAATGCCGTCCGACAGAACCCCTCCAAGGCTATCGCCGACCACGCCGGCAAAGAACACGCCGGAGGCGAACAGCGCCGATTTCTTGATATCCATGCCGTAGGTGTTCTTGAAGAACAGCGGCAGCCAGTTCAGGTACAGCCACAGGGTCCAGCCGTAACAGAAATAGGTCAGCGTGACGGGCCACATCCGGCGCAACAGCGGTCCCCACGGCACCTGGGGCCGCGTAGCAGACGGGCGCGGCGGCAGCGAGGCGAGTTCGGCCGTGGTGATCGCGGGATGATCCTTGGGCTCGTTGCGGAAATACGTGACCCAGGCCACACCCCACAGCAGGCTGACCAATCCCAGCACGACGAATGAGCCGCGCCAGGTCAGCCAGGCCATCAGCGCCGCGATCAATGGCGGCGTAATCGCGTTGCCGAGCCGCGCAAACGCATGCGTAAGGCCCTGGGCAAAACCTCTTTTGTTGGCGGGCGTCCAATACTGCATCGCGCGCGTTGCGGTCGGGAAGGTCGCGCCCTCGCCGAAACCGAGCGCCACGCGCGCAATGAACAGCGTCACTATCCCGGTGACAAAGCCGGTCATGATGGTCGAGGCCGCCCAGATCAGGCCGCACCAGAACAGTGTTTTGCGCGGCCCGAAACGGTCTCCGACCCAGCCGCCGATCACCTGAAACAGCAGATAGGGATAGGCAAAGGCCGAGAAAACCAGCCCAAGCTGCGTGTTGCTGAGATGAAGTTCCTTCTGGATTTCGCTCGCCGCCGTGCCGATGTTCACCCGGTCGACATAGGTGATGAAATACATGATGCAGAGCATCGCCAGCACGACGTGGGTGGGCTTGAACCGAAGCCGCATCTTCTTCTACCTCCCGGCAAGCTTGTCGCGATTATGACGGCGCCGATCCGTCAGCACAAATGGCGCCGATTGATGGCGGTCAGTTCACGGCTTGACCATCTTCAGATGCCCTGGGGCGTTCGACTGGGTCGGCTCTTCCAGCGCCTTCATCGCCGCGTCGACGCCGCCGGAGCGATGCGGCACGCCGGCCGCCGATAGTCCCATCTCCACGCCGGACAGGGCGCCCAGCAAGGTGAGTTCGTTGCACTCGCCGAGATGGCCGATGCGGAAAACCTTGCCGGCGACCTTCGACAGCCCGGAACCGAGCGACATGTTGTAATTCTCAAGCACGACTTTACGGAACTTGTCGGCGTCGTGCCCCGGCGGCATCAGTACAGCGGTCAATACCGGCGAATATTCTGATGGCTCCAGACACAGCACTTCCAGGCCCCAATGCGCCACCGCGGCGCGCGTCGCCGCAGCGAGGCGCTTGTGGCGGGTGAACACGTTATCGAGCCCCTCTTCAAGCAGCATGGCAATGGCTTCACGCAGCCCGTAAAGCAGATTGGTGGCGGGCGTGTAGGGGAAGAAGCCGTTGGCATTCGCCTTGAGCATCTCCTCCCAATCCCAATAGGACCGCGGCATTTTGTTGGTCCTGGCGGCGGCGCGGGCCTTCTCCGAGATCGCGTTGAAGCCGAGCCCCGGCGGCAACATGAAGCCCTTCTGCGAACAGCTCACGGTGACGTCGACCTTCCATTCGTCGTGCCGGTAGTCGACCGAGCCCAGCGAGGAAATCGTATCCACCAAGAGCAGCGCGGGATGGCCGACCTTGTCCATCGCGGCGCGGATTTCGCCGACCCGGCTGGTGACGCCGGTCGACGTCTCGTTGTGCACCACCATGACCGCCTTGATGGCATGCGCCTTGTCCTGGGCGAGCTTGGCCTCGATCGCGGCGGGGTCGGCGCCGTGGCGCCAGTCGCCCGGCATGAAATCCACATCGATGCCCCAGCGGCCGGCCATCTGCCGCCACAGCGTGGCGAAATGCCCGGTCTCGACCATCAGGACCTTGTCGCCGGGCGACAGCGTATTGACGATCGCCGCTTCCCAGGCGCCGGTGCCGGAGGAGGGGAAAACGATTACCGGCCCCTTGGTCTGGAAGATCTTCTGGCAGCCCGCGAGGACCGCCTTGCCGAGTTCGGCGAACTCGGCGCTGCGGTGATCGATGACCGGCATATCCATGGCGCGGAGCACGCGGTCCGGCACCGGGCTTGGCCCGGGAATTTGCAGGAAATGGCGTCCCTGGTGCTGGGTCATGGATTCCTCCTCTGGCTTGGCTGCATCTATCCTGCCAGTCTTGCATATTGCATTCAATTTCTTCGACAGCAACCGATAAATTGTGTACGATTTTGATCGACGCCCTTCCCGCCACAGCGTATGTTCCCGCCCATGAAACCCCTGATTCCAGACGGCACCCCCTCGCAAGCCCTGACCGCCCAAGCTTTGGGCGGCGCGACGGATCGCGCCCGGGAGGACCAGTCCCTGCACGACGAAATCCTGACCCGGCTGCGGGACTACATCGTCGAAGGCAACATTGCCGACGGCGGCCGGGTGCCGGAACGCCAGCTTTGCGAGATGCTGAAAATATCGCGCACGCCGTTGCGTGAGGCGCTGAAGGTGCTGGCGTCCGAAGGCCTGGTCGAGCTTCTGCCCAACCGGGGCGCCCGCGTCCGGGCGCTGAGCGAGCAGGATCTCGGCGAACTGTTCGACGTCATGGGCGGGCTGGAAGGCCTCGCCGGGCGGCTCGCCTGCGAAAACATCACCGATGCCGAGATCGCCGAGATCGAGCGGCTGCATTACGAGATGTACGGATTCTACCTGCACCGCGACATGCACGGCTATTTCAACACCAACCAGCTGATTCACCAGAGGATCGTCGAAGCTTCGCGCAACGCCACGCTGAAGAGCGCCTACGCCAACATTGCAGGGCGGATTCGCCGGGTGCGTTACTCCGCCAATTTCGCCCGCAAGCGCGAGCGCTGGGGTGAAGCGATGCGCGAACACGAGATGATCCTGGATGCATTGCGCCGCCGCGCCGGCGGCGAGCTCAGCGACATCCTGTTCGGGCATCTGCGCAACAAGCGGACCGCCGCCGTCGAGCATCTGAAGACGGACGGCATGGCGGCTTCCGAGCCTGCCTGATACGGTCGGCGGCAGATCTCATCCAGATTTTGCATTCAAACCAGAAAAAGAGCCTGACGAATTGCATTTATCACTCGACCAGTTGCGAGAAAGGCCAATTTTGCCGGCGGGGAAGGAATGACCGACAAGGGCTCGACGCGGCTTGAGGAACGACTGTCCCGCGAGATCACGGGCGAGGTCTTCTTCGATTCCTTCAACCGCGGCCGCTATGCGACCGATGCCTCGTTCTACCAGATCGTGCCGGCCGGCGTGGTGGTGCCGCGCAGCGTCGAGGAAGCGCTGCGGGCGCTGGCGATTGCCCGCGACGCGGGGCGGATCGTCACGCCGCGCGGCGGCGGCACCTCGCAATGCGGCCAGACCATCAATGACGGCATCGTCATCGACTTCTCCAAGCACCTCAACCGCATTCTCTCGCTCGACGTCGAAAACCGGACCTGCGTGGTCGAGCCGGGCATCGTGCTCGACGATCTCAACCGCCAGCTCAGGAAACACGGCCTGTGGTTTCCGGTCGACGTCTCCACTGCCTCGCGCGCCACCATCGGCGGCATGGCCGGCAACAATTCCTGCGGCGGGCGATCGCTGCGATACGGCACCATGCGCGACAACACGCTGTCGATGGACGCCGCGCTCGCCTCCGGCACGCTGCTGCATTTCGGCGAAGTGCCGCGCGATCTGTCGCCGATGAATGCGGGTGACCATGGATTCGACCTGTTCCGCGACATGCTGGCGCTCGGCGAGCGCGAGGCGGCCGAGATCGCCGGCAGGTTTCCGAAGGTGCAGCGCCGGGTCGGCGGCTATAACCTCGATGCGCTGGTGCCGCGCAACGCGCCGAACAACATGGCGCATCTTCTGGTCGGCTCGGAGGGCACGCTCGCCTTCACCACGCAAGTCGAGCTGAAGCTGTGGCCGGTCATCCGCAATAAAGTCCTCGGCGTCTGCCACTTCGGCAGTTTCTACGAGGCGATGGATGCGGCCCAGCATCTTGTAAAACTGCGCCCGATCGCGGTGGAACTGGTCGATCGCACCATGATCGCGCTCGGCCGCGATATTGCGATGTTCAGACCCGTGATCGATGCCACCGTGCGCGGCGACCCCGACGCGCTTCTAATCGTCGAATTCGCCGAGGAAGATCAGCCGGACAACCTGCAGAAGCTCAAACAGCTTTCCGAACTGATGTCGGATCTCGGTTTTTCCTGGAACAATCCGCAACGCAAATGGGGCGGCGTCGTCGATGTGGTCGAGCCCGCGACCCAGACGGCGATATCGGATTTCCGCACCTCCGGCCTCAACGTCATGATGTCGATGAAAGAGGCAGGCAAGCCGGTTTCCTTTGTCGAGGATTGCGCGGTGCCGCTGCCGCATCTGGCCGATTACACCGAGCGGCTCAACGCCATCTTCGCCAAACACGGCACCCGCGGCACGATGTACGCGCACGCCTCCGAGGGCTGCCTGCATGTGCGCCCGGTCTTGAACCTGAAGCTCGAGAAGGACGTCAAGGCGATGCGCGCCATCGCCGAGGAAACCTTCGCGATGGTGCGGGAATACAAGGGCTCGCATTCCGGCGAGCACGGCGACGGCATCGTGCGGTCGGAATTCCACGAGACCATGTTCGGCTCAAGAATCATCGCCGATTTCCGCGAGGTCAAGGCGCGCTTCGACCCGGACAAGGTGCTCAACCCCGGCAAGATCATCGACGCGCCCAAAATGGACGACCGTTCGCTGTTCCGTTATCCGCCGGATTACCACATCACTGAGCTGAAGACGGCGCTCGACTGGTCCGCTTTTCCCGGCGCCGCCGGCGGTTTCCAGGGCGCGGTCGAGATGTGCAACAACAA
>JBKQRS010000101.1:0-3484 GCA_052143915.1 Bradyrhizobium sp.
TTGAAAGTTCCTGATCGAGTTTGCCGCGCGTGACGCAGGAACTTCAAATCGGCGGCATTAGGTCCGCCCTTCCCAATGATGCAGTGCATGATTGCGGGGATCGGGATCGGTATTACAATAAGTCAAACGGCCGCGCGATCGAATGACGCTGCCTTTACGTTACCGGGAGGTTGCAGATGACAAAATGGATTCGCTTCGAGCAAGGCGGCAAGACCGGCATCGGCACGCTGGAGGGAGATACCATCGCGGTTCACGGCGGCGATATGTTCGCCGGAGCGAAACCGACCGGCGAGACGATGAAGCTCTCCGACGTTCAGGTGCTGACGCCGTGCGATCCATCGAAAATGATCTGCCTGTGGAACAACTTCCACCAGCTCGCGGCCAAGAACGATTTCAAGGAACCGAAAGAGCCGCTCTGGTTCCTGAAGGCGCCGAATTCCTATTGGCCCGCCAACCGCCCAATCCAGCGCCCGGCGACCTATGCCGGAAAGATCATCTACGAGGGCGAGCTTGGCGTCGTCATCGGCAAGAAATGCTTCAACATCTCGGAGGCCGAGGCCGGCGACTATATCTTCGGCTATACCTGCGTGAACGACGTCACGGCCGTGGACCTGTTGCGCAAGGACAAGTCGTTCGAACAATGGGCGCGGTCGAAAAGCTTCGACACCTTCGGTGTGTTCGGTCCTGTGATCGCGACCGGCGTCGACCCGCTGAAGCTGTCGATCAAAACCATCCTGAACGGCAAGGAACGGCAGAACTATCCCGTCGCCGACATGTTCTTCCCGCCGCACAAGCTCGTCGCCGCCATTTCCAAGGACGTGACGCTGATGCCGGGCGACGTCATCGCCTGCGGCACGTCGCTCGGCGCCGGCACGATGGGCGACGCCCATAACGTTGTCGACATCGTGATCGACGGTGTTGGCAGCCTCGGCAACGTTTTCGACCAGGTGCTGCCGAGCCCGTATCTGTTGGGCGCGCCGCCCAAGCCGAAAAAGATCTGCGTGGTCGGCGCGGGCGCCATCGGCGGCCTGCTGGCAGCCAAGTTCGCGCTCGCGGGCGAAGAAGTCACTGTCATCGACCAGGGCGCCCACCTTGCCGCGATCCAGAAGAATGGCCTCAAGCTCGAATGGCATGACGGCAAGGTTCAGACGGCCAAAATGAAAGCCGTCAACAAGGCGACCGAAGCCGGAAAGCAGGATATTGTCGTGCTGGCGGTGAAAGCACATTTCCTCGATCAGGTCGTGCGCGACATCGATTCTCTGCTCGGTCCTGACACCATCGTGCTGACGGTGCAGAACGGCCTGCCGTGGTGGTATTTCCAGAAGCTCGGCGGCAAATACGATAATCACCGGCTGCAGAGCCTCGATCCCTCCGGCGTGCTTACCAAACATATCGATCCCAACCGCATCATCGGCTGCGTGGTCTATCCCGCCGCGGCCGCCATCGCGCCGGGCGTCATTCATCACGTCGAGGGCGATCGCTTTCCGATCGGCGAACTCGACGGCAAGGAGACCCCGCGGGTCAGGGAATTGCACGACGTCTTCATCAAGGCCGGGCTGAAATCGATGGTGCTGCCGGACATCCGCTCGGAAATCTGGCTGAAGGCATGGGGCAATCTCTCGTTCAACCCGATCTCGGCGCTGACCCACGCGACGCTGGTGGACATTTGCCAGTTCGCCGAGACCCGCGAACTGGCGGCGACCATGATGAAGGAAGCCCAGGACATCGCGCAGAAGCTCGGCGTCACCTTCCGCGTCACCATTGAAAAGCGTATCGCCGGCGCGGAAGCCGTCGGCGCGCACAAGACGTCGATGCTGCAGGACGTCGAGGCCGGCCGTTCGCTCGAGACCGAGGCGCTGATCGGTTCGATTCTGGAAATGGCCAAGCTGACCAATACGCCGGCGCCCGCCATCGAATCGGTCTATGCGCTCGTGAAGCTTCTGAACAGGGTCATGCTGCTGGAAGGCGGCGGCGTGAAGGTCGAGAAGATAAGCAAGGCCGCTTAAGACGCATCGAGGCTTGCACGGATCCAGCGCGCTCAGGATCAGCGCGCTGGATGCAAGCTATCCGACGCGCTCGTGCGCGCGCAGCGCTTCCCCGAAGGCCTGGAATAGCTTGCGGTTGACCGGGTTGCGCTGCGGATCGTATTCGGCATGCCATTGCACGCCGAGCGCGAAGCCAGCGGCGTCGGCGATCCGGATCGCCTCGATGGTGCCGTCCTCGGCCACACCTTCAACGACGACCCGCTCGCCCGGTTCGAGGATGCCCTGGCCATGCAACGAATTGACGCGGATCGTCTCGCGACCGAGCAGTGTTGCAAAAGCACCATGGGGGGTGAGGCGGACGTCATGACGGTCGGCGAAGATCACGTTGGGATCGGGGTGGATTTCACCGCTTTCCAGCCGCGGCATCCGATGATTCATGCGCCCGGGCAAGTCGCGGATTTCGGGATGCAGCGAGCCACCGAAGGCCACGTTCATCTCCTGCAATCCGCGACAAATTCCAAATAGCGGGACGCCGCGGGCGACGCAGACCTCCGACAATCTAAGCGCCAGTTCGTCACGGCGC
The DNA here is from genome assembly GCA_052143915.1 of Bradyrhizobium sp. Taxonomy (GTDB): domain Bacteria; phylum Pseudomonadota; class Alphaproteobacteria; order Rhizobiales; family Xanthobacteraceae; genus Bradyrhizobium. The sequence continues at coordinate 2,569 of JBKQRS010000101.1, forward strand.
AGGTCGTAGGGTTCATGCCGGGGGTCGGGCTCGGCGCGAAAATGCTTCGGGTGAACATTGGCGCGGGCTCCGGTCAGCAACACGCCATCGACCACGTCCAGCAAGGCACCGATATCCGTGATATCCGGTGACGCCGCAAACATCAGAGGCAATGCGCCCGTCACTTCGGCCACAGCACGAAGGTTTCGCTCGCCGACCATCTGTACGGTAAACCTATTTTCGATGCGATAGGCGTTGCCGATCACACCGACCACCGGCCTCCTCATTACCTGGTTTCCAATCTTACCCCGCGAATTCCGGGTCGATCATGCATCGCAGTCGACGGGGGATCAATATATTACGGTCCGCTCTTGCGCTACGCAGATCTGCAATAACATCAGCCGGCATGGCTTCTTTGCTTGATCCCGAACGCGTTTGACGAAAGAGTGCCGTCGGAATTATCTGAAAGGATTCAGCTTGGCCGGCTCCGCCGACGATCATCTCCAGGCCCGCAAAGATCTCGCCTGGGCTATTTCCGTTGGCGGTATGGCTGTCGTAATATTCGCAAGCCTGCTGCTGTTCGTCTGGTATTTTGCCGCGACGCTGTTTCTGATCTTCGCAGGAATGCTGCTTGGTGTGGCGCTCAACGCCATGACCAATTTGCTTGGCCACATCGTCAGGCTGCCGCATTCGCTGCGGCTGACGATTGTCTGCCTGGTACTCGCGGGGCTGTTGTCGGGCGTGGTCTTCCTCGGCGGCGCCACCATTGCGCAACAGGCCGCGGTGCTGAGCGATACGATCAAATCGCAGCTGGTCGGCGTCAAGGCTTTCCTTGACCGGAACGGAATCGACACCAGTTATTTCGAGCTCGGCAACCCGGCCACGGCGCCGGCGGGCCCGGCCCAACCGACAGCGCCGGCGACCCCGCACAATCTTC
>JBKQRS010000102.1:0-11563 GCA_052143915.1 Bradyrhizobium sp.
TGTTCGGCGACCCGCATGCGCCGGCCGCCCTCGAAATGAAACGGCTTGGTCACCACGCCGACGGTGAGGATGCCCATCTCGCGCGCGGTCTTGGCGATGACGGGGGCGGCGCCGGTGCCGGTGCCGCCGCCCATGCCGGCGGTCACGAACACCATATTGGCCCCGGAAAGGTGGTCGCGGATTTCATCGATGACTTCCTGGGCCGCGGCTGCCCCGACATCGGGCTGGGAACCGGCCCCCAAGCCCTGGGTGACCTGGGTGCCCATCTGGATGATGCGCTGCGCCTTCGACATGGTGAGCGCCTGCGCGTCGGTATTGGCGACGACGAAATCCACCCCCTGCAGTCCGGCGGTGATCATGTTGTTGACGGCATTGCCGCCGGCGCCGCCTACACCGAAGACAGTGATCCGCGGCTTCAACTCGTGAATGTCCGGGACGTTGAGATTGATGGTCATGGTTGCCTCTCGATTACGCGCGCGTTGGTTCGCCTCGGCCGACGGCCGCGGGGGTTGGTGAAAGTCGAAGGGGGAGGAAAAGATTCATCAGAAGCCCTCACGAAGCCATCGTCCGACTTTTCCGAAATAGCCGTCAGTCCCTGTCCTGAGCTGCCGCGTATGCCGCGGTTCGACGTGTTCAAGATGAGCGTATTGGGGATAGACCAGCAGGCCCGAGGGAACCGCGAATGACGCGCTCTTCGCCTCATTGGGCAGCCGGCCAAAGCCGAGCGGACGGCCGATGCGCACCGGCCGGCCGAGGATCTGGGTTGCAAGCTCAAGGGTGCCGGTGAGCTGCGAAGCCCCACCGCTCAGCACGACCCGCGCCTTCGGCTCTGCCGCAAAGGGGGAATCCGCGAGCCGATCCCTGACCATTTCAAAAATCTCCTCCGCACGCTGCCGAACAATGTTCGCGATCGTGGCGCGGGACACGATCTGTGGAACATCCTGTTCGTTGTCGCCGGCAGACGGCACGGACATCAACTCACGCGTGTCGGACCCGCCGGTCAGCACCGTGCCATATAACGTCTTGATTCGCTCGGCATCTGCAATGCATGCGCTCAGGCCGCGTGCAAGGTCCATGGTGATGTGTTGCCCGCCGACCGCAAACCCGCTGGCATGGACGAAGCGGCCCCCGGAATAGGTCGCGATCGTGGTGGTGCCCGCCCCCATTTCCACGACGGCGGCTCCGAGATCGGCTTCATCGTCGGTCAGGACCGCAAGGCCCGCCACGTAGGGGCTCGCCGCCATGGCTTCGACATTGAGATGGCAGCGCTCGACCACCAGCATCAGATTCTTGGCAACCGTGGCATCCGCCGTGACGACGTTCATGTCGATGCCGAATTGCCGCGCCACCATCCCCCTGGGATCGCGAATGCCCTTGACCCCATCGAGCGCATAACCGACCGGCAGCGCGTGCAGCACGGTACGGCCCTCGCCGGTGGCATGGTGCATGCCGGCGGAGGTGACGCGCGCGACGTCGGCGGAAGTGACAGCGCCGCCCCGGATGTCGGCCGCCGCCTCGATCAATTGACCTTGCAGCCGCCCGGCCGAGACCGACAGCAGGACCGATTCAACCCGGACCTTGGCCATGCGCTCGGCGAGCGCGACCGCCTGGCGCACCGCCTGTTCACATTCGGCGAGATCGACCACCGCCCCGGCCTTGACGCCGCGCGACTGGATCTGGCTGTACCCGATCAGCTCGACCGCATGGCTGCGTCCGCGCAGGGCGTCATTCGGCGGGCACGGCCGCAGCCGCGCGATCATGCAGGCGATCTTGCTGGTGCCGATATCGAGGGAGGCCACCAGCGCGGTGCGCTTCTGCGGCATCGGGCGCGTTTTCGGCGTCTGGTTGCGATCCAAGCCGGTCATGCGTCACCGACCTTTTTCTTCGGCTTTTTCTCCTTGAACAATTCCTCGCGGGCCTTGGCCGCGTCTTCGGACAATTGCACGGTCAACCGGTCCGGCAGCCGCATGTCGACGGCGACGATGTCGCGGGAGAACAGCCGGTCCTCCTTGTCGAGCGTGCTCAACGTGGCCAGCGCGTTGCCAACCTCGTTTTCCGGCAGGCGGATATCGAGACCGTCCTTGAGCCTGAGATTCCAGCGCCGCTCGCCGACGAAGACCGCGGCCTTGGTCACCGAATTGACCCGCGGATAGCGCGCCAGCAGTGCAAGGAAATCTTTGGCACGGGTTTCCGCGCCCTTGCCCACCACCAGCGGCAGCGACAGGAAGCGGCCCGACACATAGGACTCCAGCACCGCGCCGTCATCCGCGATCACCGACAGGCGGCCGTCCCGCTGCCACAGCGCGAACGCCGAGCGTTCGACGATGTCGATCCGCAGCTCGCCGGGATAAAGTTTCAGTACCGTCGCTTCGCTGATCCAGGGATTGGCTTTCAGTCTGTCGCGCACGGCGGCGGCGTCGAGGAACAACAGCGAGGAGCGGCCATTGACGCCGCCGATTGCGAGCACCTCGTCCTGGGAGAGTTGCCGGCGGCCGTTGATCGCGACCGTCGTGATCCGAAACCCGGCCGAATTTGCCAGCGCATTGCGGGCGTCGCTCACGCCTGCGGTGAATTCCTCGAGATGGCCACCCTTAACGAGGCCAAAACCGGCGCTGCCCAACAGCAACAGCACGGTCGCGGCGGTGCCGGCGCGGCGCGGCAAATGACGTTCCACAAGCGCAATCAAGCGGGGCGGCTCTTCCGCGCGGTCGATACGCGCTTTGGCGGGCGCGCGCTTTGCGCCCAGCCACTCGCGCAGCAGCACGATCGCGCCCAGGGCGGCCGCTTTCAGGTCAGTCCGGGGCCTCGGCGATCTCTGCGACCGAGCGAGACGTCCTCCACCATCCATTGCACGAGCTCGTCAAACGTTGTGCCCGCAATCATTGCGAGCCCGGCACAAATGACGTCTCGGTCGTGCCGGGCTGGGTGATGAGGACCTCGAGGCAGAAGAGGCCACCTGTTCCCTCGATGCGGTCGCGGAAAGCGGAAATCCGCGACAGCTCACGCCCCGGCAGCCAAGCGCTACATGCGCCGCCAGCGTTAACCTTCGGACTTCCTGGTAAACAAAAGGTAAATTAGACCCGGACAGAGTGCGATTTGATATGCCGGCTGAAGGCTTTGCCCGGTAACGTTAGTAATTTGGTAACGATTTGATGCCGTCGTCCGCTAAGGTAAGACTTTAGTAACCACTACTTTTGCGAGCGCCTTTCGGACAGCACAATCTGATCCCGCAGGAAGTCGGCAAAATCGATACCCTGCGCCTTGAGCGCCTTCGGGTAGAGCGAGGCCTTGGTCAGGCCCGGCAAGGTATTGGTTTCCAGAAAAATCGGCCCCTTGGCGGAAACGATGAAGTCGCTGCGCGAATAGCCGGTGCATGACAGCGCCTGATGCGCCCGCAGCGCCAGGTCCATGATCTGCGCGGTGATTTCCGGTGAAAACCGGCCGGGGCAGATCTCCTGGGTCGACTTCAAGAGATATTTGGCCGTGTAATCGAAGGCACCCTCCGCCGGAACGATCTCGATCGGCGGCAGCGAGAAAACCGAACCGTCCGACTGCTCCAGCACGCCGCATGTCGCTTCGACGCCGGCGATGAATGGCTCGATCAGATACTCCTCTGAGTTCGCGGCATCGCGGACGGCGACAAGGTCCTGCTTTGCGTTGACATAGATCAGTCCATAGCTCGAGCCATCGCGCGCCGGCTTGGCGATCAGCTTGCCGTATTCGGCGAATGCCGCCTCGATGTCTTCCAGCATCACGCCGGCGGCCGCCTTCACGCCCGCAATCGCCGCAAAGCGTTTTGCCGCCACCTTGTCGAAGGCCAGATGCGAGGACGCTGAGCCCGAGCCGGTGAAGGGCACCTTGCGCACTTCACACATCGCCTGCAGCTCGCCGTTCTCCGCCATGCCGCCATGCAGGCCGAGCACCAGAAGGCGGCCCTCCGCCTTGGCCCTGTCAAGCGCCGCTTCGATGCGCCCGAGGCTGGGCGTGGCCGCCTTGAATGGAACCTCGAACGGCCGCGAATGCTGCAGAAGCGCTTCCGACGGCGTTTCGTGGACGGTGTCGTCAACGTCCCAGAACCACAAATCGGCCTCGGGCAACGCCGAATGCAGGGCCTGGGCGGTCGCCACCGACACCAGGCGCTCCTTGTTCGTGCCGCCGAAAAGTAGGGTGATCCGCATCAGCTTCGTTTCCGCTCTCTCGTCATTCCCGGATGCACCGAAGGTACAGACCCGGAATCTCTTTCTATATCATTTCGAGATTCCGGGTTCGCTCGCTTTGCGAGCGCCCCGGAATGACGATTATGTTGGAATTCCGATCCGCTTGATTTCCCAGTGTAGCTCAATTCCGCAATTTTCCTTTACCCGCGCGCGAACGGCCTCCCCGAGGGTTTCGATATCATGGCCGCTCGCCTGCCCGGTGTTGATCAGGAAATTGCAGTGCATTTCCGACACCTGCGCGCCGCCGACGCGCAGGCCCCTGCAGCCGGCAGCGTCGATCAGTTTCCAGGCGCTCTGGCCCGGCGGATTCTTGAAGGTCGAGCCGCCGGTCTTTTCGCGGATCGGCTGCGCGGTCTCGCGATGGGTTTGCACCTCGTTCATCCGCGCGCGGATCACCTCGGGGGCGGCGATTGCCCCTCGAAAGCGCGCGGAGGTGAAAATGACGGAGGGATCGACGCCCGAGTTGCGGTAGACGAATTTCATGTCCGCATTGGTGAATGTATGCCTCTTGCCATCGCGGCCGACGCCGGACGCCTCGACCAGGACATCCCTGGTCTCCGCACCATTGGCGCCGGCGTTCATGCGCAGCGCGCCGCCGATGGTGCCGGGGATGCCGAAGAAAAATTCGAGCCCGCTGATATTGGCCGCCGCCGCCGTCTCGGCCACGCGCCTGTCAAGCGCGGCGGCGCCGGCAAAGACGATATCGCCCTCCGCGATGGTCTCGCCGAAACCGCGCGGCGACAGACGGATGACCACGCCCGGCAAGCCGCCATCGCGCACGATCAGGTTGGAGCCGACGCCGACCACGTAGACCGGCAGCTCGGCGGGAAGACGTTGGAGGAAATAAGCGAGGTCATCTTCGTCCGCTGGCGTGAACAATACCTGCGCCGGCCCGCCGACCCGAAACCAGGTCAGCTCGGCCAGCGACTGGTTGGCGAGCAGCCGCCCGCGCAGTTGCGGCATCGCGGCTTTGAGCTCGGGCGTGATGTCGGGGAAAGTCGCCACCTTTACCCCAGCGCCTTCAATTCGCCCGGCAGGGCATAGGCCCATTGCGTGATATTGCCGGCGCCGAGACAGACGACAAGGTCGCCGCGGCCGGCGATGCCGTGAATCACCTTGGCGAGTTCAGCCGACCCCTGCAGCGGAATCACCTCGCGATGGCCATGCGCGCGCAGGCCCAGCACGAAATGGTCGCGGTCGATGCCCTCAATCGGCGCCTCGCCGGCCGGATAGACCTCGGCCACCACGACGGTGTCGGCGTCGTTGAAGCAGGTGCAGAACTCCTCGAACAGCGATTGCAGGCGGGTGAAGCGGTGCGGCTGCACCACGGCGATGATTTTTCCATGCGTGGACTCGCGCGCAGCCCGGAGCACCGCCGCGATCTCGACGGGGTGATGACCGTAGTCGTCGATGACGGTGATGCCATTCCATTCACCTGTTTTGGTAAAGCGCCGCTTCACCCCGCCGAAGCCCGCGATCGCCTTTCGAATGACGTCGTCAGCTAATCCGAGTTCGTGCGCGACGGCGATCGCCGCGGTGGCGTTGAGCGCGTTGTGCCGTCCCGGCATCGGCAGATGGATATCCTTGATCTCATGCACGGCGTCGGTCTTGCGATCGCGGAAGGCGACCTTGAATTGCGAGCCGCCGCCCGACGGAGTGAGATCGACGAGCCGCGCATCGGCCTGCGGATTTTCACCATAGGTGATGATACGGCGATCCTCGATGTTGCCGACAAGGCTTTGCACCACCGGATGATCGAGGCACATCACGGCGAAACCATAGAACGGCACGTTCTCGACGAAATGGCGGAACGCGTCCTGCACCGCCTCGAACGTCTTGAAATGATCGAGGTGCTCGGGGTCGACATTGGTGACGATGGCGACATCGGCCGGCAGCTTCAGGAACGTGCCGTCGCTTTCGTCGGCTTCCACCACCATCCATTCCCCCGCCCCGAGGCGGGCGTTGGTGCCGTAGGCGTTGATGATGCCGCCATTGATCACGGTCGGATCGAGATCGCCGGCGTCGAGCAATGCCGCGACCATCGAGGTCGTGGTGGTCTTGCCATGGGTGCCGGCGATCGCGACGCAGCTTTTCAGCCGCATCAGTTCGGCCAGCATCTCGGCGCGGCGCACCACCGGGATGCGCTGGGCGCGGGCCGCCATCAGCTCGGGATTGTCGCGCTTGATCGCGGTCGACACCACCAGCACGTCGGCGCCCGCGACGTTCTCGGCCGCGTGGCCGATCGCGATCTTGATGCCCTTGTCGCGCAGGCGATTGACGTTGGCGCTCTCGGAGGCGTCCGAGCCCTGCACGGTATAGCCGAGATTGCACAAGACCTCGGCGATGCCGCTCATCCCGATACCGCCGATCCCGACGAAGTGAATGGGTCCGATCTCGCGCGGCAGTCTCATGGGTATTTTCCTAAGTGGTCATCACCAACGGGTCGGCACAGCGCGCCGCCCGATGACAGGCTCCGCCGGACGATCCGCTATTCCGCGAAGCCGGCAATTCAAATCAGCCGCACAGAGTATGTACTGGATGCCCCGCTTTCGAAGGCGCTGACAAGGGCTTTTTCCGTCAGATTCCCGCCACTTTCATCACAAGATCGGCCATCCGCTGAGCGGCATCCAGCCGGCCCACGCTGCGCGCGGCGGCGGCCATTGCCGCAAGCCTGGCCGGCTCGGCCGCGAGAGCGGAGATTTCGGCCGCCAAACGGTCGGAGGTGAATTCCGCTTGCGGGATCCGTAAGCTGCCGCCCACCTGGGCCAGCACGCCGGCATTGGCGAACTGGTCCTGATCGATCGAACCTGGCAATGGCACCAAAATCGACGGGCGACCGATGGCGCCGAGTTCGGCGACGGTGCCGGCGCCGGAGCGCGACACCACCAAATGGTGGGATGCGAGCTTCGCCGGCAAGTCGGTAAAGAACGGCGCCAGTTCCGTCTTGATCTTGAGCCGGTCATAGACCGCCCGCACGCGCGCCATGTCTTCTTCGCGTACCTGCTGGGTGAGGATCAGCCGGCTCCACAATGAAGGTTCAAGCCGCTCGATCGCGCCGGGCACGATATCGGCCATCACGCGCGCGCCCTGGCTGCCGCCGACCACCAGCAACCGGAACGGCCCGGCCGGATCGGGCGCGGCGTAGTTGACCGCGGCCGCGGCGAGGATGGCCGGGCGCATCGGCGTGCCGACGGTCGTCGTCTTCGCGGCCAGCGCCGGATCGCGATCGAGCACGCCCGGCAGCGAGGTCGCGATCGCATTGACCCGGCCCGACAAGAACCGGTTGGCGCGGCCAAGCACCGCATTGGAGTCATGGATGATGCCGGGGATGCCGGCCAGCCTCGCCGCCAACAGCGGCGGCAGCGTCGGATAACCGCCGAAGCCGACGACGGCTGCCGGCCTCAACCTGCGCATCAAATTGAGCGCCACAACCGTGCCGGCGGCAAGCATGATGCCGGTATAGGCCAGCGACCATGGCGTGCGGCCGCGCACGGTCTCGCTCGGCACCACATCGATCATGTCCCTGGAGAACAGTCCGCTGTAACGCAGCGCACGGGAGTCGGTGGCGAGACGCACGCGCAAGCCGCGCTTCATCAGCTCGACGCCCAGCGCCTCAGCGGGAAACAGATGACCGCCGGTGCCGCCCGCGGCCAGCAGAATCAAAGGTGAAATGCTCATCTGCCTAGTAGTTGCAAATTTTAGCCGTCATTGCGAGCGCAGCGAAGCAATCCATCGCGATGCAATGCTAGGGCTGGATTGCTTCGTCACTCCGCTCCTCGCAATGACGAAGAATGAAAATCAAGCGTAACCGCGCGCGGCGCTGGCGTTGATCGATTCCTGCTCGGTGCGCGGCCGCTGCCGCGTCAGCGCCAGCATCATGCCGACGCCGTAAGCCAGCGAGACCATCGACGAGCCGCCATAGGAGATGAACGGCAACGTCATGCCCTTGGCCGGTATCAGCTGCAGATTGACCGACATGTTGATCGCGGCCTGCACGCCGAACAGGATCGCCAGTCCCGACGCGGCGAACCGCGCGAACATATCCTCGGTCGCGTAGGCACGCGACAGCGCGCGGATCACCACGAAGGCGAACAGCGCGAGCAGCACCAGGCAAAGGATGATTCCGAATTCCTCCGCCGCGACCGCGAACACGAAATCGGTGTGGCTGTCCGGCAGGCTGCGCTTGGCGATGCCTTCGCCGGGCCCAAGGCCGAACCAGCCGCCGTTGGAGAAAGCCTCCATCGCGGTATCGACCTGAAAGGTGTCGCCGGAAGCGGGATTCATGAAGCGCTTGATGCGGCCGGCGACGTGCGGCACCAGCAGATAGGCGCCGAACAGCCCGGCGCCCGCGGCGCCCGCCAGTCCCAGCACCCAGATCATCCGCATGCCGGCGATGAAGAACAAGGCGCCCCACACCATCAGGATCAGCATGGTCTGACCGAAATCAGGTTCCATCACCAAAAGCGAGACCAGCATCATCAGGAGGATCAGCGCCATCGAGGTCGCCGGCATTTCCGGCCGCTGCGTCGATTCCGCAAACAGCCACGCCGCCAGCACCACGAAGGCAGGCTTGGCGGATTCGGAGGCCTGGATGTTGACGCCGATCAGGGTGATCCAGCGCCGCGAGCCCTTGACCTCGGGGCCGAACAAAAGTGTCGCCACAATCAACGCCATGCTGACGACGAATACAATGAGCGCGGTACGCCTGATCTGCCGCGGCGACAGGAACGACACGCCGATCAGCACGATGAAGGACGGCAAAAGAAACAGGACGTGGCGGTTGAAGAAGTGAAACGGGTCGAGCCCGATGCGGGTCGCCACCGGCGGACTGGCCGCCAGCGACAGGATGATGCCGCCCAGGATCAGCGCGATGATCGCCGCCAACTGCAGGCGGTCGACCGTCCACCACCAATCGCTCAAGGGGTTTCGCTGTTCGCGGGAGAGCATGGGCATTCCAACGCCTAAGGGTCAGCCCATTGGTCGCCGATGAGGGTTTCCAAGGGGTTAACGGAATGCGTAACTTTTTATTGCCTTCATGCTCCCGCGGAAGCAAATCACACCACCGGCTTCACGCCGGGCAGCGCGGTGACGAGGTCGCGGAAGCGCGCGCCGCGAATCTCGAAATTGCGGTACTGGTCGAACGAGGCGCAGGCCGGCGACAGCAGCACCACGGGATCGACAAGTCCGGACGCTTCCGCATCGCTCGCCGCGTGCGCCACCGCGACGTCGAGCGTCTCCGAGATTTCGTGCGGCACGCTTGTCCCGAGCGTGGCGGCGAATTCCGCAGCCGCCTCGCCGATCAGATAGGCCTTGCGGATGCGCGGGAAATATTCGGCCAGACCGGCAATGCCGCCGAGCTTCGGCTTTCCCCCGGCGATCCAGAAAATGTCGGCGAAGGACGACAGCGCATGCGCGGCCGCGTCCGCATTGGTGCCCTTGGAGTCGTTGACGAACAGCACGCTGCCGCGGCGGCCCACCTGTTCCATACGGTGCGCGAGCCCCGGAAAGCTGCGCAAAGCCCCCTGCAGGATTTCGGTCGAGACGCCGAGCGCGAGCGCGCAGGCCGACGCGCACGCCGCGTTCTGCGCATTGTGCAAGCCCCGCAGCGAACCGATGCCGCCGATCCGTGCGACCTCGCTGCGCGCGCCGCCGGAAGCACGCCAGATGGTTTCGTGATCGACATAGACGCCATCAGGCAGCGGATTCTTCACCGAGACCCGGACCACGCGCTTGCCTGCCTGCTCGATCCGGTCGGCGGTATTGCGACTCCATCCATCATCGACGCCGACGATCGCGGTGCCCTGCGGCTGAACGCCGGCGACCAGGCGTTCCTTCACGGCCGCATAATGTTCGAGCGTGCCATGACGATCGATATGGTCTTCACTGACATTGAGCAGGATGCCGACGGTCGGATCGAGGCTCGGGGTGAGATCGATCTGATACGACGACATCTCGATGACATGGACCCGCCCCATGCGCGGCGGCTCCAGCGACAGAATCGAGGTGCCGATATTGCCGCCCATCTGCGTGTCGTAACCGGCGACCCGCATCAGATGCGCGATCAGCGCGGTGGTGGTCGATTTGCCGTTGGTGCCGGTGATGGCGACGAACGGCGCATCCGGCGCATGACGGCGTCGTTCGCGGCAGAACAGCTCGATATCGCCAATCACCTCGACGCCGGCCTCGCGCGCCTTAAGCACCGTCCAGTGCGGGGCGGGATGGGTGAGCGGCGCGCCGGGCGTCAGCACCAGCGCCGCGAAACGCGCCCACTCCGCCTTGCGCAAATCCGCGGTGACAAAGCCCGCATTCGCCGCCTCGGCGAGCTTTTCCGCGCCATCGTCGCCGGCGATCACTTCGGCCCCGCCCGCCTTCAGAGCGTGGCAGCTCGCCAGCCCCGACCCGCCCAGGCCGAACACCGCGACCGTCTTGCCCGCGAAGGAGGTGACGGGGATCAATTGTTCACCGCAGCTTCAGCGTGGAGAGGCCGGCCAGCGCCAGCATCACCGAGATGATCCAGAACCGGATCACGATTTGCGGTTCGGTCCAGCCCAGCTGCTCGAAATGGTGATGGATCGGCGCCATTTTGAAGATGCGTTTTCCGGTGAGCTTGAACGACACCACCTGCACAATCACCGAGACCGCTTCCAGCACGAACAGTCCGCCGATCACGCCAAGCACGATCTCATGTTTGACCGCGACCGCGATCGAGCCGAGCATGCCGCCAAGCGCGAGCGAGCCGGTATCGCCCATGAAGATCGACGCCGGCGGCGCGTTGAACCAGAGGAACCCCAATCCCGCGCCAAGCACCGCGCCGCACAGCACCGCGAGTTCGCCGGTGCCGGCGACGTAGTTGATCTGCAGATAGTCCGAGAACACCGCGTTGCCGACAAGATAGGAGATCAGGCCGAAGCTTGCGGCTGCGATCATCACCGGCACGATTGCCAAGCCGTCGAGGCCGTCGGTCAGATTGACCGCGTTGCCGGCGCCGACAATGATGAAGGCTCCGAAGATCACGAAGAACCAGCCGAGGTTCAGCGCCACGTCCTTGAAGAACGGAATCACCAGCGCGGAGGAGAACGGTTCGCGTCCGAGCCGGACCAGCGCGTAACACGCGACGAGCGCGATCACCGCTTCGATCGCGAGCCGGATGCGCCCGGCAAATCCGCTGTGGCTCTGCTTGGTCACCTTCAGGTAATCGTCGTAGAAGCCGACGAAGCCGAACCCGAGTGTCACCGCCAGCACGATCCAGACATAGGGATTGAGCGGATTGGCCCACAGCACCGTTGCGACCACCAGCCCCGAAAGGATCATCAGCCCGCCCATCGTCGGCGTGCCCTTCTTGGTGA
>JBKQRS010000103.1:0-12794 GCA_052143915.1 Bradyrhizobium sp.
CAATGATATTGCCGAACTCGGGTAAACCCGAGTTCGGTCGGCGCGCCCCGGAATGACGATGGATGGATGAAGCAGCGGTGGTGGAGCTCAGCTGCCCGCGTTTTCGCCGAAGCGGACGTCTTCCAAGAGCGAGGAGGACACTGACGGCACCTGGGCGCCGTCGGAGGCGCGGGAGATGGCGACGCGGGTCTTGTTGAAGACGGTTTCGGCGGCGGTCGCCTGCGCCGTGAGATTGTTCAGGAGTTCCGCCACCAGCACCGAATGCTGGCCGCTGGAATCATCCGCCACCGTCCCCGGCGTCGCCGAGGTCAGGATCAAGGCGTTGTCGGGCGCGCTGATCGGGGCGAGCCCGTGGGAGAAGGTGCGGAAGCGGCGCTCATAGGGGTTACGGCGCGAGGCGTCGAGCACGACGAGCTTGGCGCAGGCGCCTTGCTCCTTCATCGCATCCAGCACGGATTCGACGCTGACGCCCTCGCGGCGCACATCGGCTTCCTTCCAGATCGTGGCGTCGACCGGGATCATGTAGCTCTCCCGGCCGGCCTGGACGCCGTAGCCGCCGAAGAACAGCATCACCACGGAATCAGGCCTGATCTTGGATTTCAGGCGGGCGACCGCGCGGGTCATGTCGTCCCTTGTGGCGTCCTCCACCACGTCGACATCAAAACCGTCGCGGCGCAGGCTCGCGGTCAGCGCGCGGGCATCATTGATCGGCTGGGTCAAGGGCGTGTTGGCATCGGGGTAATGACCGTTGCCGATCACCAGCGCGATGCGGGACGGACGCCCGGCGGCGGCATCGGCCTGTTCGGTCGCGACCGCCTTGGCCGCATCCAGGGCCCGCATGTTCAGCGCGGCGTGGGCGCCGATCGCCAGCGACACCATGCCGACCAACGCGGTGGCCATGGCGACCGAGCGGCGGGAGATGCCAAGCTTGCCGAGATCCATCACGCTTTTCATCCTGATCACTGTCCGGCGCACGAGAACTTGGTCGCGCCAACGCCTATTAGGTTTTCGGGGGTGCCGGCTGTTTGCCGTGTAATTATGCTCAATTTGCGGCACCGCAACAAAGAAAGCCTTAACCTGCGGGCCCCCGAGCGGCAACCTCATTCGTCGCTTGACAGGGGCCGAAACCAGCCTTGGTTACCGTGCCGCCGGGCCCCGTTTCGGACTGTGATGTCCATCACACAAGCGCTTGTTTGGGATCACCTTGGCCTTTCCCTGGAGATTCCTCGGGGGTTTCCTTGGGGTTTCCTCGGCATTTCCTTGGTATTGCCTTCGCCTTCGTGCCATTTCTTGGGCACTTGTCTTGAGCACTTGCAGGTCTGGGGAGACGGTCGGCCGCCGCGGGCGCGGGTTTGGCTGAGCCCGGCGGGACGTGCGGCCAAACCGCGCGGAAAGAAGATTCATGGCATTTCAAGTGATCGCAGGCGCCGCCTACCGCGCGCTGACGGCCCGCAAGGACGGCCCGTCGCTCTATGACGTCTGCGATCCCCTGCTCCTGAATGGCGCCGGCGGCGATGCGCATCTCGCCAAGTTCTACAAGACCGCGCTCGGCAATCCGGCGCTACGGCCACTACTGAGACGCACCGGGCTTTCCGAACTCAACGATGGCCCGCGGTTGGCTGGCCTGCGCGAGGCCTTGGAGCGCGCCCGCGACGACGACGCGCCGGACTGGGCCGCGATCGGCGCGCCGGTCGCTGCACTGTTGGAAGGAATCGAGCTGCAGCACCCGCAGCCGAAGCCGGTCAACGGGGCCGCGACGACGACGCCGGAGTTGGGCGCGATCGAGCGCGTGATCCGCGTCTGCGGCGCGCATCTGTTGCGCTCGTTCCGCAAAAGCGGCTTCATCCCGGCCTATGCCGCGTTCAACCTGATCGGCGATCCCGACCTGCGCGGTCGCGAATTCCTGATGGCGCTGACCGGGCTGAACGCCCGCGGCTACAAGAACTCGACGCTGTTGTTCAACCTGGCGCGGATCTTCATCGCGCGTTCCCCGGCGCGAGAGCTGATCAGCCCGGCATGGACCGGCATCGCCGAGCCGATGTGGCAGCCGATGCAGATCCGCCACCGCTCGGCCTATTACGACGCGTTCTTCACCGAGGCGCTGCTGAGCTTTGTCGAGACGGGCGTCGCGTCAGCGGATGAGGCCGGCGCCGCGCGCCGCGCGATCGCAGAGATGGTCGATTTCTGCCTCAAGGCGAGCCGCGAAGAGGTGCGCGCGCCCGATGGCCGCGCCTTCAACGTGGTCACCGCGATCGCGCCGCACCCGCATCCGCGCTTTTCGCGCTTCTTCACCGAGATCAAGCAGAACCTCGGTTTCGGCATCTACGTGCCGGATTGCGACACCACGGCCTGCGCGTTCTCCGCCGCCACGCAGGCGGGCTCGGACGATCCGATGCTCGACCAGCCGCTACTCGATTTCTACGCAGGTCATCAGGTCAGCGGCGGCGCCAACGAGCCCAAGGTGACGGTGGCGATCAACGACAACATCGATTACGAGGGCGGCGTCGTCACCTGGATCGACAGCATCAGGGGCGAACGGCCCTATGGCAACGACCTCGACCCGACGCTCAATCTCGACGTTCTCGAAGTCAGTTTCCGCAATCTCGCCCGCTGGCAGATCCTCGAGACGCCGCGGCGGCTGGATACGCTGCGTGGCATCATCGCGTTCCAGCGGCGGCTGGCTGCGAGTGGCGCGTTCGCCGATCCGCGCTCGCACATCTATTATCTGCCGGAGCTGTACTGCGCCTATTTCGGCCGCTGCTACGCGGCGTTCATGGCGTTGCCCGCGCCGGCGCGGACGGCGATCGATCCCGACGGCGCGTTCGAACTGATCCGCGAGCGCGTGCTCGGCTATGTGCAGGACGAGCTGATCATGGCCGAGATGAACGTGTTCGACGCGGCGCTGGCGCTGATCGCGCTCGGCCATCTCGGCGCTGATACCGCGAGCTTTACGCCGGCGCTGCATTGTATCGTCCGCCATCTCGGCGAAGGCGGACGCCATGGGCCTTACAGGGCCTATGAATGGAACAAGATGAAGACCCCGACGCGCATTTTGGTCGGCGGTCCCGAAGTCACCTCGGCCTTCGTGCTGATGGGGCTCGCATTGGCAAGGAAGGCGATGCGGAAGGTGGGGGCTGCGTAAACTGCGCGCTCACTTACCCTCCCCTTGAGCGGCCATCGCACAAAGTTGACAGCGCATTCCCTTAAGCAGTGCTGGCGCCGGGGCCCAATCCGCACCACAATGCGGCATCATTGTGCGACGATTCCATTTTGAACGGGCCGCTTTCACATGCTCCTGAAATACCTGTTCGCGGTTTTGACATTGTTCCTCCGGGTGCTTTCCGTGCCGGTGCTTCTCGTGCCGGCCCTTCTCATGCCAGCCTTGGCGCAGGCCGCCGACGTCACCGGGACCGCGAAAGTTCGCGAGGGCGATCAGGTCATGATCGGCAACACCCGGATTCGCCTTGGCGGGATCGACGCGCCGTCGGTGGATCAGCTCTGCCTCAACAACAATGGCGAGCGCTGGACTTGCGGCGTTGCTGCGCGCGACGAACTCATCAAGCATGCCGACAACAAGAGCTGGACCTGCCATGTGCGCCAGGCGAGCCCGGATCGCCGCGGCCGGATCGTGGCGCGCTGCGAGGTCGACGGCGAGGACATCCAGAAATGGATGGTGAGAAACGGATGGGCGCTGTCCTATGCGCGGTTCTCCCACGACTACGATGACGACGAAAAAGCCGCGCGCGAGGCCAAGGCCGGGATGTGGCAGGGCGCATTCATCGCGCCGTGGGACTGGCGGGTCCGCAACAAGAAGACCGCCATTCTCGGCGCCGCCAAGGCGCCCGAGAATGCGCATGCGATCCTGCTGGCATCGGCCTCCGGATCGGTCGCGCCCTCGCCCGACTGCACCATCAAGGGCAACGTCAATCACGCCGGCGAATGCATCTATCACACGCCCAAAAGCCGCTGGTATGCGAGGATCGAGATGAAGATCTCAAAGGGCACGCGCTGGTTCTGCTCGGTCGAAGAAGCCGAAGCCGCGGGCTGCCGCGAGACCAAGCGATAAGGAAGTGGCCTCATGGTTCGAGACGCGCGAACACGCGCTCCTCACCACGAGGGTCGATGACCTCATCCTGAGGAGCGCTCCGTCAGGAGCGCGTCTCGAAGGATGCGACCCAAGCAAATATGCGTGAGAGGGCACCTTGGCGGGCGATCCAGCACAGATGTTCTTGCCGCCGCATCACGATCATTCGCGGCTGGAGCGTTTCCTGCTGAGCGCGCTCGGCGTGATCAGCGCCTACACCATCCTCGCCTATGTCGCGCTGCCGGCGCTGTGGACCCACCACGAGCACCAGCGCGGCCTCGCCGACCTTCCGATGGTGACGCGGACGGCGCAGGACATTCCCGGCGATCCGATCAATGTCGGGCTGATCGGCGACAAGCTCGACGTGCTCTGCGCCATGCAGGCCGCCGGCTGGTATCCCGCCGATCCCGTGACGCTGCGTTCATCGATCGAGATCGCCGGCAGCGTGCTGCTCGACCGCCCCTATCGCGACGCGCCCGTCAGCCCGCTGTTCTATCTCGGCCGGCGCGAGGATCTCGCCTTCGAAAAGCCGGTCGGCGACAGCGCCGATCGCCGCCATCACGTGCGGTTCTGGAAGGTGCTCGACGAGGGCCAGGAGAAGCGCCCGGTCTGGCTCGGCGACGCGACCTTCGATCGCGGCGTCGGCATCAGCCACTATACCGGCGCCATCACCCACCACATCGCACCCGATGTCGACGCCGACCGCAACCTGCTCGCCGCCGACCTCGAGGCTGTCGGCATGGTCGAGGCCAAATATCAGGTGTCGGGCATCGGGTTGACATTGACCGGGCGCAATGGCGGCGGCGATCCCTATTACACCGACGGCGAGGTGTGGATTCTGCGGCTGGTGGTGGCGTGCCAAAAAAGGACAGGGCCGGCCGACATCATTCCGTCGCCGCCCGCCACCGAGATCAAGGACCAGATCTGGCAAATGATCGCCAAGGCGCTGGCCAATTAGCGCGGCGCTAGCGCAGCATCCCGGAATGACAGCATCAACATATTATCATCCTGATCCAGCTTGAATTTCCCGCCATTCCCCGGCATCCCTTCCCCGTAAGCCAAATCAAAAAAGGAACCACAACAATGGTCGTTCGCGCGGGCCGGGAATTCCTGGCGATCCCCGGACCCACCACCATGCCCGACGAGGTGCTGCGGGCAATGCACCGCCCGGCGCTGGACATCTATTCCGACGAGATGGTGCAGCTGACCGAAGGCCTGCTGCGCGATCTCTCCAGGCTGTTTGCCACCAGGGGCAAGTCCTACATCTATATCGCCAACGGCCATGGCGCGTGGGAAGCCGTGATCAGCAATGTCTTGTCGCGCGGCGACAAGGTGCTGGTGCTGGAAAGCGGCCGGTTTGCCGTCGGTTGGGGCAACGCCGCGGCCGCGATGGGCGCCGACGTCGAGGTGCTGAAGGGCGACTGGCGCCGCGCCATTCGGCCGGCGGAGGTCGAAGCCCGCCTGCGGCAGGACAAGGACCACAAAATCAAGGCGATCCTGGCGGTGCAGGTCGATACCGCGTCGGGCGCCTACAATGACATCGAGGCGATCGGCAAGGCGATCAAGTCGACCGGTCACCCCGCGCTGTTCCTGGTCGATGCGGTGGCCTCGCTCGGCTGCATGCCGTTCGAGATGGACGCCTGGGGCATCGATGTCGCCATGTCCGGTTCGCAGAAGGGCCTGATGACGCCGCCCGGCTTGAGCTTCTGTGCCGTCAACGACCGCGCCCAGCAGGTGCACAGGACGGCGGGCTTGCGAACGCCCTATTGGGACTGGACCGAGCGCGAAGGCACTGAGCATTACCGCAAATATGGCGGCACCGCGCCGATCCATCTGTTGTTCGCGCTGCGCCAGGCCATCGACATGATCACCGAAGAGGGACTTCCGAACGTGTTCCTGCGCCACCGGCTGCTCGCCGAAGCCGTGCGTCGCGCGGTCGCGATCTGGGCCGAAGGCCAGGTGCTCGGCTTCAACATCACGGAGGCCTCTGAGCGGTCGGACACGGTCACGACCGTGGTGATGGCGGCGAGCCACGATCCGGTGGCGCTGCAGCGCTATTGCAAGGAAAAATGCGGCCTGGTGCTCGGGGTCGGGATCGGCGAGCTCACCGGCCAGGCGTTCCGGATCGCCCATATGGGGCATGTCAACGCGCCGATGATCCTGGGCACCCTGGGCGTCATCGAAGTCGCGCTCCATGCGCTCGGCATCCCCCATGGCCGAGGCGGCGTCGAGGCCGCGATCGACTGGCTCGGCGAAAGTGTGACCGCCTAGAGCATGATCCGGAAAAGTGCGCACCGGTTTTCCGAAAAGATCATGCTCAAACAAAAAGATAGAGCGAGATGACGATTCAACGAAAAGTCATCTCGCTCTTGGCCCCGTTGAAGGCTTTTCGCCACCCCGACATTCGTGCTTATATTGATCTGGCGATAAATAAGCCGCCGGCAACGGCGCACGCGTATTCCGCAAAAGACGTGGACACCGGTTTTTCGTCGCAATCAGGTCGACGCCGATGGTGCGGACCTGGTCGTGGCGGGATGCGCGCAAGAGAGCACAGGGAGTGATGTGATTGGCGTCCGTTGAACTGCGTGGCCTGACCAAGCGGTTTGGATCGCTGGCGGTCGTAGATGATGTCTCGTTGCGGATCGACCACGGGCAGCTGATTTGCCTGTTAGGCCCCTCGGGCTGCGGCAAGACCACGACGCTGCGGCTGATCGCCGGCTTCCTCGAGCCCAGCGACGGCGAAATCCATGTCGGCGACCGGCTGGTATCCTCGGCCGCGCGCACGCTGCCGCCCGAACAGCGCAAGATGTCGATGATCTTCCAGAGCTACGCGCTGTGGCCGCACATGACGGTCGCCGAGAACATCGTCTACGGGCTGCGCTTGCGGAAAATGGACCGCGACACCATTGCGAAAAAACTCGCGGCGATCCTTGCCACGACAAAGCTCGAAATCCTGGCGCAGCGTTATCCCGGCGAATTGTCGGGCGGACAGCAGCAGCGCGTCGCGCTAGCTCGCGCGCTGGTCGTCGAGCCGGAAACCCTGCTGCTGGATGAGCCGCTCTCCAACCTTGACGCCAACCTGCGCGAGGAGATGCGGTTTGAAATCCGAAGGCTGCACGACCAATACCGCTACACCACGGTTTACGTCACCCACGACCAGTCCGAGGCGATGACCACCGCCGACCTGATCGCGGTCATGAACGGCGGAAAAATCGATCAGCTCGGGACGCCGGAGGATATTTACGACCGGCCGCAATCGGAATTCGTCGCGCGCTTCATCGGCGCCAGCAATGTGATCAAGGGCACCGCCCGCGATGAAAACCACATCGCGTTTTCCGGCGCGACCTTGCGGGTGGTGGGCGCGAAACTGACGCCCGGCCAGAGCGCCGCTGTCGCCATCCGCCAGCACGACATCCAGCTGTCGGTGGACGCACCGCCAACGCCCGACAACGCCGTCAAGGCGACCGTGACCCGCCAGGTGTTTCTCGGCGCCAACCGCGACTACATGGTCGAAACCTCCGACGGCACGATGTTGCGCGCCGTTACATCGACGCAAACCGCCGTTCCCAGCGGCACCGAGGTCTGGCTCACGCTGCCGGCCGAACGCTGCCGGGCGCTCAGCCGATAAGCGGAAGGGAGGCGACGCGATGAAGCGGCGAGGAGTTTCCAGGCGCGATGTCATCAAGGGATCGGCAACGCTTGGGCTTACAATTTTCGCCGCGCCGCTCAAGGCCGCCGCGCCGGAACCCGTGCCGGTCACGCCGCAGCTCGTAGAAGCGGTAAAAAAAGAAGCCAGGGTCGTGCTGTATTCCGCCATGGACCTGCCGGTGGGCGAAAAACTCGGCAAGGCGTTCGAGGCGCAATATCAGGGTATCGAAGTGCAGATCGAGCGCGCCGACTCCGAGCGGCTTTTTCAGCGGATCGAGCAGGAATTTGCATCCCAGATCCGTGCCGCCGACGTCGTCAACAGCGCCGACGCCTCGCACTTCATCCCCTGGAAGCGCAACGGCTGGCTGGCGCCCTTTGTCTCCGAAGACGTCGCGAAATATTTTCCGGAACAATATCGCGATCCCGACGGGATGTTCGCCACCACGCGGATCTGGCTGTCGTCGATCGCCTACAACACCAGCCTCGTCAAACCGGAGAACGCGCCGAAAAGCTTTGCCGATCTGTTGGACCCGAAATGGGCCGGCAAAATGGTCAAAGGCCATCCCGCCTATAGCGGCACCATCATGACGACGACGTTCCAGCTCGTTCGCGAGCTCGGCTGGGATTATCTGGAGAGGCTGTCTAAGCAGCGCGTCATGCAGCTGCAGTCATCGACCGACCCGCCGAAGAAGCTGGCGCTGGGCGAGCGCGCCATCATGGCGGACGGCAACGAATACAACGTCGTGCTGCTGAAGGAGGCCGGCCAGCCGGTCGAGCCGGTGTATCCGGCCGAGGGCACGCCGACCATTTCGGGTCCGACCGGGATATTCGTCACCGCGCCGCACCCGAATGCCGCAAGGCTGTTCCAGGCCTGGCTGCATACGCGGGAAACCCAGCAATTCTTCACCGATTTGACCGCGCAATATTCGGTTCACCCGCAGGTAGCGGCCAAGGCCGGCCGCCGCAAGATTTCCGACATCAAGCTGATGAAGGAAGATCCTGCGGGCGTCGAGAAGATGGCGGAAGAGATCAAGACACGCTATGCGCGGCTGTTTCGGGTGTAGGCTTGCAGCAATCCATCCACCATCGTCATTCCGGGATGCGCCTTCTAGGGCGCAGGCCCGGAATCCATACTCACGATCGTGGTTATGGATTCCGGG
Organism: Bradyrhizobium sp.; assembly: GCA_052143915.1. GTDB lineage: Bacteria > Pseudomonadota > Alphaproteobacteria > Rhizobiales > Xanthobacteraceae > Bradyrhizobium. The sequence continues at coordinate 8,893 of JBKQRS010000103.1, forward strand.
CGCGCGTCTCCGACGCGCCTCGGACTGACGGATAATATTTAGATCGGTAGACACATGACCATCACCGGCAGCATCGACACTCCCAGAGCCAAAATCGACTGGACCAAGCCGGTTCTGTGGCTGTTCGCCGCGGTACTGATTGTGCTGATCGTGCTGCCGATGTCGTGGCTTGCGATCTACAGCGTCACCGACAAGACCAACCATCTGACGCTGCAGAATTTCGTCACGCTGTTCACCGACCCGGATTTTCTCGACCCGCTCGCCACCACCGCGATCATCGCAACCAGCTCCGCCATCATCTGCTGTGCCGTCGCCGCACCGATGGGATGGCTGGTCTCGCGCACCGACATGCCCGGGCGGCAGTTCATCCGCGCGCTGGTCACGGCCTCGTTCGTGACGCCGCCGTTCCTCGGCGCGGTGGCCTGGGAATTGCTGGCCGCGCCCAACAGCGGATTGCTCAACCAGCTGTACCGCGTCATGACCGGCGCCGAATCGGACGAGCATCTGTTCAACATCTATTCGCTGGCCGGGATCATTTTCGTCATTTCCTGCTATACGTTCCCCTTCGTGTTCGTGCTTGTCGCCAATGCGCTCGATAACATGCCCGGCGAACTCGAGGATGCATCCGCCATTCTCGGCGGCAGGGCCTGGACCACGGCGCGGCGCGTGACGATCCCGCTGGCGCTCCCTGCTCTCGTCGCCGGCGCCTTGATCGCGTTTCTGCAGGCGATGACCCTGTTCGGCTCGCCCGCGATCCTCGCGCTGCCGGCCGGCTTTCACACCATGACCACGAAGATCTGGAGCCTGTTCCAGTATCCGCCAAAACTCGAACTGGCCGCCGCCGCCGCCGTGCCGTTGCTGATTCTGACGATCCTGCTGCTGCAGGCGCAGAAGTTCATTCTCGGCCGCCGCGGCTATTCGGTTCTAGGCGGCAAATATGGTGCGCCGCGCCGCATTGAAATGAAGAAGTGGCGCTGGGCGGCGCTGGCATTCTGCCTCTTGATGCTGCTCAACCCGGTTTTCCTGCCGTATTTCGCGCTGTTCAACGCGGCGTTCTCGCCGAACGCGACCACGCTGGTGACGCCGTCGACCTTCACGCTGCACAACATCGTGTTCGTGTTCACCGAGCTGTCGTCGACCCAGCTCGCGCTGAAAAACACCGTCATCCTGGGAACGTCCACCGCGACCATCGGCACCATGCTCGCGCTGGTGATTGCCTATGTCACGACCCGCCGCGTGATTGCGGGGCATCGCGTGCTCGGCTTTCTCGCCACCGCCCCGGTCGCCGTTCCCGGCATCGTGCTCGGCGTCGGCCTGTTCTTGAGTTACACGAGGCCGCCCTTCGTGCTGTACGGCACGCTGTGGATCCTCCTGATCGCGTTCCTGACCATCAATCTGCCGTCGGCCTATCAGCAATTGCAGGCGGCGTTCGCCACCATCCATCCCGAACTCGAGGACGCCAGCCGCATTCTCGGCGCGACCCGGCTGCGGTCGCTGCTCCAGATCACCGCGCCGCTGTTGCGCACCGGCGTGATCGCGACATGGTGTTTCATCTTCATCGGCGTGATGCGCGAGCTCTCCGCGGCCATCGTGCTGTTCACCTCGCAGACCAAGGTGATCAGCGTCCTGATCTACGATCTCAACGAAAGCGGCGACCTCGCCGCCATTTCCGTGCTCGGCATTGCGATGCTGGTCATCACCTTTGCGGTGGTGCTGGCCGTCAACCGGATTCCGATGTTCGGGGCCAATGCGGGCTCGCGGCTGCGGAACTAATCTTACTGCGTCATAATCGGCTTTATCACCTCATCCTGAGGAGCTTGCGTGAGCCAAGCGTCTCGAAGGGTGTGGCCCGGGAAATACGTACGGGGGTCTCATGGTTCTCAAGGCGATGCGAAGCATCGTCCGGAGACGGCGCTTGCGCGCCTCCTCACCATGAGGATGTGGTCTAGTGTCGCAGCAAGACTAGTCGAGCGGCTCCACTTTGACGATCCTGTGGTCGTGGTTGCTGCCGACCCAGAACGTCACCGGCGTCGTCGAATTGTCGACGAACACCGTGCGCATGTTGGTGTCGGACGGCATCAGATACTGCACCGTGCGGCCGGTCCTGGGATCGAGCCGCACCACGCGATCGGTGCTCATCGTGGAGGCCCAGATTTCACCATTCTTGTCGAAATCGGCCCGGTACGGGAACGTGTATTCCGGCAGGGTGTACTCGGTGAATGTGTTCGTCTTGCTGTCGAACAGCGCGGCCTTGCTGGTCCGATATTCGGCCACCAGGACGCGGTCCTGATCGTCGATTTCCAGGCGGCGAGCCCGAGCGTGCGCGGTGGGCATGTCGTACCAGGTCACTTCCGTCGTCTTCGCATCGATCTTGCCGAGATGGCCTTCCGTGTATTCAGCCATCCAAAGGTTGTTCCTGGAGTCCGCTTTGACCTCATAAATGCTGAAATTCTTGACGCCCGGCAATTGGTCGGCCGGGTGGAATCTCTCCCATTTGTTGGTCGCCAGATCGACCCGATAGATGTCCTGCGTGCCGACGCTCTTGGTCCACACCTTCCCGTCGACCTCGTGGTGCAGTCCCGTGAAATTCAGCTGCACGCGGTCATCGTTGAATTCGGGAGCCAGCGGATAATAGGAAATCTCGCCGGTTTTCGGGTCCAGGCAGCCGAGTGAGCCCTGGTACATCGTGTCGAACCAGATCTTGCCGACATGGTCGAACTCGATGCTGAGGAGGCCGGTAGGCGCCTTATCCTTGAATTTCCTGATCGGGTATTCGGTGAGCTTGAGCGTCTTCGGATTGAACTTGCCGATGAACATCTCGCCGAAGTCCGAATACCAGACGCTGCCTTCCTTATCGACCAGAATGTCATGCGGCTCGGTCGTCGGCCGCACCATGTCGTACTCCGTGACGATGGCGCGGGTGTCCCGGCCCTTTGGGCGCGGCAGCGTCTTCAACTCGTATGGCCAGTGGTCGACCGAGCTTAGATTGATGGTCGCGAGATAGTCGGCCATCTTGCGGTATTGCTCCGGTGTGCCCGCGCGCGCCCTGTCCAGCATGGGTTGCGGCTTGATCGGCTGGCTCACGGCGCCATAGCCCATCATGCGGGTGATCACCTGCGTCCACTCGTCGGAATCGTGCGTTGAACGCATGATGCGCTCGATCGTGTGACAGCCGACGCAATTGAGCAACATCGCCTTTTGCTCTTCGGTACCGGGAATGCTCATCATCCATTCGGCATTGGTGAGCTGGCTGGCCAGATTCTTGGTCTTCTTGAGCTCGATGTTTGTCGTGGTGGTGGTCTCGGGTTCCACCATCGCCTTGGTCGGGGAGCTGATATCGTAGCCGACCGCACGGATACCGATCGTATATTCACCCGGGTCCAGGCGGCTCTCCGGGAAGGTGTAACGGCCTTGCGCGTCGGTGGTCACGCTGACCTGGACAATCGAGCCGGGCTTCCTGGCGGTGACGACAACACCTTCCATGTTGCCTTCGGCGTCGGAGCTTACGGTGCCGGTCAGTACCGCGTGGTCCTGCGCCCAACCCTTTTGAATTGTCGGATCGAAGAGCATTACTGCTGCACTGGCCGTCAAACTCAACATCAGCTGGCTTCGCATCCGGCCCTCCCTACGAAAACTTGTTTTGGTTGTTTTAGGTTCTCGGGATCGTTGACTGATTCCATGGACAGTCGACGGATACGGTATCGTGACTCCGCTTGTGTGCCAGGACAAGCCTGATCCATGGGCTTCGACGTGATATCTGGCGGGCTGATTGGAGCGACAGCCGAAACTAGGGTCAAAACTCATTAATCTTTCTGCGCTGACAATACGATATTGATTCGTATTGGGGGAAGACTGATGAGCAGAAATCTGTTCTGGCTGAGCGATGAGCAATGGGAACGTAT
>JBKQRS010000104.1:0-32038 GCA_052143915.1 Bradyrhizobium sp.
CAAGCCTGCAGAAATCCCTGCAATCGCTGTCGGATATCTATCTTCCCTCTTCCGTGGGCAGCTCGCTTGTGCCGCTGGACGTCATGGCCAAGATGCGGGAGGAAACCGCGCCGCTGCAGGTCTCGCATCTCGGGCAGTTTCCCGCCTCCACCGTGTCCTTCAACCTGGCGCCGGGCGCTTCCCTCGGCGAGGCGGTGACTGCGATCAAGCAGGCGCAGGCCGAGATCGGCCTGCCGCTCAGCGTGATCAGCAGCTTTCAGGGCGCCGCGCTGGCGTTTCAGTCCTCGCTCTCGAATCAGCTTTTCCTGATTCTGGCGGCGATCGTCACCGTTTATATCGTGCTGGGTGTGCTCTATGAGAGTTTCATCCATCCCCTCACCATCCTTTCGACGTTGCCGTCCGCCGGAATCGGCGCGCTGCTGGCGCTGATGGCTGCCGGCGATGATCTCACCATCGTCGCCATCATCGGAATTATCCTCCTGATCGGCATCGTGAAGAAAAACGCGATCATGATGATCGACTTCGCGCTGGATGCCGAGCGCCAGGAGGGCAAGGCGCCAAGGGAGGCGATTTACCAGGCCTGCCTGCTGCGATTCCGGCCGATCCTGATGACCACAATGGCCGCAGTCCTTGGCGCGTTGCCGCTGATGCTCGGAACGGGCGCGGGTTCCGAACTAAGACATCCCCTCGGCATCTCCATCGTCGGCGGCCTCCTGGTCAGCCAACTGCTCACCCTGTTTACGACGCCGGTGATCTATCTCTGGTTCGATCGCCTGGCGACGCGGTTTGCCGGACCTTCGCGCCAAGCCGGCGCAGCCAACGAATTGAACTGAGCCGTGGGCCCGTCGACACCATTCATTCGCCGGCCGATTGGAACGACGTTGCTGACCTTCGGTCTTGCAGCGGCGGGAGCCGTGGCGTTTTTCAAGCTGCCGGTGTCGCCGCTGCCGCAGGTCGATTTTCCGACCATTTCCGTGCGGGCGACGCTGCCCGGCGGCAGTCCGGAGGACGTTGCGACCACTGTTGCCAGTCCGCTCGAGCGTCACCTTGGGCAGATTGCCGACGTCACCGAGATGACCTCGTCGAGCACGGTAGGAGGAACCCGCATCACCCTGCAGTTCGGCCTCAACCGAGACATCAACGGCGCGGCGCGTGACGTGCAGGCCGCGATCAATGCGGCGCGCGTCGACCTTCCGACCAGCCTGCGGACCAACCCGACCTACCGCAAGGTCAATCCAGCCGATGCGCCGATCCTGGTCCTGACCTTGACGTCCGACACCATAACTCGCGGCGATCTGTATGACGCGGCTTCCACCGTCCTGGCGCAGAAGCTGTCCCAGGTAGACGGAATCGGCGAAGTCGTTGTCGGCGGCAGCTCGCTGCCGGCGGTACGCGCAGAACTCATTCCGCAAGCACTTTACAAATACGGTATCGGTCTTGAGGACGCGCGGGCCGCGCTCGCGAGCGCCAATGCGCACAGCCCGAAAGGCGGAATCGACGTCGAGGGCCAACGCTATCAGATTTATGCCAACGACCAGGCCAATAAGGCCGACGACTACAAATCCCTGATCCTTGCCTACCGTAACGGCGCGCCGGTTCACCTCTCCGATGTCGGCGACGTAACCGACTCGGTCGAAAACCTCCGCAATGCAGGTCTCGCCAACGGCAAGCCGGCCGCCCTGATCATCCTCTACAGGCAGCCGGGCGCGAACATCATCAGCACGGTTGACCTGGTAAAGGCACTGCTGCCCCAACTCAGGGCTTCGATTTCACCGGCCATCGACATCGGAGTGGCAGTGGACCGCTCGACGACCATTCGAACGTCGTTGCGCGACGTCGAACGGACGTTGATCCTCGCGGTGCTGCTGGTGATCGTCGTGGTTTTCGCCTTCTTGCGAAACCTGCGCGCGACGCTGGTGCCGGTCGTCGCGGTTTCGGTTTCGTTGATCGCGACATTCGCCGTCATGTATTTGATCGGCTACAGTCTCGATAACCTCTCGCTCATGGCGCTCACGGTCGCGACTGGATTTGTCGTCGATGATGCCATCGTCGTTCTCGAGAACATTACCCGCTACATCGAGAACGGACTGACTCCGCTGGAAGCGGCACTCAAGGGCGCCAACGAGGTCGGCTTCACCGTGCTCTCGATGAGTATCTCGCTGATCGCCGTCTTTATTCCGATCCTGCTGATGGGCGGCATCGTCGGCCGTCTGTTCCGCGAATTTGCGATGGTGATCTCGATATCGATCATGATCTCGCTTGCGATTTCGCTGGCGACCACGCCGATGATGTGCGCGGTGCTACTTCGCAGCGATGCCGGGGGAGGACATGGACGGCTTTATCAGGCCAGCGAACGCTTCTTCGATGCAATGCTCAACGCCTATCGGCGGACCCTGACCGCCGCTCTCCAGCATCCCGCATCGATGATGCTGATTCTCGCGACCGTGTTCGGTCTCAATTTCTACCTCTATAGCGTCATCCCGAAGGGCTTCTTCCCCCAGCAGGACACCGGGCGTCTGGTCGGCTCGATCCAGGCGGACCAGAGCATTTCCTTTCAGCTGATGCAACAGAAGCTGACGCAATTCGTCACCATCATCAAGAGCGATCCTGCCGTCGAAACCGCCGTCGGGTTCACCGGTGGCGGCCAGACCAATTCCGGCTTCATGTTCGTTTCGCTGAAGCCGCTCGGCGAACGCCATATTTCTGCGGACGGCGTCATTGCGCGGTTGCGGCGTGAAATGGCTGTTGTTCCGGGAGCAACCCTGTTCTTGCAGGCGGTGCAGGATATCCGCGTCGGCGGACGCGCCAGCAACGCACAATATCAATTCACGTTGCAGGGCCCCACCTTTGAGGAGCTCAATGAATGGTCGCCGAAGATCGCCGCCGCCCTGCAGGGCGATCCGAACCTCACGGACGTCAACAGCGACCAGCAAAACAAGGGGCTCGAATCCAATCTCGTCATCGACCGCGACGCCGCCGCCCAATTGGGGATCACCGTCAGCCAGATCGACAACACGCTCTATGACGCGTTCGGCCAGCGCCAGGTATCGACCATCTATGTAGCCCGCAACCAATATCATGTGATCATGGAGGTCGCGCCGCAATATTGGCAAAATCCGGAGACGCTGAAGGACGTTTACGTCTCTACATCGGGCGCCTCGGTCGGCGGTTCGCAGGCGACGAATGCGGTGGCGGGAACCGTGGTTACGTCCGCAAAGACAGCCTCGGCCAACTCCGCCAACGCCCAGGCCGCGCGAAATCTCGCGACCAATTCGATTGGCGCCACCGGCAAGGGCGTGGCCTCCACCGGTTCAGCGGTCAGCACGAACCAGGAGATCATGATTCCGCTGTCAGCCGTCGCGCATTTCACGCAAGGAGCGACCCCGCTCGCGGTCAATCATCAGGGCCTTTTGGTCGCAAACACCATTTCATTCAACTTGCCGCCGAACGGGTCGCTCAGCACGGCCGTCGCCTCGATCGAGGCCGCGATGAACCGGATCGGCGTTCCCGGGACCATTCGCGGCACGTTCCAGGGGACCGCGAAAGCCTTTCAGGATTCGCTCAGCAATCAACCCTATCTCATTCTAGCCGCCCTGGTCACGATCTACATTGTGCTCGGCGTGTTGTATGAAAGCTACGTCCATCCCCTGACGATCTTATCCACACTGCCTTCCGCCGGCGTGGGTGCTCTTCTCGCCCTGATGGCGTTCAAGACCGAATTCAGTATCATGGCGCTCATCGGCGTCATTCTGCTGATCGGAATTGTGAAGAAGAACGCAATCATGATGATTGATTTCGCACTCGACGCAGAGCGCAAGCGGGGGCTCAGCCCGCTTGATGCGATCCACGAGGCTTGCATGCTCCGCTTCCGGCCGATCATGATGACGACCATGGCGGCAATGCTCGGCGCCCTGCCCCTTGCCATCGGCATGGGCGATGGCGGCGAACTGCGACAGCCGCTCGGCATCGCAATTGTCGGGGGCCTTATCCTCAGCCAAGTGCTGACGCTCTATTCAACGCCGGTCATCTACCTGTATATGGACAGGTTCCGATCCTGGAGCCAACGCCTCAGGGGCGGCGCTGCAAGCCGGCCCGCGCCTGATGCCACGCTGCAACCGGGCGAATAGATGTTGGTAGTGACCCCCATGATCGGCAAGGTTCTCGAACAGACGCTGCGCAATCCCGGATTTCGGAAATCGATGCGCATGGGGCCGCCGAATCCGATCCTCGCTCCGGGACGGCTTGGCCGCAAGGCGCGCATGGCCATCGCTGCCCTGTTGCTCGGTCCGGCGCTTTCCGGGTGTATCCTTGGAAGTGAACGACCCGACCTCAACCTTGATATGCCGGCAGCGTATCGCGAAGGGGGCCGCACCGCGCCCGACGCCCATGTTCCGGCATTGGACTGGTGGCGCGGCTTCCGGTCCAACGAGCTGACCACGTTGATGGACGCGGCGCAGATCTACAATCTCGACGTCGCGGTGGCCATTGCCCAGATCGTCCAGGCCGATGCCCAAGTGGGCGTAGCGGGGGCTCCATTGCTGCCGTCGGTCACAGGGACGTCAACGGCCGAGCAGGTCCGCAGCGTGTCCTCCAATTTTGGCGGCGGCAATGGCTTTGCGACGACGTTTCCGCAGTACAGCCTTGGGCTCAGCGCAAGTTACATGATCGATTTCTGGGGCAAGAACCGCGCCACGCTTTTTGCCGCCGAGCAGAATGCGACCGTTGCCCGCTACAATCGCGAAGTCGTCACGCTCACGACGATCGTGACCGTCGCCAACACCTATTTCCAGGTCCTCGCCGCACAGGATGAACTTCGCGTCGCGCGCCGGAATCTGGCGGCAGCCGAGCGCATCCTGGCGCTCGTCAAGCAAGAGTTTGCCGGAGGCACCGCATCACAGCTCGACGTGTCACAGCAGGAAGCCCTGGTCGCGACCGAGCGCGCTGCCATTCCTCCGCTTGAAATCACGCTGAAGCAGAACATCGCTGCTCTCGCCGTGCTGGTCGGGCGCGCGCCCGCGAATTTCACGGTGAAGGGCGGAATGATGACGCAAATCGCGATTCCTCGCGTCACGCCAGGCATGCCCTCGGAGCTGCTCAACCAGAGGCCGGACATCCGTCAGGCCGAAGCCCTGCTGGCGTCGTCCAATTTCAGCGTCGAGGCGGCGCGCGCCGCCTTCTTCCCGCAGATCCAGCTAACCGCTCAGACCGGCGTCCAGAGCGCGGCACTCGCCTCGCTGTTCGGACCGGGCGCCTGGTTCTATACCCTGTCCGCCGGGCTGACCCAGCCGCTGTTCGATGGCTTCCTGCTGGAGAGTCAACTGAAGCAGGCAAAGGGCGTGCAGCTTCAAGACCTGCAAGCCTATCGCAAGGCCGTCCTGTCGGCCTTCGCCGATGTCGAAAAGGCGCTCGTCGCGCTCTCGCAATCGACCTTGCAGGAGCGCCTCCAGGTGGAAGCCGTGGCCAGTTCCCGCAAGGCTTTCGAGGTATCCGAAACGCAGTTGCGCGCCGGCACGGTCAACCTCATCACGGTCTTGCAGACCCAGCAAACGCTCCTCACCAACGAAAACACGTTGGCACAAGTGCGATTGACCAAGCTGCTGGCGGCCAGCAGCCTGTTTCAGGCGTTGGGCGGCGGATGGACCCCGACCGGGGAGCTGTCTTCGCTGCAGCCACAAGACGGCGCGACGCCGCCACGGCCGACGAACTAGTTCGTTTTCAAGCGAAGTGGGTAACCGGTTCGCGTCAAGAAACGCGTCCAGCGAAGGACCAGAGCGTCGGCTCTGATGCAATCAGAACCGATCGTGCTCCAGGGATCATCGACGATCGGTGCCGATGCCGGCGATCGCGGCGTCAGCGGTTGGTTTCGGCCTCTTTGGAAAGATCGTTCAGGAACCTGTCCAGCGCGTTGTTTCCGGCTTCCAGCGCCGCGCGGTGAGAGCGATAGCCGGCGCCGGAAACCTTCACGCCCATGGCCTGCTTTCGGCGCTGGATCTCCCATTCAAAGGGATTTGCACCGCTGCCGCGCCGGCTCACGACGACAAAATAAATTCTGCTTCGATTATCGGGGTGCATACTCAGTCTAACTGACCACCGACCTCGGCGCCGTCCGCTCCCGGCAGGCGATGTCCAGGTGGTCTACGCAACCTTCGCCGGCGATATTGCCAACCTGAGGGCGGCCGAACCCGGCCGGCCGCCCGCTCAACATCGTCGCTCCGCTTCCGGTTACTTCATCGCATCATAGATTGCGAAGCTGTAGGCGCCTTCCGGCTTCTTGGTGATGACGGGATCCGATCCGCCCGACATCAAGGTCGCAACCGTTCGGTCGTAATCCTTGACGTCCAGCTTGCCGTCGGTGGCGCCGAGCAGCTTGCCGACTTCCGTCATCATCCGCTTCTGGTCCTTTTCGGTCTTTGCACCGGTGGAGTCGCCGGCCAGGATGATCTTCACGGCCTCGTCAGGATGGCTCTTGGCATAGTCCCAGCCCTTCATCGAGGCCTTGACGAATTTCGCCATCTTGGCCACGAACGCCGGGTCCTTGAGGTTCTTTTCCAGCACCCAGAGACCGTCTTCCAGCGTCGCGACGCCTTCGTCCTCGTATTTGAAGACCACGAGCTGGCTCGGCTTGTAGCCGCCGTCGATCACCTGCCAATACTCGTTGTAGGTCATCGTCGAGACGCAGTCGGCCTGCTTCTGCAGGAGCGGATCGACATTGAAGCCCTGCTTGATGATCTTGATGCCGCCGGCCGAACCGTCGGTCTTGATGCCTAGCTTCGACATCCAGGACAGGAAGGGATATTCGTTGCCGCCGTACCAGACTCCGATGGTCTTGCCCTTGAAATCGGTAGGCTTCTTGATGCCGGTTTCAGCGCGACAAGTCAGCTCCAGTCCGGATTTCTTGAAGGTCTGCGAGATATTGACCAGCGGCACGCCCTTTTCGCGCGACGCCAACGCCGAGGGCATCCAGTCAACCACCACGTCGGCGCCGCCGCCCGCAATCACCTGCGGCGGGGCCACGTCCGGACCACCCGGCTTGATCGTGACGTCGAGCCCGGCTTCCTTGTAGAAGCCCTTTTCCTTGGCCACGAAGTAACCCGCGAACTGGGCCTGCGCGACCCATTTCAGCTGGATAGTGACCGTGTCCGCCGCTTGCGCGGTCGCCAACGACAAGCCCATGGTCACGCCTGTCGCGAGTGCCAATACTTTCTTCATGCGATACTCCGAAGCTTTAAGAACCCGCCGAGTCAGGTTCGATAGGATGGATGCCAAAAAGTGGTCGCGCGCTCGGCGAGCGCGACAAGCCCGTAAAAAGCCATTCCCGCGATCGCCGCGAGGGCGATTTCCGCCCACACCATGTCGATCGCCATTCGCCCCGCCTCCGTCGAGATGCGAAAGCCGATGCCTTGCGTCGGCGTTCCGAAGAATTCGGCCACGATCGCGCCGATCAGCGCCAGCGTGGCGTTGATCTTCAAGGCGTTGAAAATGAAGGGCAGTGCTGCCGGCAAATAGAGCTTCATCAGCGTCTGCCGATGGTCAGCTCCGTAGGATCGCATCAGGTCGCGCTCCATGTGTCCGGATGCAGATAATCCGGCGAGCGTATTCACCAGCATCGGGAAGAACGTCACGAGCGCAACGACTGCGGCCTTCGACGGCCAGTCAAAGCCAAACCACATCACCATGATAGGCGCGACGCCCACGAGCGGCAACGCAGAAAAGAAGTTGCCGAGCGGGAGCAGACCGCGCCCAAGATAGGCAAAACGCTGCGCGACAATCGCGACCAATAGTCCCGCGCCGCAGCCGATGGCATAGCCGATCAGCACGCCGCGAATAAAGGTCTGCACGAAATCCTGTCCGAGCGTTGGCAAGGACGCGGAAAACCTCGCCGCCGCCGCGCTCGGCGCAGGCATGATCACCGGGGAGACGCCGAAGCCGCGCACCAATACTTCCCAGAGATAAAAAACCACCGCGCCGAACAGCAGCGGAATGACGAGACTGAGGACGCGGCGCGATGCCCCGCTGCGCGGGCGCACCGAAGCCAGCTCGGTCACGCACAGCGCGGCGCTGAGCCAGACCGCAAGCACCATCACCCAAAAGCCAGCTGCCGCGGAGCCGGCGATGCCGGGATCGCGCAGCAATTCCAGCGTTGTCACCGCTGCGCCGACCGCGCCGACGAAACCAGGAAGCGCCGCCCAGGCCCCGCTGCTCCAGGCGGCAATCGCCAACAGCAGCGCCGCAGCGGCAGTGAACGCCAACAGTACCGGCCGCGCCGGTAATGCCGCCGCGGCCTCGCTTGAGAGCGGCAAGACCAGCGCCGCGAGCATGCCCGCCGCTGAAAGGATGAAGCCCAACCGGCGCCTGCGTGGGTTCACGGCCGCGTCCCCATTTGCCGCGCGACACCGCGCTCGGTCAGACTCACCAACCCGATCAAGCCGGAAGCGAGGATCGCCGACGCCAGCAGCGCCGCCCATATCTGGATGGTCTGGCCATAATAGGAACCGGCCAGCAGCCGCGCGCCGATCCCGGCTTCGGCACCCGTCGGCAGTTCGGCCACGATCGCGCCAATCAGCGAAATCGTAACTGCAACTTTCAGGCTGGCGAAGAGATAGGGGACGGACGACGGCCAGCGCAGTTTCGACAGCACCTGCCGCGGGTTTGCCGACCACGTTCGCATCAGATCGAGCTGCATCGGATCGGGCGAGGTGAAGCCCTTCACCATCCCGATCGTGATCGGAAAGAAACACAGATAGGCCGAGATGATCGACTTCGGCAGCAGGCCCTGCAAACCCATCGCACCGAGCACCACGATGAAGATCGGCGCCAGCGCCAGGATTGGAACCATCTGTGAGCAGATGATCCAGGGCAACAGGCTTTTTTCCAGCACGCGGCTGTGCACGATCATCAGCGCCAGGCCGATACCCAATAGCGCACCCAGCACGAAGCCAAGCAGCGTCGCCGACAGCGTCACGGCTGAATGATAGACGAGGCTGCGCGGTGCCGACGGCGCGTAACCGAAGACCGAATCAGCGAATGCCCCGAGCACCTGGTGCGGCGCCGGCAGCAGCGGTCGCTCCGCGCTCATCGTACCCTCGAGCAGGTCCGACACCGTGTAGGGCGTCTCCTCCCGTTCAAACCCGTCTCGCACCAGCGAAAGGTTCATCAAAACGGCCGCGATGTACCAGATTGCAATCAGCGCCAGGACAATCGTTGCGATCGGCGCGTAGCGCTCCACCAGCGGATGCTGCCGCAACGTGCCGGCGCGCGAAACGGAGAAAGCGAGCGCGCTACTCGTCATAGGAATGCCCCGCCCGAAGGCCGACGCGCACGCGCTGCGCGATCTTCAGGAATTCCGGCGTCTCGCGAATCTCCAGGGTGCGGGCGCGCGGAAAATTGCAGTCGATGATATCGATGATGCGTCCCGGTCGTGGCGACATCACCACGATCTTGGTGGACAGAAACACCGCTTCGGGAATCGAGTGGGTCACAAACAGGACCGTCTTGCCGGTCTTGTCCCACAGTTGCAGCAACTGCTCATTGAGATGGTCGCGGACAATCTCGTCCAGTGCGCCGAACGGCTCGTCCATCAGCAATAGCGCGGGGTCGAACGAGAGTGCGCGGGCGATCGACACCCGCTGCTGCATTCCGCCCGACAATTGCCAGGGAAACTTGCGCTCGAAACCGGTGAGATTGACCAGCGCCAGATACCGCGCGGCGCGCTGCCGCTGCTCGCTATCGGAAAAACCCATGATCTCCAGCGGCAGCCTCAGGTTCTTCTCGATCGTGCGCCACGGGAACAGCGCGGGCGCCTGAAACACATAACCGTATCTGCGCTCCAGCCGCGCCTGCTCCGCGCTCATGCCGTTGACGAGAAGCGTGCCGGATGTCGGTTGCTGGAGATCGGCGATCACCCGCAGCATCGTGGTCTTGCCGCAGCCGGAAGGGCCGATGAAGGAAACGAATTCGCCTTCCGCGACCTGCAGACTGACATTCGACAACGCATCGACCTTGCCGTCGGCCGTCTCAAACGTCAGCGAAACATTGCGAACGTCCACCGCCAGACGTTGCGGCGAAGGAATCAGTTCGGCCCTGGCATCCGCTGTACTGTTCATCGTGACCGGCTCGATCGAAGCAACAAACGACTCCCGCTCGTTCCGCCGCAGCGTAGCGTCCGGATCGTCCAGCTTCAATGCTTTCGGCATTTGCAGCACCATGGGCAAATACTGGCAAACGCCGCTGCAAATGGCGCGCTCAATGTTTGCGCACGCGGAGATATTAATGGGCAAGAACAACCATCGGGCTCAAACATACTCCTATCGGATTTTCAGATAGGCAAAAACCGTTCGGTTTTTGACTTGCGCGGGGGGCCGTCTCATACTTTGAAGGCGGCTCGCCGACAGCGCAGGGCCGCGTTCTGTTTGCTTGCATGCGAGCGCCATGAAGCCTGCCTCTTTCAAATATATCGCCGCGGTCTCGCTTGAGCACGCGCTCTCGCTCAAGGCGGAATACGGCGATGACGCGAAGTTTCTGGCCGGCGGGCAAAGCCTGATCCCGACGATGAATTTTCGCCTGGCCCAGCCGGCAATCCTCATCGACATCAATCGGATCGAGGGCCTAGGGGTTATCCGGGCACGCGACGGCGGCGGCGCATGCGTCGGCGCGCTGACCCGCTATCGTACGCTGGAACGCGATCCCGGTTTTGCCGGCATGTTTCCCTTGATCGCCGAGGCGCTGCCCCACATCGCGCATTCGCAAGTCCGCAACCGCGGCACGATCGGGGGAAATCTCGCGCACGCCGATCCGGCATCGGAGCTTCCGGCAATCGCGGTCGCGCTCGGTGCCCGATTCCACGTTCAGGCGGCAGAACGGGAGCGCTGGTGTGATGCGCCGGAATTTTTCGTGGGCGCACTTACCACCGATATTCAACCCGACGAAATGCTGGTGGAGATAGAGCTGCCTTTGCCGAAGCCGCGCACCGGCTCGTGCTTCATGGAGGTTGCACGCAGGCGCGGCGATTTTGCCATTGTCGGCGTGGCAGCCACGATGACGTTGGGCGATCGAGGTGAGTGTACCCATGTCAGGTTGGCTTTTTGCGGCGTGGGCGAAACACCCATCAACGCCAGTTCGGCGGCCGACATCCTCAAAGGGCGTGCGCTGACCGAAGAAGCGGCTCGCGACGTCGCGGCGTCGGTGCAGACAATGATTGATCCGGGCGGCAGCGTTCATGCCACGGCCGATTACCAGCGCCATATTGCCGGCGTGCTCACCGAGCGGGCCCTACGGACGGCTTACCAGCGGGCGCGCGATGGACACTGACGATCACGAAATTACGGTCTCCGTGAACGGTGTGCGCTATCAGCGCCGCGTCGAATCGCGCACGCTGCTGAGCGACTTCCTTCGCCACGATCTGGGCCTCGCCGGCACCCATGTCGGCTGCGAGCACGGCGTGTGCGGCGCCTGTACGGTCCTGCTCGACGGCCAGCCGGTGCGCTCATGCCTGATGTTTGCCGTGCAAGCCGAGAATCACGAAATCTCAACCGTCGAGAGCCTTGCGACCAGGGATGGCGAATATCACCCGCTGCAGCAGGCGATGCACGATCACCACGGCCTGCAATGCGGCTACTGCACGCCGGGCATTCTCATGACCATGACCGCATTTCTCGGGGAAAACCACTCACCCAGCGAAGAGGAGGTGCGGGAGGCGCTCTCGGGAAATCTGTGCCGCTGCACCGGCTACCAGAACATCGTCGATGCCGTGATGTCGGCAGCCAAACGGATGCGGGGCTAGCCTTATGTCCACCCGCACCTTCGGAGAACCGATCAAGCGCAACGAGGACCGTCGGCTTCTCACTGGCCAGGCGCTGTTCATCGATGACGTCGAGCTGCCGGGGATGTTGCACGCGGCGTTTTTGCGCAGCCAGGTTGCGCATGCGCGAATTCTGAAGATCGACATGTCGCGGGCGCTGCAGCGGCCTGGCGTGGTCGCCGCCTATGCTGCCGATGACCTCGGCGATTACTGGAAGCCCGGTCCTCTGCTGGTCCCCCCTCCCCCGATTGACGGTGTCGTATTCAACCAACGCACCCAGGTTCCGCTCGCCAAGAACAAGGTCCGCCATGTCGGCGAACCCCTCGTCATCGTGATCGCAGAAAGCCGCTATATCGCCGAGGACGCACTCGACGATATCGACATCGAACTCGAGCAACTGCCGGCCGTGGTCGATCTGGAACAAGGGCTGAACGCCAGAGCGGCGCTGGTTCACGAGGACTTGGGTTCCAACGTGTCAGCCCATGTCCATCAAACCAAGGGCAATTATGCGGCGGCCGCCGCCAAGGCCGATCACGTCATCAAACGCCGCCTCCGGTATGAGCACGGCATTTCATCGCCAATCGAAACCCGCGGCGTGGTCGCGCAGTGGGATGGGCGCGCCAACCAGATGACGATCTGGGATACGACCCAGGCGCCGGTGTTCATCCGCAATGGCCTCGCCGGCATGCTCGGACTCAACGAGCGGCAGGTTCGCGTGATCGCGCCTTTCGTCGGCGGCGGCTTTGGGCCGAAAATCATGATGTTCTATCCCGAAGAGGTGCTGCTGCCCTGGGTATCGATGAAGCTGAACCGGCCGATCAAGTGGATCGAGGACCGGCTGGAGCACTTCTTCGCCACCACCCATGAGCGCGGGCAAATTCACGATGCCGAAATGGCGCTCACGCGCGAGGGCCGGATCCTCGGCATCAAGGACGTGTTCCTGCATGACGGCGGGGCCTACGATCCTTACGGCTTGACGGTGCCGATCAACAGCCAGTGCACCCTGCTCGGCCCCTATGTCGTGCCGAACTACGACAGCACCTTCACGCAGGTCTTCACCAATCTGACGCTGGTGACACCGTATCGCGGCGCCGGACGCCAGCACGGCGTATTCGTCATGGAGCGCTTGCTCGACATCGCGGCGCATGAATTGAACATCGATCGTGCCGAAATCCGGCGGCGGAATCTGATTCCGGCCGATGCGTTTCCTTACAAGAACGAGATCATCTTTCAGGACTTCCAGCCGCTGGAATATGACAGCGGCAACTACGAACCGGTGCTCGACATGGCACTGGAAGCAATCGGCTACAAGGCGTTCCGGCAAGAGCAGGCCGCGGCACGCCGGCAAGGCCGCCATCTTGGCATCGGCGTGGCCTGTTATGTCGAAGGGACCGGGATCGGTCCCTATGAAGGGGCCAAGGTTCAGGTGCAATCGAACGGCAAGGTCAGCGTCGCAACCGGGATCGGCACCCAGGGACAAGGACATTTCACCGTCTTTGCCCAGATCGCCGCCGATCAGTTGGGCGTCGCCGTCACCGACGTCGACGTCGTCACCGGCGATACCGATCAATTTTATTGGGGCGCCGGCACCTTTGCCAGCCGCGGCGCCGTCGTTGCGGGCAATGCCGTCAACGAAGCCTCGAAGGTGGTGCGGAAAAAGGCGCTGAAGCTCGCTGGCGACCTCTTCGAATGCGCCGAGGAAGACCTCGTGCTCGAGGACGGCAAGGTTTCGATCGTCGGAATCCCCGAAAAGTTCGTCAGCCTTGGCGATCTCGCCAGACAGGCCAACCCGATGCGCGGGGCGGTCCAGCCGGGCACGGAGCCCGGACTGGAGTCGACGCAGTATTTCGGTCCGCCGATGGGCGCGACGGCGAACGGCGTCCACGCCATGATCGTCGAGATGGACCCGCGAACCTTCGACCTGAAGATCCTGAAATACGTCGTCGTGCATGACTGCGGCACCGTAATCAACCCGATGATCCTGGCGGGCCAGATCTACGGTGGCGTGGCGCAGGGAATCGGCAACGCCTTTTACGAAAAACTGGTGTTTGACGATCAGGGCCAGCTCCTGAACGCTTCGCTGGCGGACTACCTGCTGCCGACCGCGCTCGAAGTGCCGCGGATGGAACTCGGCCACACCGTGACGAAATCGCCGCTCAACCCGATGGGCATCAAGGGAGCTGGCGAAGCCGGCGCCATTCCCGTCGGGCCGCTGTTCGCACAGGCGATCGAGGATGCGCTCGATCTGAAACGCCGCGGTGTCGAATTGCTCGAGATTCCGCTCAGCCCGAGCCGGCTGTTCGAGCTCTCACGGAACGCGCAGAGTTAGCGCTCTCATCACGGTGCCACACGCATGATTCTCATTACCGGTGCCGGCGGCAAAACCGGCAAAGCTGTCATCAAGGCGCTCGTCGCGCGCGGCGCGCCGGTGCGCGCCTTCGTCCGAAGTCCCGCGCATGAAGCCGTGCTGACGCCAATGGGCGTCAGTGAGGTCGTCGCCGGCGAAATGGGCGATCCGCGGGCGCTCTCGCAGGCGACACGGGGGGCGGAGGCGATCTATCACATCTGTCCGAACGTCAGTCCGCACGAACTTGCTTTTGCCAAGGCCCTTGTAAGGGCGGCGACCGAACACGGCCGCCCTCGCCTCGTCTATCATTCCGTCCTGCATCCGCAGATCGAGGCGATGCCGCACCACTGGAACAAGCTGCGGGTCGAGGAGATGCTGTTCACCTCTCCGCTCGACGTCGCCATTCTGCAGCCGACTGCCTACATGCAAAACTGCCTTTCCGAATGGGATCGCATGGTCGGTTCCGGCATCTACCGCGTGCCCTACCCGGTCGAGACCCGGCTCAGTCTCGTCGACCTCGACGATGTCGCCGAAGCCGCAGCGATCGTGCTGAGCGATGCTGGGCATTCGGGCGCCACCTATGAACTGGTCGGCACGCCGCCGCTCAGCCAGATCGAGATCGCCGAGATTTTCGGCGAAAAACTCAAGAAGCCCGTTCGCGCCGAAGCCGAGGCCATCGAAAGCTGGGACCATCGTGCCCGCGCGGCCGGGATGGACGACTATTCGCGCGAAACGCTGACAAAAATGTTTCGCGCCTATGCGCGCGACGGCCTCAAGGGCAATCCCAATGTGCTGGGCTGGCTGCTCGGGCGTCCGCCGACCTCGCTCGCGGCCTTTGCGACGCGCGTCACGGCTGCTCAAGCGTGAGGCGGCCAGCCGACGGGATGGGTCTGCTGCACGATCTTCATCACGGATAGAATCAGCGGCTCTTCGAAGCGCGGGCCGACGATCTGGATTCCGACCGGCAATCCATCATTGGTCTGGCCGGCCGGGACGCTTCCGCCCGGCAGACTCATCAGCGTGATCAGGAACGAGCCGGCGATCCAGTCGGTATAATTGTCGAGCTTCCTGCCATTGATCAGCGTCGGAAAGTTCATCTCCACCGGAAACTGCTTGACCGGCGATTGGGGCGTGATCAGCAGATCGTATCGTTCGAAGAATTGTGCGAAGCGCTGGAACAACTGCGCACGCTTCTGCTCGGACGCGCCGAAATCAAGGGGCGTCACCTTGAGGCCTGCCTTGACGTTGCCCTTCAGGTTGCTCCCGAATTCCTCCAAATGGTCGAGATTGGCAAATTGTTGTCCGACCATCCAAAGGCCGCGCCACGCCTGATAAGGCGACTTGCCGTCGGAGATGTCGAACGCAATCTCCTCCACCACGGCGCCCGCGTCACGCAGCGACATTGCGGTTTTTCGGCAGATGCTGTCGATCTCCGGCTCGACGCCGATACCCGCGATATCGGAGACGTAAGCGATGCGCAGGCCCTTCACGTGATTGCTCTTCGCCACGATCGCGCGGGCGCTGGCCCATGGCGGCGCGACCGAAATCGGCGAAGCGCGGCTGAAGCCGACCATCGCATCCAGCATCAGCGCGGCATCCTCGGCCGTGCGTGCCAGGGGGCCGTGAACCTGGCCGGGGTCCCACGCCAGCGGCATCGGCCAGTTCGGCGTCAGTCCCGGGGTCGGCCGGATGCCGACGATGCCGCAGAACGACGCCGGCATGCGGATCGAGCAGCCGAAATCCGTGCCTTGCGCCAGGGGCACCATCCCGGTCGCCACCGCGACGGCCGATCCACCGGAAGAACCCGCAGGGCTCAACGCCGGATTCCAGGGATTTCGGGTAACGCCGAACACGTCGTTGAAGGTATTGGCGCCGGCGGCAAATTCGGGCGTGTTGGTCTTGCCGAGCACGATGGCGCCGGCCGCTTTCAGGCGACGCACCGCTTCGGCATCCTCAGCCGGCACATTGTCCCTGAACAACGGCGAGCCGTAGGTGGTGCGGATGCCCGCCGTCGGCGTCACGTCCTTGATCGCGACCGGCAATCCGTGCAGCGCTCCCAGCATGTCCCCGCGCATCACGGTCGCTTCGGCTTCTTTCGCCGACACCCGCGCGGCATCAGCCACCAGTGTCACAATGGCATTGAGTTTCGGATTCACGCGCGTGATGGTGGCGAGATGCGCGTCGAGCACCTCAACCGGGCTTACCACCCTGGTGGCAATCATCGATGCCAATTCGACGGCCGTCTTGCGGCTCAGATTTTCCGTCATATCGGATTCCGTTACTTGCCCGACCAGTGCGCGAAGCGACGCTCGATCGTGAGGAACAGGAGACTAAGGCCACGGCAAGCGTCCAAATTCGAGCCGGGAACGGGCCGGTTCTATTCGTCCAGCTCGACAATCGCGATCACCGGACCGCCGCCATGCGGGCCCTGATGCATGGCATCGACCGAGACAAACACCGCGGGATCGCCGATTGCCGTCGCCGCCACGCCACCGACCGCCGCCTTGGAATGGCGGTGGTGATGGACGTCGGAATCGTCGAGCATGATCTGGCGCCGTCCGCGCAGCATGCCCCTGCGGTCAGCCTCGCATTTCATGAAGCAATTGATGACACGCCCTTTTAGGTCTTCCGACCGCGGCCGTTCCGGCAACTCGATACCGGCATTGCGAATTGAATCGTAGATGCCATCGATATCCAGCGCGTCGCGCATGACGGAATGGCCGATGCGGTAGCGGCCGCCGGCGCCGGCCTTGTTGCCGAGCAGCACGATCTGGGCCTGGGTCAGTTCCACGCCTGACGAGCACGACGCCACCGAAGAGTATAGATCGAGATCCTTGCAGATCTGCTCCGCCTTGGGCATCGGCACCTCGCCCAGCGCCACGGCAATGCCGAGCGCGGTGGTGCCGTTGGAAACGCCCATGGAGTCGTGGACCTCGCAGGCCAGGGTCTGGTGGCGTGATTCGGCGTCGCGGACCGAATCGATCGTCAGGAGCGGCGTCTTGGTCTGGACGTAATGCACATCCTTCGGATCGGTAATCCCGGCATCCTTCATCGCCGCCTTGACGGCGTCGGCGACCTTCTGGACCATCGCAGGGCGCCCGATATCCTCAGGCAGCAATTCCGCGCTTAGCGCCGTGCCGATCACCAGCCGCGACTTGTCAGCCGGCCCGGACTTGTTGTTACGCGCAAAGATCGTGGCGTGGGGGGTAATGATACCATCACAGCCGCCCGACCAGACCATCGGCACATTGTGGATCTCGGCTTCGGAGCGGGTGCCGAGCTTGAGCAGCACGCGCCGAAAAGCCTGGTCGGCCAGAATGCGGGTGAAATCGTTGACGCCGCCATTGCCTTCGGTCTTGCCGATCACCCCGATGACTTCGTCGGCGAGAAACTTGCCGGCCGCGATCAATCCCTCAAGGCCGCTCGCATCCTGAACGGTTTTCAACTCGACCTTCGCAACTTCGATCGCCATTCGTAAAAAACTCCGTGCTGCCTTCGCTTTAAATATCGTTCATCGCATCCGCGGCCTGTGCTCGCCGCGCAGCATCTTTTCATAGCCCTCACCGCGATCAATCATGCCGGGCGAGATCGTTCTCGCTCTTCCTGTTTCGGCGCGGCGCTGCTTGGTCGCCGCCTCATCGATCTCGGGCTGGCCGGCCTTGCCGGAGTCCTTGAATACGACGCCATAATCGGTCTCGGCACTTGCAAGCGAGACCCTGCCCTCGATGACGTCGCGCAACACCAGTTCCACTTCACGCTGCAGCGGATCGCCCCAGCCGCCGCCGCCGGTCGTCACCACGCGAACCATCTGGCCTTTCAGGACGGGTTCGCCATCGACGAGACCGCCAAGATCGTAGCCCTCGCCCTCCGCGTCGACCGTCACGCAAAATGGCTGGCCGGCCTTGCCGCCATTCAACCCGTAACACCCGAGCCGTACCCGGTCGGCCGTCACGATGGTCCGGCAATCGACCAGCGCGCGGTAGTGCTTTTCATAGCCGAGCCCGCCACGGCGCAGGCCCGCGCCTCCGGAATCGGTTCGCAGCGCAAGCTTTTCCACCAGCAGTGGGAACCGGGTCTCGGTGAATTCTGCCGGCTGATTGCGCGAATCCGGCACGATGTGGATCGCGTCGTTGCCGTCGGCATAATAACGGCCCCCGGAGCCGCCGCCGAGCACCTCGCGCGACAGGAACGGTTTGCCTTCGAGATCGGTGCCAAAGAAGCCGGTGTAGCGGATAGTCTCCTGATCGGCCGGCATGCGTCCGTCAACCGCCTGCGCGACCACGCCGGCGAGCAAGCCGAGACACCGCAGCAGCACGAACGAGCGCGCATTGGTCGCCGCCGGCCATTCCGGCGTGATCAACGTGCCCTTCGGGGGAAAAATCACCTCGAATACGTCGCACACGCCTTCGTTGACGTGGATTTCGGCGGCGCGTTCGGGGGTGTCGGCCAGGTTGCGCAGGATCGGCGCGATCCATTTGATCAGGAACGCGCCGTCGGCATAGTCCGCCGGCCAATTGATCGGGCCGTTCGATTGCGGGTCGGTGCCGTTGAAGTCGAGCGTGATCTTGCCCTCCTTCTTGGTCATGTTCAGCGCGAGTTTGTGCAGCTTGGGATCGGTGATGCCGTCGTGCTCGACGTAATCTTCCCAGCAATATTCGCCATCGGCGATCTTCGCGAGCAACTCGTTGCGATAGATGTCGCGGCATTTATCAAGGATCGCCTGAAAACAGGCTTCGACCTGCTCCCTGCCGAAGCGCTCGAACAATCCGCTCATCCGGCGCGCGCCCATCAGGCAGGCCTGGATCTCGCTGTCGAGATCGGCCGACAGCATCTCGGGTACCCTTGTATTGCGGCGGACGATAGTGAAGACCGCATCGTTTCGGATGCCTTCGCTGTAAATCTTCACCGGCGGAATCGCGATGCCTTCCTCGAAAACCGTCGCCGCAGTACCCGGCATCGAGCCGGGCACCCGACCGCCGACATCATCGTGATGACCAAAGGCCTGGATGTAGGCGACCACCTCGCCTCCGTGAAATACCGGCACGGTGCTGCACAGATCGGGCAAGTGCCCGATCGAACCTTCCGTCAGGTAGGTGTCGTTCATCAGGAAAACGTCGCCGGGCTTCATGGTGTCTGGCGGAAAATCCCGCACCACGGCGTTTGGCATCGCCGAATAGGAGCGTCCCGTCAGCTTGCGGCAGTAGCGATCAAACAGCCCTACCCGGAAATCGTGGGCTTCGCGGATCATCGGACTGCGCGCGGTGCGCTCGATGGCGAATTCGATTTCGGCCTCGATCGAATTCAGCGTGCCTTCGACGATCTGCAGCACGATCGGGTCGACCGATACCGTTTCGCGCGAGGGCGCAGTCGGCCACGGATGCGACGCGGGATGCACGTTCATCGGGGCATCTCCTGTGGTGATACGGAGCGTATGACAAGGATGCCATGCGGATCGACTTCAACGCGCTGACCAGGAAACACCACCGTCGTCGAACCGAATTCCTCGATCACGGCCGGTCCATTGATCCGGCTGGCCGGAGGCAGCAGGGCGCGATCGAATACAGGCGTGTCCCGATAGCCTGCGCCAAAATAAACCGCCCGGCTGGCCCTGGAAGCGGCGTTGGCCGGGCGCCCCGCAAGCCTCGGCATCTGCGGCCGTTCAATCAGACCGAAGCCGGAGACGCAGAGATTGACCAGCTCGATCTTCTGCTGACCGGCGTAATCATAGCCGAAGGTCCTGCGATGCGCCGCATTGAAGGCACCGATCAGTCCGGAAAGGAATGACGCATCCACCGTGCCGCTGGGTGCGGTAACGCGCACCTCCATCGATTGGCCGGCATAGCGAAGATCGGCTTCGCGGACGAGCCTGATGCGCGATGCCTCGATGCCGTCGCGCTCAAGCGTCGCCACGGCGTCGCGCTCAAGCGCGGCATAGCGCGCGGCGACATCGGCAAGGTCGATCGCATCCTCATGCATCACCTTGGTGACGATGTGATCGGTGCGCCAATCCACCGCAAGCAGGCCGAAGGCCGAGAGATTGCCGGGATTTGGCGGCACGATGCAGGCCTTCATCGCCAGCAGGTCCATCACCGCGGCGGATTGCGCCGGGCCCGCGCCGCCAAACGACAGCAACGCGAAGGCGCGTGGATCGATGCCGCGCTGGATCGTCATTTGCCTGATCGCATTGGCCTGATTCCAGTTCGCGATCTCGACGATGCCGCTGGCGAGCTGCTCGACGCTCATGCTGCCGGGCAACCTTGCCGCGAGCGCGGCGATGCCGGCCCTGGCGCGCTCGACGTTGAGGGCGATGCCCCCGCCGATCAGCGACGGCGGAATCCGTCCCAACACGAGATTGGCGTCGGTGATGGTCGGCTCATTGCCGCCGTTGGGGTAGCACATCGGTCCGGGCTCAGCGCCGGCGCTGCGCGGACCAACCTTGAGATGACCCTCGCGGCTGATCCAGGCGATCGAGCCGCCACCGGTGCCGATGGTCTCGATGTCGATCATGGGAATGCGCACCGGAAACGGACCGACCGATCCGCCATTGGTGACGTGTGGTTTGCCGCCTTCGATCAGGCAGAGGTCCGTCGAGGTGCCGCCGGCGTCCAGCGTCACCAGATCGGGGAAGCCCGCGATCTCGGCAACGACGGCACTGCCGAGCGCACCGGCCGCCGGGCCGGACAGCGCCGTGGTGATCGGCTTGCGCACCACCTGATCGGCGCTGGCGACGCCGCCGCTCGATTGCATCACCAGAAACGGCTTGTCCTGAAGACCGGCGCCGAGCTCCTGATGCACGCGTTTGAGATAGCGCTCCATGTGCGGCTTGACGAAGGCGTCCACCAGTGTCGTCACCGCGCGCTCGTATTCGCGGTACTCGGGCAATACCACGCAGGACAGCGACAAGGTTGCGTCCGGATATTCCTCGGCCAGGATTTCGGCGACGCGGCGCTCATGCGCATCGTTGGCGTAGGAATGCAAGAGGCAGATGCCGATGGCGCGAATGCCGTGGGTCCGAAGATACCGCGCCGCCACTCGCACGCTGGTCTCGTCGAGCGGCCGCAACTCGTGACCGAGAAAATCCAGCCGGCCACCGACCTCACAAACGAACTGCAAGGGAACGATGCGGTCGGGCTTGACCCAGAAATAGGAATTTCCATACCCCTCCGGCACCGACTGCCGGGCGATCTCGAGGATATGCCGGAAACCGGCGGTGACGATCAGGCCGAGCGAATTGATCTCGCCCTGCAGCAGCGCGTTGGTCGCCACCGTGGTGCCGTGCGCCAGCCCCGCCACGTCGTCAGTGGTCGCGCCGGCAGCGGCGAGGATTTCGTTGACACCACGCAGCAAACCGATCGCCGGATTTGCCGGCGTGCTGGCAACCTTGGTCACCTGCGTCGCGCCGGATTGCGTGTCGACCGACACGATGTCGGTGAATGTTCCGCCGGTATCGATACCGATGCGATAGCGCGCGGCCATGGATCGAGATGACATGCTTGGGTACCATCGAAAACAGGAGCATGCGCGTGTCAGCCAACGCTGCCGCACCGCGGTAGCATGGGTTGGAGGTGTGAGCCCTGTCAAAAACCGATTATCGATAGGATTATCGGAAAATCCGATCAGGCACGTTCGCGCGCGGAGTGGTTTCCGGTTCGCGCAAGGAAAACGCGTCAAAACAAAGAACTCTATCCCTTCAGCATTTCCCGCAACTTCAGCAACGCCGTCTCCTTGCGCCGCGACAACGGCTCGCGCCGGCGAAACAGGCTGAGCACGACATTGCGCGCCGGCGCTATCGAGAGCGCTCTCAACAATCCGAGAGCGACCTCATTTTCAGCGCTGGCCCGCGGCACGATGGCAATCCCGCCCCCCGACTGCACGATTGTCTTGATGGTCTCGATGTTGTCGACGACCGCAAGAATATTGGGACGAATTCCGAGATCGGTGAACAGCGAGAAAACCACCTGGCCATATCCGACCGTCAGTTCGCTCATGATGAAAGGCTCGGCGAGCAGCCGCCCGATGTCGACGGGCTGCTTCGATCGCGCCAACGCATGCTTCGGATGGGTGATTAGCGCCATCTCCACATCGACCAGGCGGTCAAATATCAAACCCGCCGGCAATCGATCGGGATCTGATTCAATCGCAATGCCGGCGTCGATCCGCTCCTCGTGAAGTTCGTTGAAGATATTCTTGGTCGGCGCCGTCAGGATATCCAGCCGCACCCCGGGAAGATCGGATTTGAGATCGGCAAACATGCGCGGAATAAATATCTGGGCCATACCCGAACCCATGCCGATCGTGAGCGTGTCGGAAAGCGCGCCGCGCAATCTCCGCGCCGTGTCGGAGAGACTGAGCAGATCACCCATCACCCGTTCGGACTCGTATAAAAATGTGCGGCCGCGGTCGGTGGATTCAACGCCGCCAGATGTCCGGCGAAACAATTCAAAGCCGATCTCTTCTTCAAGCAGCTTTACCTGCTCGCTGACGGCTGATTGCGAAATATTGAGCCGCCTCGCGGCCTTGGTAAAGCTGCGCTCCTTGTAGACCGACAGCGCGTAACGCAATTGGCGGAAATCCAAATCGAAAACCCCCTATGTAACCGGCGCCGCGATAAGAATATCCGACGTCATCGGCCGAGCTCCGCGCCGAGCGCACCGCACAATGTAATCCACCGGCGAAATTTAGGCGATACGCAGCCAATTTCTGCCAAGCTTGATCAAGCGGCGCGCCAAAGAGGTTAACAGCCAAGGCAATCCCGCTGCAGCGGGGCTCGAATTGCCGTTGTGTTCGGTCGCGATATCGCTATACTTCAAGCTTCGGCCACGGCCGTGCAGTTAATTTTTGGTGTAGGTGACCAGGCCCGTCTGCTTAGGCGGGCCGTCGCCGTTTAAGGGGTCCAAGGCTCAAAGATACAGGCTCAAAGATACAAGGCTTAAGGATACAAGGCTTCAAGGATCCATGGCTTAAGGATACAGGGCAATGACTCGTTCCAACCGGGTTGACCATATCCGGATTACCTCGCATCCGGCACCGGGTGCCAAACTCAACTTCCCCATCCACTGGGGCGCAGCGAGCGCGCGTGAACGCGGACCGGTGATCGGCACGGTATCGCGCCCGCAGGATCGCAATGTGATCGGCTCCCATGGTGGCTCCTATTCGGTCTACCGCGCGCTTGCCGTCTCGTCGGGCGCGCTCGATCCGATCCGGCGCCCGGATCTCACCAACACTCACCCCGCCGAAACGATCGGGCCGTTCCCGCAATGGAGCGATCCACAGCGCATCGTCTCGCTCGATCCGTGGGGACATCTTGCGGCGCAAAACTTCGCAACGGAGATCGCCGAAGGCATCGATATCCGCCCGAGTATCGCGATCACGCGCGCCCGTCTTGACCTGCCCGAGCTGAAGGCGGCGATCGAAGCCGGACGGCTCGATCATGACGGCGAGGTCGTGCACAAGAACGGCAGCGTCTCGGTGGTCAAGATCGCGATCGACCCGGTATGGTATCTGCCCGGCCTGGCACAGCGCTTCGCGACCACCGAAAATAATCTACGCCGGCAACTGTTCGAACAGACCGCAGGCATGTTCCCTGAGTTGGTGACGCGACCCGACCTGCAGGTCTTCCTGCCGCCGATCGGTGGCACGACGGCATATTTGTTTGGCGACGTTACCAAACTGCCGGACCACCGCACCAAGATAACCTGCCGCGTGCACGACGAGTGCAATGGCTCCGACGTATTTGGCTCCGACATCTGCACCTGCCGTCCATACCTGCTTCATGGCATCGAGGAATGCGCGCGTGCCGGGCAAACCGGCGGTCTAGGCATCATCATCTACAATCGAAAGGAAGGCCGCGCGCTCGGCGAGGTCACCAAATTCCTCGTCTACAACGCGCGCAAGCGTCAGGAAGGCGGCGATGCCGCGGCCCAGTATTTCGAGCGCACCGAATGTGTCGCCGGCGTGCAGGACGCGCGATTCCAGCAATTGATGCCGGACGTAATCCACTGGCTCGGCCTGAAGCGCATCGACCGCTTCGTTTCCATGAGCGACATGAAGCACGATGCGCTGACCAGCCAGGGCATCGAGATCGTCGAACGCATCCCGCTCCCCGATGACCTTGTCCCGCCCGACGCCCATGTGGAAATCGCCGCAAAGAAGGCCGCCGGTTATTACAGCCCCGAGCCGCCACAACCGCAGGACCTGATCAATTCGGTTGGCCGCCCGCTTGAAAATTATTGAGAGAGGACGGCCGTGTCGCTGGCAAATCTCGAGACGTCGGCCGCGCTGTCATTGCTGAATGCCAAGGCGGTTCGCGAGCGCGCGCATCGCATGCTCGCGATCGGCCTCGAGGACAAGCTACCAAACTTCCGCATCCACCTCGATCGCATGGACAGCGTGGTCGAACTGGTGCTGGAAACAACACGCAAAGCCTATCCTTCATTCGAGGTGCCGTTTCATTCGCGCTGGCGTCACTTCGTCACGAGCAATGACAACCGCTGGGCTGATATCGCCGACCAGACCAAATGGCCCGATCGCGCTGCCCGCGCGCGCGCTGAATTCGATCTGGCCATCGTCAGCGTCTTTCTCGACGCCGGCGCAGGCCCGACATGGCGCTACCATGATCCAAAGACCGGGTTGGCTATCGGCCGCTCGGAGGGATTGGGATTGGCCAGCCTCGCCATGTTCGCGGCCGGCGCGTTTTCGGCCAATCTGCATCAGCCCTTGCGGGTCGATGCCGATGTCCTGGCTGGTCTCACCGTTGCCGATCTGAAGCGCGGCTTGCAGGTCTCCGATGGCAATCCGCTGGTCGGCCTTGAAGGCCGCGTTGACTTGTTGCGCCGCCTCGGCGCGCTGGTGGCATCGAAGCCGGATGTATTCGGCCGCCTCGACACACCGCGGCCCGGCGGCCTGTTCGACCGATTGGCGATGCTGGCGGACAATTCGCAGCTGCCCGCGCCTGTGATCCTCTCCGAACTCTTGCAGCAGCTCGGGCCGGTCTGGCCATCGCGGCTGACGCTGGGCGGCGTCGCGCTCGGCGACTGCTGGAAGCATCCGGCGCTGACAACAAGGGATGCGACCAGCGGCTTGATGCCGCTGCACAAGCTCTCGCAATGGCTGGCGTATTCCCTGATCGAACCGCTGCAAACGGCCGGCATCCGCGTGACCGATATCGATGGCCTTACGGGCCTTGCAGAATACCGCAACGGCGGGCTCTTCATCGATGCCGGCGTGCTCGCGTTTCGCGACGTGGAAGATGCGCAGCGCGAGCATGAGGTTGCATCATCGCTGGTGGTGGAGTGGCGCGCGCTGACGGTGGCGCTGCTCGACCGCGTCGCAGATGGAATGCGACAACGGCTTGGGCTCGATGCTACGTCGCTGCCGCTGGCCAAAGTTCTTGAAGGTGGAACCTGGGCCGCGGGCCGACGGCTGGCGCGCGAACGCCGCGCCGATGCATCACCTCCCGTCAGGGTCATTAGTGACGGCACGGTATTTTAGGGGCTGGGACAGCATGGACGGCGTCACGATCGTTAGTCACCCGCTGGTGCAGCACAAGCTGACACTACTACGGAAAAAGGATATTTCGACCAAATCGTTTCGCGAACTCCTCAAGGAGATCGGGATGCTGTTGTGTTACGAGATCACCCGCGACCTGCCGCTGGCCGACGTCGATATCGAAACGCCGCTTGCCCATATGAAGTCGCCGCGGATCGCGGGCAAGAAACTGGTGTTCGCGCCAGTGCTGCGGGCCGGCGTCACCTTCGCGGAAGGCATGCTCGATCTGGTGCCGAACGCCCGGGTCGCCCATATCGGCCTCTACCGCGAACCGGAGACCTTCGTGGCGGTGGAGTATTTCTTCAAGGCACCGAGCGATCTGCACGAGCGGCTGGTGATCGTCATTTCCCCGGTATTGGCGACGGCGAACTCGGCGGTCGCAGCCGTCGACCGGCTGAAGGAGCGCGGCGCGACCGACATTCGACTGGTGTGCCTGATCGGCGCGCCGGAAGGCGTCGAGCGGATGCGCGGCATTCACCCTGATGTCCCGATCTGGCTTGCCGCGGTCGACGACGGACTGGACGAAAACGCCTATATTCTGCCGGGTCTTGGCGATGCCGGCGACCGCGCTTACGGCACCAAATAGATCGCCCGCTGGCGGTCAAGAGCGCTCAGTCCATTCGCGCCCCTGTCAGGTCCCGACGCGAAGCGGCGCGCGCTGCTTTCGAAGAAACGCAATGACCGAAAGCGCGGTGATGCGCCCCGTCTTCGGATTTTCCGACGGGAGATTCTCGATCGACATGGAAAACCGGGCAGAGTCGGATTCCACCTCAACCCGGTGCACGTTGCGGGTTAGCGAAGGATCGGCCCAGATTTCCAATCGCGTCCGGTCGGGGCCTATCCCGGCGAGCGACAGCGCGACAGCGACATTCAGGTTTGCCGGAAAACCTTTCGCGGCCTCCCGCGCCGTGCCGTCGAATATTCTGAGCGGTTCGGTGATTTGCTCGATGTCGATGTTGTTCTCGACAAGAAAGGGCGCGCCCGCGAGGCCCTGGACCGGCTTCCGGGTCACCATCCGGACCGAATGAATCTCACCGACAGCCGCCGCGGACACGGCGTCAAGGCCGATCAGCGCACCGGTCGGCACCACAATTTGTCCGCCATTCCGTTTTGCGAGTTCGATCAGATCCTCATTTTCGAGAAGCGCACCGGCGCTGAGGACGATCGCGGTTTTTCCGTTTGTGACGAAGGGGGCAACGATCGGCCTCACGAGCTTCGCCGGTGCGCACTCGATCACGATGTCGGCAACATCGGCGAGCTCTTCGATCGGCAACACGGCGGGCTTTGTTGTCAAATGGCCAAGCCAGTCTTGATGCTTCTCGGGGTGTTGCGCCGACACCGCGGCGAGAACCAGTCCGTCTATTCCCCGGTCCAGCGCCTCCGCCACCTTCCTCCCGATCGGCCCCAGCCCGGCAATCGCAACCCGCAATTTGGCTTCCTCGCTTTTCGACATTCGTTGGGTTCTCTTTTTCCTATCACCGCGCCGTTACGGTGCTTGTGCCACAACTTTCGCAGGAATCATATTGGCCACCCCGGCTCCCGGTGAAGCCCTTTCGCCCCTACGCTGAGCAGGCTCCGGTGCCCTTGCCACGCAATCGAAGCCTTGCCTCGGGCTAGTTCCTCGACCGCCTGAAATATGATCTTTTGATCCCGGCAAAAATCGGGTTTGCTTGGCTCGGCATTAGGCGCAACGGCCAGCGAACATAGGGTTCTCTGCAAGGAGCAGCACATGAACGGACTTGGCGGACTTAACAAATCGCCTGAAGGCGTCGTGATCGGGTTGGTGCAGCTGCAATTGCCCGTTGTCGCGACCAAGGCCGACCTCGCCCGGCAAACCGACCGCATCGTTTACATGGTGGGCAAGGCACGCCGCAATCTCGGCACCATGGATCTCGTGGTCTTCCCGGAATACTCGCTGCACGGCCTGTCGATGGACACCAATCCCGCGATCATGTGCCGACTCGACGGTCCGGAAGTCGCGGCGTTCAAGACGGCCTGCATCGACCACAGGATCTGGGGCTGCTTTTCGATCATGGAATACAACCCCGACGGCAACCCTTACAATTCCGGCCTGATCATCGACGATCACGGCGAGATCAAACTGTATTACCGGAAATTCCATCCGTGGATTCCGGTCGAGCCGTGGGAGCCCGGCGACATCGGAATTCCCGTGATCGAGGGCCCCAAGGGCGCCAAGATCGCGCTGATCATTTGCCATGACGGCATGTTCCCGGAAATGGCGCGGGAATGCGCCTACAAGGGCGCGGAAATCATGATCCGCACAGCCGGCTATACCGCACCGATCCGCGAGAGCTGGCGCTTCACCAATCAAGCCAACGCGTTCCAGAACCTGATGGTGACAGCGAACGTATGCATGTGCGGGTCGGATGGCTCATTCGATTCGATGGGCGAAGGCATGATCGTGAATTTCGACGGCAGCATTCTCGCCCATGGCACCACGGGACGGCCTGACGAGATCATCACCGCGGAGGTACGCCCCGATCTGGTGCGCGAGGCGCGGATTCACTGGGGCGTCGAGAACAACATCTACCAGCTCTGGCACCGCGGCTACGTCGCGGTGAAGGGTGGCGCGATGGATTGTCCCTACACCTTCATGCAGGACATGGTGGCCGGCACATTCCGCCTTCCATGGGAGGATCAGGTCAAGGTCACCGACGGCACGTCCTGTGGGTTCCCCGTTCCCACGCGCGTCTTCGGCGCGAAGACCGGCAAGGCGGCGGAGTAACAACCGCCGGGCCGGGCCCAATTTCCGATTCGAATTTCAAAGAGCCAAGACGCGGACACCGTCATTGCGAGCGCCAGCGAAAAAATCAGCCCCGTCATTGCGAGCGAAAGCGAAGCAATCCATCGTGCCACGCAAAGGAAGAATGGATTGCTTCGCTTCGCTCGCAATGACGATGCAGCAGCCACAGTTCCGCATTCTTGCCGCGTCATTCACGCGAGTTTTGCCAGAACGTTTCGCTCCCTGAATTCAGAGGGCGCAGGGAAAGCCGGGTGCCGATTGCACCCATGGGTCCCGTGCAACAAAAAGCACGGGGGTAGGACCACAGGTGAAACCGGAAAACACTCCGGCCTTCCCTGCGCAGTGGTTTTAACGGTTTCCTTCGCGCTCTCCTCGGTGACCGGGCTTTCTTGCCACCGTCATCCCTGAGAAGCTTGCTTCTCAAGAACTTGACACCAGCGTCGGGGCGTCAGGACCACACGACTTCGCCGTCCGCTTCACGCGCCGCTCGTCTTGCGTCGCCAAAGCGTCCACCGCATCCCGCACCCAACGTCCGTGACGACCGCGAAGCGCCCCTCTTGCGGGGCGGGATGCCCGGCATGTTGCCGGTGATTTGGGGTTGGGATCAAGGACGCCGAATGCGGCAGATTGGCACGACGGGCAAATCACGCGCGGCGGCGCATGCCGGAACACGGATCGCAAGAGTCAAGAACCAGGGCATGAACCCGTAAATTCAGCGTGGTCGATGGATGTCCGCTTTGGTGCGCATTCCGGACTCAAGTCGGACATCGCGTGAGGTCCGAAAAGTGCCACTTCCCAGAAATTATTAATACATTAATTCCAAGTTCGGCTATCAGAGCTTACAACCTGTGGTTTGACGCTAGACCGGCAAGCGGTGCATTATCGTATCTGCTCTCGGCGGTGACGCAGGTCGCGGCCTAACAGTGTGGACGAGCGTGACGAATCCAAGGCCCCAATCAAAGCTCTCTCGCTGGTCAGTTGGCGTAGCGGTGTTCGGCGCTTCGTGTAATCTGCTATTTTTGATCTTGATTTTTTACAAAGATGACAGCTTGCAGCATATGCGACCCAATGATTGGGGGATGCTCATTCTGGTTACAGCCATTACGTTGGCGCCATCGATGGCTTTGCTCGCTTTCCGCCATTACTTCGCGGTCACCTTCTTTTACGCATCTTTGCTCTTTTGGATTTTGGTTTGGCGAATAGAATACCCTCATCAATATTATGTTGGCCAAAAATATGATAACCCGGGCGTGACCCTTCTATTCTTAGGCTTGATTTCCGCGGTAGTCCTCTCTGTGTGGGCGACGATCCGATTTGTTGTTTTCATGTGGCGTGTATTGAAGTCAAATAGGGCTGAGCTATGATTTTGATCGGCCTGCCCGGCTGGCTGGATGGCTTCATCACCACCTTTCTAAGCTCGTCAATGTGATCGAGATTGGTTGTGAAGATGCGGCTCGCGCCTGTATGTCGCCTTCGGGTCTTGGTTGCGTGATAACGCGCTGACGCAGTCTTCGACCGCCCACGATCCCGTCAATGTAGTCCGACACGGCCGATTTGAGCAATTTTTTCCTGTTGGACGATCAGAGCCGTCTCTGAGTCATCGTGGGGATGCTGGGCAAGGTCTTACTCGAGATCGGCATGCAATGGGGTCTCCACACTCACGCCCTGATCGCTGCCAGCAACGCCGTTGTACCGACGATATTCATGACGCGCGTCAGATTGTAGGCGAGCACGCTGAGCGCCATCTCGCTCGCGACCTTCGGCAGCGTCTTCATCAGGAAGTGCGTCGCACCCATCCGCATCTTGAGCGTGCCGAAGGGATGCTCAACTGTCTCGCGCCGGCGGCGCATGGCTTGGGGATCCTCATCCAGCCGCTGCTGCACGGCTTCGATAACGTGCTCGTGCTCCCATCGAGTGATCCGGCGTTCTTTGCCCGTAGTGCATTGCTCCTTGATGGCGC
This sequence comes from Bradyrhizobium sp., assembly GCA_052143915.1. Lineage (GTDB taxonomy): Bacteria > Pseudomonadota > Alphaproteobacteria > Rhizobiales > Xanthobacteraceae > Bradyrhizobium. The sequence continues at coordinate 30,416 of JBKQRS010000104.1, forward strand.
AGGAGCGGCAGGCGTTGGTCATGTAACGGCGCAGCTTTTGCCCGTGCTCCACGGCGGTGAAGGAGTACTTCAGCCGCTGCCCGGCCGGGCAGCGATAGACGTCCTCGTCAGGCAAATAGACGAAGTCCTGCTTGCCAAAGCGGCCTTCCAATTTAGCGCCCGATGTCATCGGCTTGGGCAGCGTCACGTAGATGCCTGCCTGCTCGCAGGCCAGTATCTCTTCGCCATTGAAGTAGCCGCGATCGGCGACGGCTTCGAGTTTATCGACTTGCAGAACGGCCTTGGCTTCCCGCGCCACGTTCGCAAGTTGTGAGCGATCCGAGCCGGTATTCGTCACCTCGTGCGTCACGATCAGATGGTTCACGGTATCGACCGCGACCTGCACATTGTAGCCGACGACGCCCGAACCACGCCCACTCGTTGCCATCGAGCGGCTGTCGGGGTCAGTGAGCGAGATTTGGCCGTCGGGCGAGGCCAACATTTGCTTCTCGTAGGCTGCGAGCTTGCCCATTTCTTCTTTTAACTTGTCGAGCTTTTCCTTGAGCCGCGTCGTCTTGAGCACGAGCACGTCGGACGGTTCCTGCCGATCCGCCGTATCGAGCTGGGAAAGATATCGCGCCACACTCTCCTCGAGCTGCGCGCGCCGGCGATCGATCTTCCCTCGTGTAAAATTGCGATCTCGATTGTTGACCGCTTTGAACTTGCTGCCGTCGATCGCGACGCTCGCCTTCGCCAGCAGACCCATCTGGCGACAGAGATTGACGAAGCTCGCGCACACCTTGCGGATCGCCCGGCCATTGTCCTTGCGGAAATCGGCAATCACCTTGTCGTCGGGAACGAGCCGTCCGAGCAGCCACATGATTTCCAGGTTACGGCCGGCCTCGCGCTCAAGCCGGCGGCTCGACTGCACCCGGTTGAGATAGCCGTAGATGTAAAGCTTCAGAAGAACCGAGGGGTGGTAGGCAGGCCGGCCCGTCGCTGCAGGTTCGACGCCTTCGAAGCCGAGATCGGCCAGATCGAGCGAGTCGACAAAGCAATCAATCACACGAACGGAATTGCTCTCCTCGACCCACTCATCAAGGCACTCCGGCAACAGCGTCGACTGTCCGCGATCGGCACCCTCAACGAAGCGCTTCATGAATTGCCCCCCGGCAAATCGCCAAGCGAATCATAGCAGAGAGGCCGTTTTCACGCAGCCAGGGTCAATCGCGACCTAGTCTAGCCAATAAACAAGTCGGCCATATCCGCTATGCCGCCGGAAGCGGAAGTAAATTCAGAGCATTAGCTGCTCTACGCCAACTTGCATCAATCCGAATTTGCCCGCGTGCTAGCTAATCTTGCTGCGTCACTAGACTAAATCCTCATGGTGAGGAGGCGCGCAAGCGCCGTCTCGAACCATGAGGCCCCCGTAGGTATTTCCCGGACCACATCCTTCGAGACGCTTGCTGCGCAAGCTCCTCAGGATGAGGTGATAAAACCGGTTATGACGCAGTAATACGTAACCCTCCGGTGAGGGCCGTCTTCCGGGCGACAACCTTGCCTGCGATAGTTTGCTGATTGATTTGCAAGCAAATGAGCAAACGTGAGCAAGGTTTCGGTTCTGTCGGGTCCGGAGCGGCGGCG
>JBKQRS010000105.1:0-4820 GCA_052143915.1 Bradyrhizobium sp.
CGCCGGCAGGTACTCGTTGTGAATGATCGACGGCGGCACGTTCCAGGTCGGATTGACCGTGATGAACTTCATCGTTTCCGTCAGAAGCGGCGTCGCATGAATGCCGGGCTGGCCGGTCACGACCCGCGTGGTCCAGACCTGTGCGCCATTCTGCATCACCTTGAGCGTATAATCGGGGATGTTGAGAATGACATAGGCGTCGCCGATCGAGGGCGCGCCGAGGTCGCGCGGGAGCCAGCGCCAACGCTCCATATTGACGATCACGATATCGATCTGGCGGTCGCGCTTCGGGCTGTTGATCGCCTTGATGGTCCGCTCATCCAGCACGCCGGTCGGCTTGAGTTCGGCGCCGGCCTGGAACTTGCGCACGGCCTCGGCGACCTTCTCATCGTAGTGGGTATCGTCGGCATTCTCGGAGATGCCGAGCTTCTTGCGCAGCTGCGGCACGCGCTCATCTTCCATCTCGACCGCGGGCTGCTTCTTGCCGCGCGCCGGGGTGAATTTGAGAACCGGCCCATCAGCGATCTCGATGACGGTTCCGTCACCCTGGCCGCGCAGTTCGGCAAGCTTCGCCTTCAGTCCGCGATAGAGCTTCTGCGGCGGGTTGTAGCTGTCGAGCGCCGCGGACGCATCCTTGGCGGTCGTGACGTTGCCCAGCACTTCCGCCGGATCGGTCGGATGCTCCGGATATTGAATGTCGGCCGAAACCTGCGACCAGTGCATCCGGCCGCTTTGGGCCTGGCGTGCGTAATCGAGCATGCTGGCGGTCAACTTCACGTCGGCCTCGGCGAGCGCATCCGGCGTGGTCGCCAGCGCAAAATCCGGAACCGGATAATCCGATGCGTTCAAGCCTTCGGAGGCCGCATCCTTGAGGCGTGCGATGACGCCCTTGCCGCTGTCGGTCAATTTGCCGGCTTGCGTCCAGACCGGCGCATACTCACGCGCGGTGTAGAATTTTTCCACCGCTGCCCGTTCCGTCTTGCGATCGAAATAGCGCAGCGATTTCGCACCCAGCATGTCGCGCAGCCTGTCGGCAACCGGCTGATCCGCCGGCGCAACATTGCTGGCCGCCTTGGTCGGTTCTTTGGCGGGCTCCGGGGCAGTTGCGGTGGCCGCATCCGGCGGCTGGGCGGGTGCGACGGTCGCAGTGTCGTTGTTGCCGGTTTCGCTCTTGGCACCGTCGGTCTTGATAGTATCGGTCTTGGTCGTGTCGGCCTTGCCGGTCTCGGTTTTGGCGGTCTCGGTTTTGGCGGGCTCGGAGATCGGAGCAGCGACGACATCGGTTGGCTTTGTCGCCGGTGTTGCCTCCGGAGCGGCCTTCTCGGTCACCTTCGCCGCGTCGGGCGCCGGCGCGGAGGTGTCCAGCTTGAAGTCGTTGGGCGTCGGAGGCGGGACATTGGCGGGTTCGGGACGCGGGATCGCCGCGTCGATGGCGAGCTCTGCGGCGCTGTTGCGGACCTGATCGCCTTGCGCCAATGCCGAAGTCGCCGACACCGTGAGGAACGTCGCCGCGACGGCCATCAACACGCGGTCATATCCAGCACGGTTCTTCCCACAGTCACGCATTATCACACCCCTTGGGTGAACTGCTCCGGCATGGAGCAGTTTTTGGTTGGTCCGTCACAGCTTCCGCGAAAGCGCCGGCCTGATCGGGTTCTGAAGCGCATTCTGGTCAAAAATGGGCTCCAAATCCCCAAATTTGGCACGCCTGCCGCATTGATTCATACGCAGACGATACACGCGCGCCCCACATGCAGCCAGCACCACAGGGGGCAACTCACGACAAACTGACTTCACCGCGTCCTTTTGCATTCGATCGCCTGTTTTTGCCACGCGCGTCCGCTTTTGTCTGTCACCTCCGGGCAACGGTTCAAATCTTCCGGATCGGCTATTTTTCAGCCACTTCCGCCATGCAGAAAAGTGCCACGACCGGGTATCAATCCTTAGCCGGCCTCATCCGTTCCGCCGGCTGACGGATCGGCCGCGGCCTCGTCGAGTTTGCGATAGAGCGTCGAGCGACCGATCTTCAGCCGGCGCGCCACCTCCGACATCTGGCCGCGATAATGCGAGATCGCAAAGCGGATGATCTCGCCCTCCAGCTCTTCGAGCGGTCGCATTTCTCCGGCGTTCGTCAGCATCGCCAGCGTTCCCGCCGAGGGCAGGGGCGCGATAGGTATGTCGTTACCTAAAACCATGGTCGGCGCGGTCGAATGAAATGCTGGCCCGACGATCAGCGGTTCGCTGTGCGCTTCCGATATCGACGGCGACGGTAGGCTGGCGGCTTGCGGGAAATCGGACAGCCCAAGCTGATCACCTTCGCTCATGACCACGGCACGATAGACCGCGTTCTCCAGCTGCCGGATATTGCCTGGCCACTCCAATTGCGACAGGTGCGCCATCGCCTCGCCGCTGATGCCGGTGATGTGACGGTTTTCTTCGGCGCAGAACCGCGCCAGAAAGTGCCGCAACAGATGCGGAATGTCCTCGCGGCGCATCCGCAACGCCGGAATCGTCAGCGGCAGCACGTGCAGGCGATAAAATAAATCTTCGCGGAAATGTCCGCTTTTGACGCGGTCGAGCAATTTGCGGTTGGTCGCGGAAATGATCCGGACGTCGACCTTCACGGGTTTGCGTCCGCCGACCGCTTCGACCGCGCCCTCCTGCAGCGCGCGAAGCAGTTTCACCTGCGCGGCGAGCGGCAATTCCGAGACCTCGTCGAGGAACAGCGTGCCCCCGGAAGCCTCGACGAATTTACCCGTGTGGCGTTCGGTGGCGCCGGTAAAGGCGCCCTTCTCGTGGCCGAACAGGATCGACTCCACCAGATTGTCGGGGATCGCGCCGCAATTGACGGCAACGAACGGCTTCGATTTGCGCTCGCCGCTGCCATGGATGGCGCGCGCGAACAGTTCCTTGCCGACACCGGATTCGCCTTCGATCAAGACCGGGATCGTCGAGGCGGCTGCCTTCTGTGCGGTGCGCATCACGCCGGTCATGGCCTCGCTGCGGGTGATGATGTCGGCAAAGGTCAGTCTGCCTTCGCGGCTGTGCTTGATGCGCTGCAGCTCTCCTTTCAGCGCGCTGGTGTTGAGCGCATTGCGCAAGCTTACCTGCAGCCGCTCGATGCCGACCGGTTTCACGACAAAATCCTGCGCGCCGGCGCGCATCGCCGACACCACATTGTCGATGCCGCCATGGGCGGTCTGCACCACCACCGGGATGGAAAGACCGGCTTCGCGGATCTTGGCCAGCACGCCCATGCCGTCGAGGCCGGGCATCACCAGATCAAGCACCAGGGCATCGATCGCGGGCGCGTCCGGCGCGGTCAGCAGCGCAATGGCGGCGTCACCGGAGTCGACGACGGTTGTCTCATAGCCGCATTTTTGCACCATATTCTCGACCAGGCGGCGTGCGATAGCGTCGTCGTCGGCGATCAAAATGCTGGCAGCCATGGCGTTCCCCGCACGTTACTACTATCTGTCTCGAATCGGGGCACTCTGGCCGATGCCGATTAACGCCCGCTTAAACCTTGACGTCCCGCCTTCGCTTCGCATCCCGTGAACACAGGTTTCGAACAAGATGACCTCGCGCTCCTCGTCTGCTCTCCGCAAATCGACAGCCCAACGCAAACCCGGCCCAAGCAAATCCGGCCCAAGCAAATCCGCCGCCGGGTCAAAGGCGGGGAAGTTGCCGGAATGGAACCTCTCCGACCTCTATTCCGGGATCGACGCGCCGGAAGTCACAGCCGATCTGCAAAGGATGGATGCCGATTGCGTCGCGTTTGAGACGGACTACAAGGGCAGGCTCGCGGAGCGGACAGTGACTGAGGGCGGCGGCAAATGGCTCGCCGAGGTGGTCAGGCGCTATGAGGCGATCGACGATCTCGCCGGGCGTCTTGGGTCATATGCCGGCCTCGTTCATGCCGGCGACAGTGTCGATCCCGCGATCTCCAAATTCTACGGCGACGTTTCCGAGCGGCTGACGAACGCGTCGGTGCACCTGTTGTTCTTCGCGCTCGAACTCAATCGCATCGACGATGCCGTCATCGAGCGTGCGATGCAGACGCCTGAACTGGCGCATTATCGCCCGTGGATCGAGGATCTGCGCAAGGACAAGCCGTATCAGCTCGAGGACCGCGTCGAGCAACTGTTCCATGAGAAATCGCAGAGCGGTTACGCCGCCTGGAACCGGCTGTTCGACCAGACGATCTCCGGCCTGCGCTTCAGGGTCGGCGGCAAAGAGCTCGCCATCGAGCCGACGCTGAGCCTGCTGCAGGATCGTGCGGGTGAAAAGCGAAAAGCCGCGGGGCAGGCGCTGGCGAAGACGTTCAAGGCCAACGAGCGAACCTTTGCGCTGATCACCAATACGCTTGCCAAGGACAAGGAGATTTCCGACCGCTGGCGCGGTTTCCAGGATGTCGCGGATTCCCGCCATCTCAACAACCGCGTCGAGCGCGAAGTCGTCGACGCGCTGGTCGGCTCGGTGCGCGCGGCCTATCCGAGACTGTCGCATCGCTATTACGCCCTGAAGGCCGCCTGGTTCAAAAAGAAGAAACTTCCGCATTGGGATCGCAACGCGCCGCTGCCGTTTGCCGCCACCGGCACGATCGCCTGGCCTGAGGCCAGGAACATGGTGCTGACGGCCTATCGCGGATTCTCGCCGGAAATGGCCCGCATCGCCGAGCGGTTTTTCACCGATCGCTGGATCGACGCGCCGGTACGGCCGGGCAAGGCGCCGGGCGCCTTCTCGCACCCCACCACGCCGTCGGCGCACCCTTATGTGCTGATGAATTACCAGGGCAAGCCGCGCGACGTGATGACGCT
>JBKQRS010000106.1:0-12098 GCA_052143915.1 Bradyrhizobium sp.
TGCTAGTCGGCCTGGGTTGCGCCTTGCGCGCTTTGTTTGGATAGTTGCATTTACCGGACATCGTGCGCCCTCACGGGAGGGAGGAATGCAGCCATGCTCAAACGCTTTTTTTCGACGATTTTTGGCGCTGGGGTCGGTTTTGCGGTCACCGCGGTACCGGCGTATGCCGCCGACGACATCGTCGCAAAAGTGCAGCTGTGCGCGGCATGCCACGGCCAGGATGGCGTACCCACCGACCCAAAAAACATTCCAATCATCTGGGGTCAGCAGCAGAGCTATCTCGTCAAGCAATTGCACGACTACAGAAGTGGCGATCGCGACAACCCGATCATGTCCCCGATAGCCAAAGACCTTGCGCAGGAGGACCTTCGCAAGATCGCGGCTTATTTCGCGGCCAAGAGCTGGCCGGCGCAACACGCCGCCACCGCTTCTGAGCCGCCGCCAAACGGAATCGCCCAGTGCCAGCCATGCCATCAGCCGAATTTTGCGGGAGGCCCGCCGGCGCCGCGGCTGGCAGGGCTCAGTTACGACTACCTAGTCGCAGCGATGCGCGGCTTCGCCGCCGGTGAAAGGACCAACAACGGCGACATGCCGAAATTCATGCAGGCGCTGACAGAAAGCGAGCGGGATGCCATGGCGCGGTATCTGTCCGCGCTGCGATGAGCGCTGAAGCACGTGCGGGTTGGATCCCACTGCTGGTGCTCATGGCCTAAATCGGGACCGCATGATCCCTGCGGAAAATTTCCTTTGTCTGGTCTTCGTGAAAGCCGTCCCCGTCTGGCTTGCGCAGCCCGGCCGGTTGGCTGTTCGAAATTTTCGACTTTACGGAACATTCAGGGTTTCCCGGTATGGTCCGCCTTTAGCCTAGAACAGCGCTCCAATACGCTCAGGATGAGCGATGTCAGCTGCAAACCTGTCTATTGTCGATGAAGTCGAAGCAGCACTAAGTGCGGGGTCGGCGGAAAAGCGCCTCGAAACGATCAAGCGCGTGACCGGTCTGTTTCTATCGTCCGCCGGCAGCTACAAAAGCGAGCAAATCGAGTTATTCGACAATGTCCTCGATCGCCTCATCAAGACGATTGAGATTCGGGCGATTGCTGATGTCAGCGCACGCGTCGCTCTTGCCGAGTTGAGTGCACAGCTCGCAGCCGTTTCGCAGGCGCCCCCGACTGCCGTTCGCCGCCTTGCAAGGAACGATGAAATCAGCGTCGCCGGACCCGTTTTGAGGGAATCTGCCCGTTTGAGCGCGGAAGATCTGATCGAAGTCGCGCAAACCAAGGGCGAACAACACCTCCTGGCCATTGCGGGGCGCTGGTGGTTGAAGGAAGTGGTCACTGACGCACTGCTGGCCCGCCGGTACCCGTCCGTCAGTCGCCGGATTGTCAACAACCCCGGTGCGAGGGTTTCCGCGAGCGGTTTCGCAATCGTCCTGGCGCAGGCGGAATCTGATCCCGAACTGGCGGTAGAAACCGGGATCCGGGTCGATCTGCCGCCCACGCTGCGCGATCAACTGTTGCGCAAGGCGACCGAAGCGGTCCGAGCGCGACTGCTGTCGCGTGCGCCTCCCGACATTTTTGAGGAAATACGAACTGCAATTGCGGCCGTCGCGGCTGGTGTCAGTCGCGACATGTCGAAGGTCTACGACTTCACCGCGGCCACGCGCAACGTGGCTCTGCTGAAGGACAAGGGCGAACTCAATGAAGCGACCTTGTTTGGCTTCGCCAAACAGCGAAAATACGAAGAGACCATTGCTGCGCTTGCGCAATTATCGCAATCGAGCATTGAAGTCATTCGCCCCCTGATGCAGAGCCTTCGCGACGACGGTGTCCTCGTCCCGTGCAAGGCCGCCGAACTCAAATGGGAAACGGTTAGCGCGGTCCTGGAGAGCCGGTTTGCAACGGGTTCAATGAGACCAATTGAACTAGCCGAGGCCGAACGGCAATTCGCCGCCATGACTATTGAAAACGCGCGCCGCCTGCTCAGGTTCTGGCAAGTGCGGTCTTCATCGTCATGAACCGGCCTGAATTCTGAACTCGCTCTCCATCGTGAGAGATCGAGCGGCTACCTCTCGATACCATCGATTCGATACGCCCAGACCTGCGCCTTGAGCCGGTCGAGCGCGACGACCGGCGCGGCTCGGTCGACGAGATATTTTCCCTCCGCGAGCCAGGAAAGCACCTTCAGATCGACATCCGGCGAATGGTGAATCACGTCGGCATAATTATTCAGATCGTGGGTGACTTCGCTGACGGCCCGAAAATCATGGAGGCGGACATTCGGAAATGCCGCCAGCCGCCGGCAGAAATAGCCGGAAAAATCATAGACGCTCGCCAGCGTCGCCGGCGAGGCATCGCGCATCGCGACCCATTGCAGGATCGAATAGGGCGGCAAGTAGATGTCGAAGGTCACGTCCGGATTGCCCGCGATGAGGCCAATCGCATCGCGTTCGAAAACACGGACCTTCATGTCGTAGTCGGTATCGTCAGCCAGATATTTGCTGCGAACCGGATCGGTGATGTATTTGAAGGCGGCCATCGCCCGCTTTGCGTTGTAGGCCGCACCGACGTCGAAATCAGGCCCCAAGATATTGATGTCGTCGACGCGGGAAACCGGAAACTTGAACATCACCTCATTGGTCAACCCCGCCACGACAGGCTCGAGCGGCGGAATCGATCGCGCCATGATCCACGCCGACTCGCGCGCCATGCGCCCGCTAAAGAGATAGCCAGCGACGCCCCTGGCATTTTGCCGGTAGAGATCGGCCGGCAGATAAGCATTCGAATCGACGTCCGGCGCGTCATGGAATATCCAGTCGTCCACTTCCCAGATCACCCGCCTGGGATGACGCTCGAGCGCCGCCGCAAGCACGAAAACCTGCTCCCGCGAATTCGAGCCGTTCATCGCCAGTTTCAGCGACTTCACGCCGAGTATCCGGTCGATATCGCTCTGCCGAAAATGAATCGCAAGCGAGGTGCCCATGAACACGGCGTCGAAATCCTGGCTGCGGATCAGTCCGGCATCCTGCAGGCGGCTGTCAGGCGAGTACATCGCCGCAAACAAGCGCGCGGGCCTGAAAATCTGCAGCGGATCGACAGCGAAATTGAGCGCCGCCGCCGCGAGAATGACGAGCAGGCTCGCGCTCAGAAACCGGATCAGATTGTTGGCCGCTGCGCTCATGCCTTTGAGCATGATCTTTTCGGAAAACCGGTACCCACTTTTCCGGATCATGCCTTAGAACCTGAAGTAAATGAATTCGCTGTGCTGCTGGATTCCGAGAATCCCGAACGCCAGCACCGCCGCAGTGGCATAGATAAAAGCCGGGCGCCTCTGCCACACACCGAGCCCCTCGCCGACGGTCCGGTTGTCGTGATCGTAGCCCATGATCGCCTGGGTGTTCGGCGCGAACCAGGCGATCCCGGCATAGATCATGATGAACAGGCTCTGGGCCATCTCGCCATGGCCGAAGGTGATCTGGGTGGGGTCGGCCATCTTCGACAGCACGAACAGCGCCGAGGCCATGCTGTCGGCGCGGAAAAACACCCAGGCAACGACGACCGAGAGAAACGTCAGGACTAATGCGGCGATATCGGCAACGCATTTGAAGCGCGGCGCGACCGGGGGGCCATAATTGACCCATGCGTGATTGATGCAGAGATAGGCGCCGTGCAGCGCGCCCCACGCGACAAAGGTCCAGGCCGCGCCGTGCCAGAGACCGCCGAGCACCATCGTGATCATCAGGTTCACATAGCGCAGGATCCGGCCATGCCGGTTGCCGCCGAGCGGAATATAGAGGTACTCGCGCAGGAACTGCGACAGCGTCATGTGCCAGCGCCGCCAGAAATCAATGATATTGCGAGCCTTGTACGGCGAATTGAAATTCAGCGGCAGAAAGATGCCGAACATCAGCGAAATTCCGATCGCCATGTCGCAGTAGCCGGAGAAATCGAAATAAAGCTGGAAGGTGTAGGCGAGCGCACCAATCCAGGCCTGATCGAACGACGGCGTGGCCGGGCCAAAGGCGAGCGAGACAAGCGGCTGGATGCCATCGGCGAGAGCGGTCTTCTTGAACAGACCGATCCCGAAAATGATCAGGCCGCACAGGATCAAATGCGCATGCGGCTGCTTTGAACTCGCTGCCTCGAACTGCGGGATCATATCCTTGTGGTGAAGGATCGGGCCCGCGATCAGATGCGGAAAATAGGTGACAAAAAGCGCGTAATGCGGCCACGCGTAATGCGCGACCTTTCCCCGGTAGGCATCGACCAGGAAGGCGATCTGGGTGAAGGTATAGAAGGAAATTCCGACCGGAAGCAGGATGTTGACGGTGAGACCGGTCGCGAACAGGGCATTGAGGTTGGCGGCCAGGAAACCCGCATATTTGAAATAGGCCAGCACCAGAAGATCGCCGCTCACGCCGGCCGCAAGGACGGCCAACCGCGGGGCTGCGCGCAGGCGATACGAAATCAGCACCAGGCCGATCAGGTAGTTGAAGGCCACCGACGCCAGCAGCAACAGCACGAACTGCCAGTTGCTCACCGAATAGAAGGCCAGCGAGGCCAGCGCCAGCCAAACCACCGGCGCCAGGTTGCCGATCCGGCCGAGGACGAAATAACCAAGCAACACGACCGGCAGGAACAGGAAAATGAACGGGTAGGAGTTGAAAAGCATAAGACTTTCTCGGGCACGCCGAAAAAGCCTAACCATACAAGTGGGCGATCAACAAGCCGCGCGGCTCTGGCGCCAGCGCGGCATATCTGGCAATCCGCTGGCGAGACCCGATATGAGGTTGGCGGCGGCAAAGGCCGTGCGCAGGACGAGAACCGAGTGACAGACTAATGGATAAAAAGAGCCCTCCGACCCCGCCGATCGCACCGCGCCGTCCGCATTCATTCACCACCCACGGCATCACCCTTGTCGATGATTACGCGTGGCTGAAGGATGACAACTGGCAGGAAGTGCTGCGCGATCCCTCCATCCTGAATGCGGATATCCGCAAATACCTCGAGGCGGAGAACGGCTATACCGAAAGCCTGCTCGGTCACACCGCTGCATTGCAGAAGACGCTGGTCAAGGAAATGCGCGGGCGCATCAAGGAGGATGATTCCAGCGTTCCCTCGCCGGACGGTCCTTACGCCTATATGCGCAAATTCCGCGAGGGCGGCCAGCACGAGATGTTCGGACGCTGCCCGCGCGACGGCGGCGAGACCGAAATCATACTCGACGGCGACGAACTCGCCGCCAGGCACGACTACTTCAGGTTCGGCGGCGCCAGGCATTCGCCGGATCACCGGCTCGAGGCCTGGAGCGCCGACGTCAAGGGCTCGGAATATTTCACTATTCACGTGCGCGACTGGGCTGCCAAGACGGACCTCGACGATCTCGTCGAGGAAACCGACGGCGCGGTGGTGTGGAGCACCGACGCCACCGCGTTCTTCTATGTCAAGCTCGACGACAATCACCGGCCGATGCAGGTCTGGCGCCATCGCCTCGGGACACCGCAAGCGGATGACGTCCTGGTTTACGAGGAAGAGGATTCCGGCTGGTTCACGCATATCCATGAAAGCTCCAGCGGCCGGTTTTGCGTGATCGCCGGCGGCGATCACGAGACCTCCGAGCAGCGCCTGATCGATCTTGCCAATCCCGACGCCCCGCCGCGCCTGGTCGCAGGCCGCGAGAGCGGCGTGCAATATTCGGTCGCCGACCGCGGCGACGAACTGCTCATCCTCACCAATGCCGACGGCGCCATCGACTTCAAGGTCGTCGCCGCACCGCTCAAATCGCCGGAGCGGGCGAACTGGCGCGACCTGATCCCCTATCGCGAAGGCATCTACGTGCTCGATGTCGAGCTTTATTCCGGCCACATGGTGCGGCTGGAACGCGCCAATGCGCTGCCCGCCATCATCATCCGCGATCTCACGACCGGTGAGGAACACGCCATCGCCTTCGACGAGACCGCCTACTCGCTGGATACGATGGGCGGCTACGAGTTCGAGACGACCAACTTGCGTTTCTCCTATTCGTCGATGACGACGCCGTCCGAAGTCTACGATTACGACATGGCGAAGCGGACGCGGGTGTTGCGCAAGCGCCAGGAAATCCCTTCCGGCCACAACCCCGCCAACTACGTCACCACCCGCATCATGGCGACCTCGCATGACGGCGCGGAGGTGCCGGTATCGATCCTGCACGCCAAGGATCTTAAGCGCGATGGAACCGCGCCGCTGCTTCTATACGGCTACGGCTCCTACGGCATGGCGATGCCTGCGTCGTTTTCCGCCAACCGCCTGTCGCTGGTCGATCGCGGCTTCGTCTATGCGATCGCGCATATCAGAGGCGGCGCCGACAAGGGCTGGGGCTGGTATCTCGACGGCAAGCGTGAGAAGAAGACCAACAGCTTTGATGATTTCGCGGCCTCCGCCCGCGCGCTGATCGCGGCCAAATATACCGGCGAAAAACGCATCGTCGGCCACGGCGGCAGCGCCGGCGGCATGCTGATGGGCGCGGTCGCCAACCACGCCGGCGAATTGTTCGCCGGCATCGTCGCCGAGGTGCCGTTCGTCGACGTGCTGAACACCATGCTCGACGACACCCTGCCGCTGACGCCGCCGGAATGGCCGGAATGGGGCACCCCGATCGAAAGCGAAGCCGCCTTCAAAACCATCCTGTCCTATTCGCCCTACGACAACGTCGCGGCGAAGGAATACCCGGCGATCCTGGCGATGGGCGGCCTGACCGATCCGCGCGTCACCTATTGGGAGCCGGCGAAATGGATCGCGCGGTTGCGCGCGACCATGCGAGGGGGCGGCCCGGTGCTGTTGCGCACCAATATGGGCGCGGGCCATGGCGGCGCATCGGGCCGCTTCAACCGGCTCGACGAGATCGCGATCGCCTATGCGTTTGCGCTGTGGGCGGTGGGATTGGCTGACAAGGGCGAGGTGTGACTCCCTCGCCCAGTTTGCGCCGTCGTTCGCCCTCGCCCCGCTCTTCGCGGGGTCGAGACCAGCGAAGCTCGCTCTTACTTCGACCTCTCCCCGCAAGCGGGGCGAGGTGAAGGCACGTCACCGCCCCTTTTCCTTCCGCCACGCGGCGAAGTCGACCAGCGTCTGTTCGTCGGTGGCGGGATAAAGTCCGAGGATCGAGCGCCCCTTGCGGACCTGCTCGGTGACGAAATCCTCGAACACCGTCATCTCGAAGGCCTCGCTGGCGATCTCATCGGCGAGATGCGCGGGGATCACGATCACCCCATCGCTGTCGCCCAGGATGACGTCGCCGGGAAACACCGGCGCATCGCCGCAGCCGATCGGCACGTTGATTTCAATCGCCTGGTGCAGCGTGAGATTGGTCGGCGCGCTCGGCCGGTGATGAAAGGCGGGAAAGCCGAGTTTGGCGATCTCGGCCGAATCGCGGAATCCGCCGTCTGTGACCACGCCTGCGACGCCGCGCTGCATCAGCCGCGTCACCAGTATCGCGCCGGCCGACGCGGCGCGGGCATCCTTGCGGCTATCCATCACCAGCACGGCGCCGGGCGGGCAATCTTCCACCGCCTTGCGCTGCGGATGGGCACGATCGCGAAACACCTCGATCTTGTTGAGATCCTCGCGCGCCGGCATGTAGCGCAGGGTGAAGGCTTCGCCGACCAGCACCGGCTGATCCGCATCTAGCGGATGCACGTCCTGGATCATCTGGATGCGAAAACCGCGCTTGAACAGCGCGGTGGCGACCGTCGCGGTCGAGACGGCTTTCAGTTTGTTGCGGGCGGTTTCGCTGAGTCTTGGCATTGGCTTGTTCACTCTTGATTTTGTCATTCCGGGATGCGCCGCTTGGCGCAGGCCCGGAATCCATACTCCGGGATGGTGGTTATGGATTCCGGGCTCGCGACTTCGTCGCGCCCCGGAATGACGGCTAATAAATCGACGGCTCGCCGACCGGCGGGCCGAATGAGGTTTCAAGGAAATCGAAATCGCAGCCCTCATTGGCCTGCTTGATATGCCGGGTAAACATCCAGCCATAGCCGCGCTCGAAGCGGGTCTCCGGTTGCTTCCATCCGGCGCGGCGCTTGGCGAGTTCCGCTTCCGATACATCGAGATTGATGGTGCGCGCGGCAACATCCAACGTGATCTTGTCGCCGTTCTTCACCAGCGCCAAGGGCCCGCCAATATAGGATTCCGGCGACACGTGCAGGATGCAGGCGCCATAACTGGTGCCGCTCATGCGCGCATCCGACAGCCGCACCATGTCGCGCACGCCCTGTTTCACCAGCTTGGTCGGGATCGGCAGCATGCCCCATTCCGGCATGCCCGGCCCGCCCTGCGGGCCGGCATTGCGCAGGATCAGCACATGATCGGCCGTGACGTCGAGATCCGGATCGTCGATCGCCTTCTTCATCGAGGGGTAATCGTCGAACACCAGGGCCTGCCCGGTATGTTTGAGGAAGCGCGGCTCGCAGGCGCTTGGCTTGATGACGCAGCCGTCGGGCGCGAGATTGCCCTTCAGCACGGCGAGCGCGCCTTCGGCATAGATCGGATTTTCGATCGAGCGGATCACGTCGTCATCATAGACTTCGGCGGTCGCGATATTTTCGCCGAGCGTCTTTCCCGTGACCGTCAGGCAATCGAGATGCAGACGATCCCTGATGCGGCTTATCAGGCCGGGCAATCCTCCGGCGTAATAGAAATCCTCCATCAGATATTCGTCGCCGCTCGGCCGCACATTGGCGATCACCGGCACCTTGCGGCTGGCTCTCTCGAAATCGTCGAGCCCGATGTCCTGACCGGCGCGGCGGGCCTGCGCGATCAGATGGATGATCGCATTGGTGGAGCAGCCCATCGCCATCGCCACGATAATCGCGTTTTCGAAAGCCTTGCGCGTCTGGATTTTTCGCGGCGTCAGATCCTCCCAGACCATCTCGACAATGCGGCGGCCGCACGCCGAGCTCATGCGGATATGGCCTGAATCGGCGGCAGGAATCGATGACGCACCCGGCAGGGTCATGCCGATGGATTCGGCGATCGCGGTCATGGTCGAGGCGGTACCCATGGTCATGCAGGTGCCATAGCTGCGGGCGATGCCCGCCTCGACGTCGACCCAGTCCTTGTCGGAAATTTTTCCGGCGCGCCGCTCGTCCCAATATTTCCAGGCATCGGACCCCGAGCCCAGTGTCTTGCCCTTCCAGTTGCCGCGCAGCATCGGCCCCGCCGGCAGATAGATCGCAGGCAAATTCATGCTGGTGGCACCTAACAGCAGCGCCGGCGTGGTCTTGTCGCAGCCGCCCATCAGCACCACGCCGTCGACGGGGTGACCGCGCAGCAGCTCCTCGGCGTCCATCGCCAGCAGATTGCGGTAAAGCATGGTGGTCGGCTTTAATAGCGATTCCGACAGCGAGAGCGCCGGCAACTCCATCGGGAAGCCGCCGGCCATCAGGATGCCGCGCTTGACGTCGTCGACGCGGCTCTTGAAATGCATGTGGCAGGGCTGCGCGTCCGACCAGGTATTGAGTATCGCGATCACCGGACGGCCTTTCCACTCCTCCGGCGCATAACCCATCTGCATGGCGCGGGAGCGGTGGCCGAAGGCGCGGAGATCGTCGGGCGCGAACCAGCGCGCGCTGCGGAGCGTTTCCGCACTTTTCTTCTTGTTTTGCGTCATGGTGACACCTGTTTGAGACTTTGGCTCAGGTCATCTCACAGGCAATCCACCCGGAGCAAGCCCCGCGCCGATCGATCGTCGGAAATTT
The DNA here is from genome assembly GCA_052143915.1 of Bradyrhizobium sp. Lineage (GTDB taxonomy): Bacteria > Pseudomonadota > Alphaproteobacteria > Rhizobiales > Xanthobacteraceae > Bradyrhizobium. The sequence goes on from JBKQRS010000106.1 coordinate 9,734, forward strand.
GTAGAGGCCCGCTTCGCCATCGCGAGCCTGTCGGCCTCAGGAAGCCATGAAATTCGCCGAGCCTTGACGAGGCCTTCTACCCCGTAGATCGGCACCCAAAGCGTATAAATCGACGGGATATGCGTCAGGCCGCAGGCCAGGATGAAGATGGCGAACGACCAATAGACCCAGCAGGGTGATGCCCACCGCGCCAATGACGGATTTTTTCTTTACCGCACGCGCAGACTAGTCAGGTCGCACGAATACTCGTGGAGGCACCGGATCAAGACTCGCCTATTCGCACGCTGGAAGGGCTCGTCTTGCTCGCTTTGGAATCACTGGAAGGAAGCCTTACGTCGGCCATATACGTCCGCAATCGCGGCACATGTCTGGCATCCTTCGCTATTCCCGACATCGTGCAGATGCGCGAGAGGCCGCTGGAGCGGCCAGGTTTCACGCGACGTCCGCCCTGCATCGGGCCGATCAAGCTGTTGGTCGATCGGTTCCTCGACAAATCGCCCGGCAATTTTTGAGGAAATGCTTGCGAAGCAACTGCAGCGGCTTCACAAACCCACATTGGCTTGGTGGAAGTCCGGCCGTGGCAAAAATCCTGATCATCGATGATGACTGCGCCGTGCAGGCGACCATCCGGCTTCTGCTGGAACGGGCCGGTCACAGTGTCGTCGTCGCAGGCGATGGCCGCAACGGGCTTGCCATAGTCGATTCCGGAGATTTCGATCTGCTGTTTCTCGATATCTTCATGCCGGGCATGGACGGCTTCGAAACCATGCGGCAGGTTCACCAACAGCAGCGGCGCATACCGATCATCGTGATCTCGGGCAATCCCGTCCTTTCGGGTTCGGGTCCGGACTTCCTGGCCATGGCAACCAAGCTAGGCGCGGTCTCCAGCCTGCAGAATCCGTTCAGACCGGCCGAGCTGCTGGCGGCGGTTGCGGGTTGTCTTGAAGCCGCAAAAAGTCCATCGTCCGTTACTGCCGGAGATGTCGCCCCCGGGCCATAATGCGGGGGTTGCGCCGCCGGCGCCGCCAATCTGCATCCGGGGGGTTACGGACATGGCGCGAATGCGACGATGACGCTGACCACCAGATTGGCCATCGCGATGAGCCTCCTGGTTACGATCGCGGTGTCCGCGGTCGGATGGCTGAGCTATCGCAACCTGGAGCAGGTTCTGCTGCCGCGCATCCTCGATCGGGTCGAGACGCATTCGCGACTGGTCGCTTTCGATCTGCAATCCTACGTCGGCGACGCGCGCGGCGATGTTACCAGCTTTCGATCTTCGACAGCTTTGGCTGGGCTAATTCGCGCGCACTTGGCCGGAGGCATCGATCCCGTCGACGGCGTTTCAGAAAAGGTATGGCGGGATCGGATCGCCGAGCGTCTGCTCATCGAGCTCGAAGCCAGGCCCAGATACGCGCAATTTCGCATCATCGGTATCGAGGATGGCGGCCGTGAAATCGTTCGAGCCGACCGTTCCGGGCCGGGCGGAGCCGTTCGGTTGGTTCCCGACGCGGAATTGCAGCGAAAGGGCGACCGGCCCTACTTCAGGGATACGATCAGCCTGCAGGCGAACGAAATTTACGTTTCGGCACTGGATCTCAATCAGGAGAACGGCGCCATCGAGACCCCTCATGTGCCGACCATACGCATTGCCTCTGTCCTGCCGGGCTCTGATGGCAAGCCATTCGGCATCCTCATCATCAATGTCGACATGCGGCCGGCGCTCGACCGCGTCCGAGCATCGCCACGGCTAGGGGGACAGGTCTATGCCGTCAACAGACTAGGCGATTATCTCGTTCACCCCGATCCTGCGCGCGAATTCGGCTCGGAGCTTGGGGCGCCGACCAATTGGCGCGCCGACTTCCCGGACCTCGCATCGGCAACCGGAGCAACGCAAAGCATTGCACGTGCCGTAGCGGATCGAACAGGGGAGTTAGGCGGAGTGGTGCTCGCGCCCGCCCTCCTGGCCGGCAAGGAATGGGTGGGGGTCATCGAAACCGTTCCCAATGCCGCCTTCGCCGCGGCGGCGGCAGCCATCCGGCAAACCACCATGCTGGTCGGTTTGATCGCGGTATTGTCCGCGGCCGCGTTGGCGGTGCTGGTAGCGCGGTCGCTGACCGGGCCGATCCGTCGCTTGACGGCGGCAGTTGAAGGCGCAGGTAGCGGCAATCCGATTGCCATACCGCTTGACGCGCGCAGCGAAACCGGCGTGCTGGCGCGGGCGTTCGCGCGCGTGATGAACGAGGCGAACGCAAAGACCGCCGAGCTTGAACGCGAGATCATGGAACATCGCCGCACCGAGGCCGCGCGCGACCATCACGCGACGCGCGAGCGAATTTTCAGCGCCGCGGTGGAATCGTCCAACGAT
>JBKQRS010000107.1:0-5625 GCA_052143915.1 Bradyrhizobium sp.
TTGACGCGTTTTCTTCACGCGAACCGGTTCCCACCCACGGATCAAGTCCGAGGGCATGCTTCGCTCGAAAACGCCATGGCTGATCACGGCCGGGTCTGCCCGGTGCCGTGAACACGGTATTTGAAGCTGGTCAGTTGTTCCGCACCGACCGGGCCGCGGGCATGGAATTTACCGGTGGCGATGCCGATTTCGGCGCCGAAACCGAATTCGCCACCGTCGGCGAACTGGGTCGATGCATTGTGCAGTACAATTGCCGAATCGACTTCGTCGAGAAATTTTCGGGCGGTGGCTTCGTTGTCGGTCACGATCGCATCGGTGTGGTGCGAGCCGTGATTGTGGATGTGGGCGATCGCCTCCTCGACGCCGTCGACAACTCTCGCCGCAATGATGGCGTCCTCGTATTCGGTATCCCAGTCTTCGTCGGAAGCCGGCTTCACCCTGGCATCGGTTCGTTGCACGGCGTCGTCGCCGCGCACTTCGCAACCCGCATCGATCAGCATCTCGACCAGTGGCTTGAGACTGGTCGATGCACCCTTGCGATCGATCAGCAAGGTTTCGGCCGCGCCGCAGACGCCTGGGCGGCGCATCTTGGCGTTCAGCACGATCGATTTTGCCATTTCCAGATTGGCGGCATGATCGACGTAAACGTGGTTGACGCCCTCCAGATGCGCGAACACCGGCACGCGCGCCTCCGCCTCGACGCGCGCGACGAGGCTCTTGCCGCCGCGTGGCACGATCACGTCGATGGCGCCGTTCAGCCCCGTCAGCAACAGACCGACCGCGGCGCGATCGCGTGTCGGCACCAGGGTGATCGCGGCCTCGGGAAGACCGGCTTCGCGCAACCCCTGCACCAGGCAGTCATGGATCGCGCGGCATGACCTGAAACTGTCCGAGCCGCCGCGCAGGATGACGGCGTTGCCGGATTTCAGACACAGCACGCCGGCATCGGCGGCGACATTGGGACGGCTTTCGAAGATCACGGCGACGACCCCGAGCGGGACGCGAACGCGTTCGATGGTCATGCCGTTGGGGCGCTGCCAGCTCTCGGTCACGACCCCGACGGGATCCTTGATCGCGCGCACGGTTGCGACGCCATCGGCCATCGCATCGATGCGGCCTTGTGTCAGCGTCAGCCGGTCGATGAAGGCCGAGCTGGCGCCGCTGGCGCGAACTTCGGCGACGTCCTCGGCATTGGCAGCGAGAATGGTGGTGGCATGGCTGCGGATGGCGCGCTCGATCGCTTCCAGCGCGCGGTTCTTCTGCGCAGGGGAGGCGAGCGCCAGCACCCGCGCGGCGGCGCGTGCCCGGGCGGCGAGATCGATCATCAGGTCAGGCAAATCGGCGTTTGTCTCGATCGCCTTCGGCGGCGCGGTCATGTCGGTTTCAGCCTTGGTTAAGACCATGTCCTAGCATGGAAATCCACGTTTTGCGAAGGGTGGCGAGGGCATGGATGCGGCGCAGGGCGGGCGAAAAGGGGCGAGCGACCGCTCGGCCATTGGCCTAGCTCTGGGAAATTGCAGCGCTCGGGCCCACCACCAGGTCGTCGCGGTGGATCATTTCCGCGCGTCCCGAGATGCCCAGGATCGCCATCACATCCGGGGACGAGCGGCCCTTGATCTTCTCGGCATCCTCGGCGTCATAGGCGACAAGGCCGCGGCCGACCTCGTGGGTGTCGGGGCCGCGCACCACCACGGCATCGCCGCGGGCGAATTGCCCGTCGACCCGGATCACGCCGGCCGGCAGCAGGCTCTTGCCCGCGCGCAGCGCACTCACCGCGCCGGCATCGATGGTCAGGGTGCCCTTCGGTTCGAGCGAGCCCGCGATCCATCGCTTGCGCGCGGTCACTGGATTCGCCGGCGTCAGGAACCAGGTGCAGCGCCCGCCATTGGCGATGGCCTGCAGCGGATGCTCGATCTTGCCCGACGCGATCAGCATATGCGTGCCGGCGGTGGTTGCGATCTTCGCCGCCTCGATCTTGGTGTACATGCCGCCGCGCGACAGTTCGGATTCGGCTGCCCCCGCCATGGCTTCGATTTCCGCGGTCACGGACTCCACGATCGGAATCAGTTTTGCGTTTGGATTGGCGCCTGGAGGTGCATCGTAGAGACCGTCGATATCCGAGAGCAGGATCAGGAGATCGGCGCTCGCCATGGTGGCGACGCGGGCGGCGAGGCGATCGTTGTCGCCGTAGCGGATTTCATTGGTGGCAACCGTGTCGTTCTCGTTGATGACCGGCACCGCGCGCCACTCCAGGAGCTTGGCAATGGTCGAGCGCGCGTTGAGATAGCGGCGGCGCTCCTCGGTGTCCTGCAGGGTCACCAGGATTTGTCCGGCGCCGATGCCGTGATGGCCCAGCACCTCCGACCAGATCCGCGCCAGCGCGATCTGTCCCACGGCGGCTGCGGCCTGGCTCTCCTCGAGCTTCAGCGGGCCGCGCGGCAGCTTCAAGCGGCTGCGTCCGAGCGCGATCGAACCGGACGAGACGATCAGGAGCTCGCGCCCCCCGGCGTGCAGTTTTGCCAAATCGGCGGCCAGCGCCGCCAGCCATGCGGTGCGCACTTCGCCGGCATCGGAATCGACCAACAGTGACGAGCCGACCTTGACGACAATGCGGCGGAAGTTTTTTAGGCTGGGGCGGGCCATGGATGAGACTTTGCAGCAGAGCTCGAAGAAGGAGATGTCAGAAGCAAAAATGGATATCGCAGCAGGGCAGGCGGGCCCGCTCTCCCGGAGGGGGGTAACCGAACCTGCGGCAGGCGTCGTTACAGTTCATGCGTCACACGTCAGGTGGTTTGCGTCGCCCAGGGTTCGGCCTGCGCGCCGCCCTTGGCCTTGCCCGACACCGGGGCTTCGCCGATCACCTCGGCCAGCCGCCGCAGCGCCTCTTTGACTCCCTCGCCGGTGACGCCCGAGATCAAGAGCGGCGTCTTCTTGGCGGCACGTTTCAGGCGATCCTTCTGCTTCTTCAGCTCGTCCGGCGTCACCGCGTCGATCTTGTTCAGCGCGACGATCTCGATCTTCCCGACGAGATCCCCTTCATAGGCCTCAAGCTCGTTGCGCACCGTCTTGTAGGCCTTGCCCGCGTGCTCGCTGGTCGCATCCACCAGATGCAACAAGACGCGGCAGCGCTCGACGTGGCCGAGAAAGCGATCGCCGAGGCCTGCGCCCTCATGGGCGCCCTCGATCAACCCCGGAATATCGGCCAGCACGAATTCGCGGCCATCGGCATTCACGACGCCGAGCTGCGGATGCAGCGTGGTGAACGGATAGTCGGCGATCTTCGGCTTGGCGGCGCTGACCTTGGAGAGGAACGTCGATTTGCCGGCATTGGGAAGGCCGACGAGGCCTGCGTCCGCGATCAGTTTCAGCCGCAGCCAGATCCAGCGCTCTTCGCCGACCTCGCCGGGATTGGCGTTGCGCGGCGCGCGATTGGTGGACGATTTGAAATGCGCGTTGCCGAAGCCGCCATTGCCGCCCTCCGCGAGCACGAATTTCTCGCCAAGCGTGGTGAAGTCGTGGATCAGCGTTGTGCGGTCCTCGTCGAAGATCTGCGTGCCGACCGGCACCTTGAGCACGATGGGCTTGCCGTTGGCGCCATGGCGATCCTTGCCCATGCCATTGGTGCCCTTCTGCGCCTTGAAGTGCTGCTGATAGCGATAGTCGATCAAGGTGTTCAGTCCATCGACCGCCTCGACGATCACGTCGCCGCCACGGCCGCCATTGCCGCCGGAGGGACCGCCGAACTCGATGTACTTCTCGCGGCGAAACGCCACGCAGCCGTTGCCGCCGTCGCCGGAGCGGATATAGACTTTTGCCTCGTCAAGAAATTTCATGGCCCATAGGTAAGGCAGGGGCGTCGCCGCGGCAACCGCCATGTGGGGCAAAATCGGCGAAAAGCCTTAATTTATCGGCCTTTTCTCGGCCCTTGCGGCCGCTATCGAACTGTCCGGATGTGCCGGCGGTTCATTTGAGAATCCTAGCGCGCCATCGCTGCCGATCACGGCCCGACAGGCCGTCGGCGAAGGAGAAATTTCTGCAATCCCTCCAGCACCAGCTCGCGGCGTTGATTGAACACCGTGCTGCGCAAGGAGACCACCCCGGTGCTGCGGCCCGGCGTCAGTTCCGTCACTTCGAGCGCGGGATAGATCGTGTCGTCGGCCAATACCGGCTTTAAGAATCGGCTCGACTGTTCGAGGAAGCCGACCAGCGATTCTTCCACCATAAAGGGGAACAGCCCCGCTCCCGGTGCGGTATGGATCAGGGTCTGGAAGCCATGGGCCAAGAGGTTCGGCATTCCGCGGGCGCGGCAATATTCGACATCATAATGCACGGGATGGGTGTCGCCGCTCGCGGTCTGAAAAGCCGCGAAGACCGCCGACGTCATGGTGCGGCTCGGAATGACAAAGCGCTCGCCGAGCGCGAAATCCTCGAACCAGCGTTGCTGCGGCACCATGCGATGCGTGGCGGGATCGAAATCGCTCATGCCTGATTTCCTGTTTGGTCGATTCATCGGTATCGCAGCGGCGGTGCGGCGGCAATCGATACATCGTTCGTCGTTCCGGATTGACGCGGTCCGTTCCTCATGGTGAGGAGGCGCGCTCGCGCCGTCTCGAACCATGAGGCCTCATCCTTCGAGACGCGGCCAAAAAAAGGCCGCTCCTCAGGATGAGGGTGACATGCCAACATGAATCTGATCGCAAATATCTCCACCACGGCCGACCATCGCGCCGCGCGGCTTAATGGCATCGCCCTGATGCTGGCCGCCGTCTGCATGTTCTCGTTCGGCGATGCGCTGGGCAAATTCATCGTCGCGACCTATTCGGTCGGGCAGTTGATGTTGCTGCGCGCCTGCGCAGCGCTGGTGCTGCTGGCGCCGTCAATGTGGCGGCGGCGCGCCGAATTCCGCGGCCTGACGCGGCCCTGGTTGCAGCTTCTGCGGGTCGTGCTCTCGACGCTGGAGATCGCGGCGTTCTTTCTCGCCACCGTGTATCTGCCGCTCGCCGATGTCGTCACCTATTACCTGGCGACGCCGATTTTCGTCACCGCGCTGTCGGCGATGGTGCTGCGCGAGCAGGTCGGCTGGCGGCGCTGGAGCGCCATTCTGGCCGGGTTCGGCGGGGTGGCTGATCGCGCTTCAGCCTTCGGTGCAGACCGCCGGCGATGATTGCGCTCGCGGGCAGCATGGCGTTTTCGGGACTGATGCTGATCACCCGTTCGTTGCGCGCGACACCCGACATCGTGCTGGCCTCGGCGCAGTTTATGGGAACGCTGGTGTTTGGCGTCGTGGTGGCGCCGTTCGGCTGGGTCACGCCGAGCTGGAGCCATCTGGGCTTCTTCTTCGCCGCCGGCGCGATTTCGGTCTGCGCGTTGCTTTGCGTCAACCGCTCGCTCAAGCTCGCGCCGGCAAGCACGGTCGCACCATATCAATATTCAATGATCCTGTGGGCCGTCATGTTTGGCTATGCCGTGTTCGGCGATGTGCCACAGATGGCGACGGCGCTGGGCGCCGCCATCATCATCGGCGCCGGACTCTATATTTTCCTGCGCGAGCGGGAACTCGGGGGCGTGGAGGCGGCGGTCAGTCCGCCGGGGCCTTAACGGTAATCCCGTCATTGCGAGGAGCGA
>JBKQRS010000108.1:0-28991 GCA_052143915.1 Bradyrhizobium sp.
GCTGATCGAAGCTGTCGCGCGGTCGAATCAGCAGCTCATGCAAGCCCAACCGCACCGGGTTCTTGTATCGATATACGGTTTTGTGAAGCACGGAAAAGATAGTCATGACGTGAACATAAGCACGGAACCAATCTTACCAACCCTTACTTACCCTCCTGGAGTGCGCTGCAGCGTTATGCTTTGAGCAGGGAGAAGGCCTATGCCCGTTGGGCTGTTTCGTGGCGAGGAAGGTTGGGTGCAGGTCGATTACGGGACCGGCGCCACCATTCCAATCCCGCGCTCAAGGTACGAGGTAAATGGATATAAGCCGGATTTCGATAAACTGCCGTCAGAAGCGGAGTATTGGGCTGCAGAGAAAAAGAAGGAAGATGGTGCCCCGAGGCCCTAAAGGCGAGAAGCGACCAGCCGACGTGATCGGAACCGCTGTCATTGTCGGCAGAATTGTGAATTTCTTGTCGTTCTCACTTGGCACCTCTACTTCCGTTCCGGGGTCATCGGCGGAAGTCTCGGGCCGCCAAGCGCATGTCTGGTCTGCCCCCCCCGAAATCGGACATCAAGTTTATGAGTAAACGCCTAAATCTCAGGAAATTTGGACCTGCCGAAGATGTCTCGTGGTGCGACGGGGTTCCGCATAGCTTCCCGCCGAACCTGCCGACTGCTATCATTGCCGGCGATCCATGAGGATGCGGGACTTCAACAAGCCTCGCGTCAAAGAACAATATTGAAAAAATGGGGAGAAAATCAGCATGAAACGCCGGTCAGCCATCGCACTGCTTCTCGCAGGCTTCGCAGCGCTTTCCTATTCGCCGCAGGCGTCCAGTGAAACCGGATGGGTTACGCTGTTCGACGGCAAGAACCTCGACAACTTCAACAAGATCGGTGATGCCAACTGGCGGATCGAGGACGGCGCCGTCGTTGCCGACAAGGGCAACGGCTTTCTGGTCAGCAAGAACACCTATACCGATTATCAGATCAGGGCCGAATTCTGGGTCGAAGCCGATGCCAATAGCGGCATCTTCATCCGCTGCACCAATCCCGAGAAGATTGGCGCCGACAACGCCTATGAGGTGAACATCTGGGATTCGCGCCCCGAACCAAGCTATGGCACCGGTGCGATCGTGAACGTCGCCAAGGTCAATCCGATGCCGAAGGCCGCCGGCAAATGGAACGTCTACGAGATCACCGCAAAGGGGTCGACATTCACCGTCGTCCTCAACGGACAAAAGACCGTGGACGGTGCGCAGGACGCGAAGTTTGCAACTGGCCGGATCGCCCTGCAGCACGGCCTTGGTCTCAAGGACGACAAGGGCGTCGCGAACGACAAGGGCGTGGTCAAGTTCCGCAAGGTGGAAATCAAGCCGCTGTAACACTCATTCGCAGCAACGACATTCCCCCCGCACGCCCAAGGGATGCGCGGGGGAATAGAACATGGGCATTGGGCCGCGCGGCCTTTGCCCTGTTAGCCTGACAATCGGGCGCTATCGTTGAGATGCGGCGCCCAACGCTATTCGGCGTATCCGCTTGCCCGGAGAAGAAGACGGTCGGAGCCATCGCAGCCGTCACGTCGGATCGGAGTTAAGGCCAGCCGCCTGATCCTGCATCACGTCGTCAAGTGGGAGCATCAGCTGCGTCCGGATCGGAAACAAAGGTAGCATACATAGATGAAAGAGCAGCCAACAGCCATAGATCGCATCAGCGCCATCGGGAGCACCGTCGGGCAGCAGCCCGTGCGCCAGCGAATGCCGGAGATAAGGACCAGGCTTCTTGAGGAAGACGTTCTCAATATCCGTCGTGACAGCCTACCGATTAGCCATCACGGTGCCACGGGCGCCGGTGCGGGCTCTACCACTGCACCGATCAAACTCAGCAGCGTCGATATAAAGAGCGCTCCGAACGCAGCAGCAAACTTGCCACCCTCGGTCGTGACGAGCGGCGGCACGGCCAACGCCCAGAATGCGAATGCGACAGTGCACGCAATCAGCTTCCACCACGGCCATTGAATTAGCTGTTGAGGAAGGATAGGGAGGCCTTGGCTGCGGCGTTTGCCCATATAGACGAGCAGAAAGAGGATCGGCGTGAGCCCAACAAAGCCCCAGTAGAGACAATCTGCGGTCAACCACGGAAAGGCTGTCGTTATGCTCTTTATCGCGGCGGTCGCCGCCACATAAAGGGTGATGGTTTCGGTCGGGATGTATTTGACAAGCCCGTCGAGTGCGCTCGACGCAGGAGTTGGCTGAACTGGACTCGCCGCGGCCACCGGCTGCATAGCCGTGCGCAACTGGGTGGCGGCGGCGTCGTCCAACCCCAGCGTAGCGATGACAGGATTGAGGTTCGCGGCGATAATTGGCCTTAGATCAAGATTTCGCCGGTCAGTTCGCAGAATTTCGTCATTGGCTAGTGATGCGATGCTCATTTGCGTCCCTCCCTGGGTTCCCTTAGGGCCAATATCTTAAGTAACTCTTTTGGATGGAACAACCAAAGACTGTATTGCAGAGGACCGCGCAAGCCGAGGATCAGCACCACGGGCCGCGCCGCCTGACGCCGACGGCGCGCTGCCGAACCATCGCGAGGGAGTCCGCGGCTACCAGCGACGCTATGACCGCGCTTCTTCCGGGCAGCACACGGTTGCCCGTCGGGTTGCGGCAGATTGGCACGACGGGCAATATTGCGCTTCGCCGAGAGCTAAAATCAGTGGCTTAATTCGCCCCGTCCCGTTCTGACAAGAGGGGCGGTCGCGCGTCGTCACGAACGCGGGATGGGATGTGGTGGACGCGAGAGCGTCGGCGCGCAATTGATGTCGCAGGGCGAGTTGAACCTCGTGAGCGATTTTTAAGGCGCGCAAGACGAACGACGTTTGAGCGTACGGCAAAACCGTGTGGTCCTGACACCCGTTGCTGGTGCCAAGTCGGCGGTGGCTAATTCAAATCCGACCGGGTTGAGCAGCCGCTATATCCGTCGACGACGGTGACAAGACGAATTCGTCGCCGGGGAGAGCACGGCATAAGCCGTAAAGCCATTACGCAGGGGATGCCGGATGCCTCCGCTGAGCCTGTATGCTCGTGCGCGCATCCACTTCTCCATTGCGCACGAGACCGCGGGTGCAGCGCGCATCCGGCATTCCCTGCGCCCTCCCGTTTTCGAGGGCGAACCCTATCAAGACTCGGGCGCTATCCGTGCCGCGAGATCGCAGATGCGCGTCGGCACTTCTGTTGTGGCCCGTCCTTCGAAATGCCGCGCAACAGCGCGGGATGAGGTCGTCAGGCTTGGCCATGACGTCAGATCCTCATGGTGAGGAGGCGCATCGCGCCGTCTCGAACCATGAGGCCCCCGGTGGGTGACGTCGGCTCTTTGACAATTGAATACGAACAGAGCCTGCCGGTACTCGGGCAGGCGCCTCTTTGTTTGAGCATGATCTCCGCGCAAACGCATTCGCGTTTGTTAGCTAAGGGAAAACCGGTGCCCACTTTGCGCTAACGCGGCCCTGCGGGTCCGGATCATGCTCCAGGCGACTGCATTCGTCGCTACGCTGGGGAATGTCGCCCGGCATGTCGCGGGAGAGGGGGCCTGGCTGGGGTTCCTAGATACGTATCGAACCCTGTGCATTGCGCCGAATCAGGAAATTCGTTCAATCTTTGATGAGCTGAGAAGCTTTAGCTCCGGTTTCTAGCTCCAGTTCTTGCGTCTCGCCTCAGTCCGCCTCATGCTCAGAAAACTCTGCCGAATTGGCTTTAAATCGAAAGCATCGGTGAGTTGCGGCGCTTCTGATACGTGGGGTTGGGTCAGCATTGGGCGCAGATTGGGAGTCAAAGGCCACGCCGATTCACAGGGCCGCCCAGGTGGCCTCAATCGGCCGTCAACGGATCGCCGGATAGTGTCCAGCTGGTTCCGTTGAAAACGGCAATCCGGAGGGTCTTGAAGGGTGTGTAATCGTCCGGTTTCGTGCTGATCGCGACGCCGGGAAGCATCAAGGGAAGTCGTTCGCCATGAAGTGACGTCGCTTGGTGGATGAGGTTTTCCCTCGTCAGCTGATCACCGCATTTCTTCAAGACGCGTGCGACGGCATTCATGTTCATGTAGGCAACCAGCACGGAATAGTCGTCGGGATTTGCGGACGGAGCGTATTTTTTCAGGAAGCTCTTGTACGCCTTTAATTCTTCGTCATCCGCCCAGGCTGGATCGCCGGGCTGCTTGAGAAACTGCGTCGTCACCAGTCCTTTCGAGGCATCGAGGCCTGCTGGTTTGAGCACGGTTTCGACCGATGCAGTCGAGCCACCAATGACGTGGAGCGGGTTCCAGTTGAGCTCGTGAACCTTGCGGATGGTTTGAGCGGCCGCCTTTGCCGAGGATTGCTCGATCAGGGTGTCGATGCCGGCGGCCTTCAACTGAACGACTTGCGAGTCGATCGTCGGGTCAGCGAGTTCATAGGAGACCTCGGCGAGGATTTGCGATGACTTCGCCCCGAGTGCGGCCCGCAGGCCTCTGATATAGTCCTTTCCGAAATCGTCATTCTGATACAGGACGCCGATCTTGGCATCCGGCTTGGTTTCCAGGATGTATTTAGCGATGACGCGGCCTTCCGTTTCGAAGTCCGGATAGAGCGGCACCGTCCAAGGGAAGGTCGTCGGGTCGTTGAAGCGTCGGCCTCCCGCTATGATGAATAGTTGGGGCACCTGCTTGGAATTCAGATATTTCTGTATGGCTACATTGGGTACCGTGCCGATCGTCCCGACCTCGGCTAATATGCCGACGTCTTCGACCAGCTTGCGCGACTGTTCGACCGCCTTGGGAGCGCTGTACGCATTGTCGAGTTGCGTGAAGCTGATCTTCCTCCCGTTTATTCCGCCCTGTTCGTTCAGCATTTCGAAATAGCCGATAACGGTCCGTCCGGCGCCAGCGCCGAAGGCGGACGCCGGTCCGCTGAGCGGCGTCGATTGGCCGAGCTTGATCTCGGTATCGCTGACTCCAGGGGAATAAGCCTTCTGCGCCCAGGCGGGAGATATGGCGAGAAGCGCGGATATGGCCAATGGGTGCCATAAGCGGATTGCGGTTCGGGTCAAATTTGTTTCCTCCATCCTTTTCTATGTGAGCATTCTTCTCACTTCAGCAATTCGCGGGCGATGACCACCCGTTGGATCTGGTTCGTGCCCTCGAAGATTTGGGTCAGTTTGGCATCGCGCATCATGCGCTCGACCGGGTAATCCATGGTGTAGCCGTAGCCACCGAATATCTGAACGGCGTCGGTTGTGACCTTCATGGCCATGTCGCTGCCAAAGCATTTGGCCATGCTTGCGAGAACGTTCAGGCGTTTCCAATCGCCTTCATCGCCGGCTCGCGCGCATTCGTAGACGAGCGCGCGCGCTGCCTCGATTTGCATCGCCATATCGGCCAGCATGAACTGAATGCCCTGGAACTCCGATATGGCTTTTTTGAACTGCTTGCGCTCCCGGGCATAGGCGACTGACACATCGAGCGCGCCCTGTGCGAGTCCGACGGACTGCGCGCCTATGGTCGGGCGGTTGATGTCGAGCGCGCGCATTGACGCCCGAAAGCCCTTGCCCTCTTCGCCGACCAGATTTTCCAGGGGCACACGGACATTGTCGAAGAATATTGGCGTGTTGGGCGCACCGCGAAAGCCCATCTTGCGTTCATGGCGCCCGAAAGTGATGCCGGGCATCTTCTTCGGCTCGACGATGAAGGCGCTGATCCCGTCCGCCCCTGGGCCGTCCCCGGTCCGCGCCATCACCACGATATAGTCAGCGACTACACCATAGCTGCACCATTGCTTGCGGCCATTGAGGACGTAGCTGGCGCCGTCCCTTTTGGCGCGGGTGCTGATAGCGGTGACGTCGGAACCCGCTTGCGGCTCGGAAATCGCGATCGCGGTGACGATGCCCCCCTTGGCGATGATCGGGAGGTATTTTTTCCGCTGCTCCTCGGAGCCGAAATGGAGCAGCGGCATGATGAACATCGAGTTGAGGCCGGCGATCGAAGCGCAGGCCGGCGAAACCTTGGCGATTTCCTCGCGAGCGATGCAGACCATCGTCAAGTTCCCGTGCGGGCCACCATACTGCTCGGGCACCCAAAGCTGCATCAGGCCCATTTCGCCGAACAACTTGACGATCTCGAGCGGAAAGCGATCGGTCTCGTCGATTTCGGCCGCAATCGGGGCGACATGTCTGGCAACCATCTTCCTGACCCCGTCGCGGAAGGCCGTTTGCTCTTCGGTGAAACTCATCAGAAGACCCCGATCTCTCTTTTGGGCAAAAAAAGTACTTTCATTGAATGGGTGATCCATTTAATAATCATCCTCATGATGACTAAGTCAAGCCCTCGAAAAGCAGCTTCCCCTCGAATGCCCGCACTCAACCGGCGCGACCGAGCCGCTGGTCCCCGTGCACCGGCGTCACCGGGTCCGGTGATGTTTCGGCCGATTCACACACGGCGCGCGTTTGAGGAAATCTGCGAGCGGATCCGCGAACAGCTGGCGCTTGGTGTCCTTAAGCCGGGCGACAAGTTGCCTCCGGAGCGCGATCTCGCTCAGCAACTCGGCGTCAGCCGCAATGTCCTGAGAGAGGCACTGCGCAGCCTTGAGATGGCGGGGGTCCTTCGGCTGCAGAAGGGCGTCAAGGGAGGAGCCTTTATTCAGGAAGGTGACACCAGTCGCATGAACGAGGTCATGCGGGACATGTTGAGTCTGGGCACGATCTCGGTGCGCGAACTGTCGGAGGCCCGAATCCACGTTCTCGATCTTGTCGTTCGATTGGCCTGCGCTAACGCACGGCAGGCGGATTTTGAGGCTCTTGAGGCAAACATAGAGCGCACCGAGCTTGCGACGCGCGAAGGCCGGTTGCTTGATCGCGTCGAGTGCTCGCGGGAGTTCTACAAGCTACTGGCCTCGGCGACCCGCAACAAAGTCATTGCCATGATTGTAGCATCGGTCACCGAGATTCATATGCGCTTTGTGTACGCGAAGGTCGCTTCAAGCGGCGCCGCGACGCCACGGCTTGCCGAAAAGCGCCGGCAGTTGTTGTCGGCGCTGCGCGCGCGAGATGTTTCGGCGGCGACCCGGCTGATGCGAATCCATCTGGAGTCGGTTCAGCGGATGCTGGAGCAAGACCCCGGCTCGATGTCGCTTCATGTCGCCTTGGCGGAAATGCAGCCGGGAATGCGCCGTTGAAGGAAGCCGGACGGGCGCTGGCAAGCCTCAGGCATCGCATTGAACCATAACAGTGGAGGAAAACGTGTCCAGCTACGCAAAGTATGAATGCCTGAAGGTCGAAGTCGCGGACAAGGTGGCCACTGTTACCCTCAATCGTCCGGAGGCGCGCAACGCCATCAACCAGAAATTGATCCGCGAGTTGCGGACGATCTGGGACGATCTCGCGGACGATTACGCCGTCAGTGCCGTGGTGCTGACGGGTGCCGGCGATTATTTCAGCGTCGGTGGCGATGTGAAGGCGATGTCGGAGCGACCCGGCGGCGATGTTCTCGAAGAGGGCGAAGTGCATGATCCCATGATCAGCCGGCGCGGCGTGACGCGTCAGCTCGAACTGGACAAGCCGATCGTCGCCGCCATCAATGGCGATGCTATCGGCCTCGCCGCGACCCATGCGCTATTGAGCGACATTACCATTATGGCCGAAGATGCCCGCATCGGCGACACCCATGTCTCGCGTGTGGGCCTCGTGGCAGGTGACGGCGGAACGGTGATCTGGCCGCTGCTGATCGGCATCAACAAGGCCAAGGAATATCTCATTCGCGGCACGTTGCTGAAAGGCAAGGAGGCCGAACGGATCGGGCTCGTCAACCATGTGGTGCCGCGTTCGGATGTGCTGGCGAAGGCGCGCGAAATCGCCCTGGAGCTGGCCCACGGTCCTACCTGGGCGATCCGCTGGACCAAGCTATCCATCAACCAGATCGTCAAGGATCGGGTGAACATGTTGCTGGAGGCGTCGATGGCGCTGGAGCAGGTTACCTTCGAGACCGCCGATCACAAGGAAGCGACCATGTCATTCAAGGAGAAGCGCAAGCCGAGATTCGGACAGTCGTAGTCCTCCCATGGACCATCGTCAGCTTCCCAGTGAAGAGATCAGGGAGATGCTCCGGGACTCCTTGCGCGGCTTTCTTGCCGAGCATTGGAACGCCGCCGCTGCGGCGGGGCCGGATTCCCTGTCCAGGGCGATATCGTCGATCTGGGCCAGGCTGGTGGGGCAGGGCGTCGCTTCGCTGGGATGCGATTTCAACGAGGGAGGGCTTCGGGAGATTCTGGTGGTGATGGCCGAGTTGGGTCGCGCTGCATGTTCCGCGCCGATGTGGTCGGCCGCGCTCACCAACCTGGTGCTGTCGGGCTGCAACGTCGAAGCCGCGGTCGAACTTCGCCGAAAGTTGCATGGAGGCACAGCTGTCATCGCGTTTGCCTTCGGGGCTTTCGATCCCGATCGCAATGCAGGTGCAATCCGGGTTGAAGGCGGACGAGCAAGCGGATTGCTCCGCTTCGTCGAAGTTGCGGAGAGTTGCACGCATCTCGTCGTGCCGGTCGAACAATCGGCGCTTGCCGTTATCGAGTTGGGGGCGGCCGGGGTGGATTTCGAGCCGACCCGCGCGATGGGAGCCTGGGGTCTTTACGAAATCCGACTGAATTCGGCAGCCGCGAGCCTCGTTAGGCAACGCCTTGTGACCGAAGATCTGCTGTTGGAAGGAAAGCTCGCGCTGACGGCCCGCGCCTACGGTGCGGCCCGGCGCGCGTTCGAACTGGCGGTCGACTATGCCAAGGAGCGTCAGCAGTTCGGGCAACCGATCGGCAAATTCCAGGCGATCCAGCACAAGCTCGCCAACGGCTTCATCGCGCTCGAGGGCGTGCGACTTACGCTCGATCACGCGGCGCATCTGCACGATCGAGGTGACCGAAAATGGCGCTATTTCGCCAATGCGGCTGTTGCCTTCGCGGGCGAGGCGTTGCGGCGCGTTTCGCTGGAAACCCAACACGCCTTTGGCGCCATCGGATATGCCGAGGAACATGAGGCGCCTCGGCATTTCAAGCGCGTGCATCTCGATACGATTGCCCTGGGCGGTGCGCCGCTTGCGCGGCGTCACATCGCCTCCCTTCTGTTTGATAAAGGCGGCGAAGGACTGCCGCAATATGATCTCGGTCCTGCCGGCAACGAGTTGCGCGAGAAGGCGCGGTCCTGGCTGGAACAGAACTGGTCGGGTGACCGCAAGGCGTCCTTCGATGCGAGGCCGTTCGCAAAGCGCGAATTCGATGCGGAATTCGCGCGTGATATGGGCAAGACGGGTTGGATCGGGCTCGGATGGCCGAAGGAGTTTGGTGGCCAGGCGCGGTCCCCGCTGGAGCAAATTGCCTTCATCGAGACCATGGAGCGGGGCGAAGCGCCGCGCATCGGTGCGTCGATCCAGGCTAATGCGCTGATGCTATTCGGCACGCCGGAGCAGCAGCGGAAATATCTACCGGAAATTCTGCGCGGCGAGGCCATGCACGGCATGGGCTACAGCGAGCCCCAGGCGGGCTCCGACCTGGCGGCCATGCGGATGAGTGCTGTGCGTGACGGCGATATCTGGGTGATCAACGGTCAGAAAATCTGGACGACGACTTGGTGGGGAAAATACATGTTTCTCGCCGCGCGAACGGACGCGCAAGCGAAGCCGCCGCACGCCGGAATCAGCATGTTCATTGTTCCCATGAATGCGCCGGGCATCACCATTCAGCCTGCAACCACCATGTATGACGGATCCTTTGCCAATATTTTCTATGACAACGTCCGCATTCCCCTGGAGAACCTCGTCGGCGAGGTCAATGGCGGATGGAAGGTGCTGACGGGCGCGCTCGCGTTCGAGCGGGGGCTGGTTGGCGGCGGCATCGTTCTGAAGGTGGCGCATGCCTTCGAGCAATTACGCAAACATGTGATGGTAAAAGGGGACGCCGCGCCGCCGCTTTACGACGATGCGATCGTCCGGGACAGAATGGCGACGCTTGCTGCGGAAATCGAGGTCGGTCGCCAGCTGATGATGCATTGCGCGGAGCTCGCGGTGGACGGGATCACGCCGCCAGAACACGGCGCGATCAGCAAGGTGTTCTCGGGCGAGCTGATGGAACGCTTCGGCGAAGCCGCGCTCGATATTCTTGGCATGGGCGCTTCGCTTTCCGAGCAGATGCCGGGAGCGCTCGACAACGGCCGGTTCGAGCAAAGCCTGCGTCATTCCCTTATGTGGGTCATCAGTATTGGGACCAACGAAATTCAACGCAGCCTGATAGCGCAACGCGGGCTTGGATTACCCAGATAGGAGCAATCGGATGCAGGAGTCGGAGACCAGGGCGGCGCCGCTTGACGGAGTGCGGGTGCTCGATTTCTCAATCATGCTGGCCGGCCCGTATTGCGCGCGACTGCTTGCTGACGTCGGCGCCGAGGTCATCAAGATCGAACCGCCGGAAGGTGACGATATGCGGCTGCGTTCGCCGTTGCGCGAGGGGCATAGCACCTATTTCGGTCAACTCAACGCCGGCAAGCGAAGTCTCGCGCTCGACCTGAAGAGCCCCGATGCGATCAATCTTATTCGCCAGCTGATCGAGAAGACCGATATTGTCGTCGAGAATTTTCGTCCTGGCGTGATGGACCGCCTCGGACTCGGCTACGAGGCGTTACGTGTCATCAACCCGCGGCTGATTTACTGCTCGATCTCCGGCTACGGGCAGTCCGGACCGGCGGCCGAGCGCGCCGCCTATGCGATGATCGTTCACGCCGAGAGCGGCTTCGATCGCGCGCTCATGAATTATGCGGGCGATAGGGAGCGGCCGGCGGCCGGAGCCGTATTCGTTGCCGACGTGCTGGGCGGGATTTTTGGCTTCTCCGCCATTCAGACCGCGCTGGTGCAGCGTGCGCGCACGGGCGAGGGGCAGCGTATCGATGTCGCGCTGATGGACTGCATGCTGAACCTGCTCGTCTACGAACTCCAGGAAGCACAGTTTCCGGCTGAAGTGCCGCGCCCGGCCTATGGGCCGGTTCGTGCGCGAGACGGCGACATCCTGATCGCCCCGATAACGCCGCGCAATTTCACCGGCCTGTGCGAAGTCACCGGGCAAAGCGAACTCGCCAATGACCCGCGATTCAAGACGTTGCCGGCGCGAGCCGCGAACTGGAACGCCATGATGCAGACCGTCCAGGAATGGACAGAGCGCCACACGGTGGCCGAATGCATCTCCGCACTGGAGCGTGCCGGTGTTCCCTGCGCCGAATACCGCGATCCCGGCGCAGCCCTCAGCGATCCGCACCTTCTGCAAAGAGGCGTTTTTGCGAAGATAGCCGACGGCGCTGGCGAGTTTGTCGGAGTCAACGCGCCCTGGAGAATGTCAGGCGCGCAGACGGCGATGCAGCGCGAGGTGCCGGCTGTCGGTGCGCACAGGGATGAGGTTCTTTCGTTGCTCGGCCTGCAACCGGACGCGATCGCCCGGCTCGGCGCGGCCGGCGCGTTCGGAAAACCTCGGAACCAAACGACGGTGACTTAGGCCAACAAAACGGCTGCCAGAAGCGCCGGTCAACGAGCGCAGGCGGGAGGAGCATGATGAGAATTACGGCTGCAATCTCCGGAATGCCGGGAGATCCGTTCGAAATCGCGAGCTGCGAACTCGCCGACCCGCAAGCCGGAGAAGTTCTGATTCGGGTCCGCGCGTGCGGCATCTGCCACACCGATATGGCGGTGAAGCTGCAGCATATCCCGATTCCGATGCCGAAGGTACTGGGGCACGAGGGGGCTGGCATCGTCGAGAAGATCGGCCCCGGGCCGACGCATTTGCGGCCCGGCGATCATGTCTTGATGAGCTTCGGCTCATGCGGCGAGTGTCCGAACTGCCTGGACGGTGCGAGCGGCTATTGTGACCATTTTCGGGACATCAATCTGTTCGGACACCGGGCCAGCGGTTCGGCGCTGAGCCGTAACGGCACGGAGCTGGGCGGGCAATTCTTCGCCCAATCCGCGTTCGCAACCCATGCCATCGCTACGACCCGCAATGTGGTCAAGGTCGACGACGACCTTCCTCTCGACCTCATCGCCCCGCTCGGATGCGGCGTCCAGACTGGCATGGGAACCGTGATGCACGTGTTGTGTCCGGCGGCCGGCAGTTCGATCGCGGTATTCGGCGTCGGCGCCGTCGGTCTCTCGGCCATCATCGCAGCCCGCATAGTCGGGTGTAAGACGATCGTCGCGGTCGATGTCGCCCCCGAGCGGTTGCGCGTGGCTCTTGAACTCGGAGCGACCCATGCTGTGTCCGGCCGGTCGGAAAACCCGACCGCAGAGATCATCGATCTGACGCGGGGCGGCGCCCATTTCTCCTTGGACACAACTGGCGTTCCTTCGGCTGTCGCTCATTCGATCAATTGCCTGCGTTCGAGAGGTGTCAACGCCCAGGTTGCGGCACCGCCCCGCGGTACGCTGTATGCGGCTGATGCCAGTGTCATCGTCGGCCGGGGAATCACGATTCGCGGCGTCGTGGAAGGTGATGCCAATCCTCGGCTGTTCATCCCACGGATGATCGGATTCTTCCGTGACGGCATGTTGCCGCTCGACAAGTTCGTAAAGACCTACCCACTCGAAAAAATAAATGAAGCCGTTTGCGACCTGGAGAGCGGCCGGGTGGTCAAGCCGGTGCTGGTCATGGGGTGAACACGTCGGCGAGGCACAGCATACAAACAAGGAGGGAAGACAGATGCTCAACAGGACAACGGATAATGCAATTGCCGATCATAAGACCTACGGCAGCGTGGAGGCGCAGCACCGGCTGTTTGCCGAATTGCGGCGCGACGATCCGGTCCATTGGACGCGGCCGGATGGATATCGTCCGTTCTGGACGATAACGAAATATGCCGACATCATCGAGATAGAACGGCAGGCCGATCGCTTCATCAATCAGCCGCGGACGAAACTGCTCAGCACCGATTTCGAGAGCAAGGTCCGTGAAGCCATGAGCGGCAGGCCCATGCTCGTCCGGGCGCTGCCTCAGATGGATAATCCCGATCATTCCAAGTATCAGAAACTAACCCACGCGTGGTTCCAGCCTCGTCATATCCGGACCTTGGCGGATCGCATGGATGCCTTGGCGAAAGAGAGCATCGATCGGCTGTGCGCGATGGGCGGCGCCTGTGACTTCTACAACGAGATTGCGATCTATTATCCCTTGCGGGTGCTGATGACGATCCTTGGCTTGCCTCGCGAGGACGAGGCCCACCTGCTGAAGATCACCCAGGCTTATTTCGGTGGCGGCGATCCGGAGATGCAGCAAGGCGCCGATCTGATCGACGCGACCATGGCCTATGTCGAATATTTCAAGGACGTTGCGAAGGAGCGGCGGCAGAATCCGAAAGACGATGTGGCGACCGTCATTGCCTTATCCGAAATCGACGGCAAGCCGATCGGCGATTTCGAGGCCTATTCCTATTATGTGGCGCTCGCGAGCGCGGGGCATGATACCACGAGCGCAACCCTCGCGGGAGGATTGCTCGCTCTGATCGAGAATCCTGCCGCGATGGCTTGCCTGAAGAACGACCTTCAAGCGCTGCCCGACGCGGCAGAGGAGATGGTGCGCTGGGTCTCGCCGGTCAAGCACTTTTTCCGGACTGCGGCCGCTGATTACACAATTCGGGGCAAGTCTATCAAGGCCGGGGACAGTCTGTTCATCAGCTATCCGTCGGGCAATCGCGACGAAGAAGCATTCGATCGCCCGTTTGAATTCATTCCTGATCGCTCGCCCAACCGGCATCTCGGCTATGGCTTCGGGATTCACGCGTGCATCGGCAGGCACCTGGCCAAGGCGGAAATCGTGGCGTTTTTTCGCGAACTGCTCGGTAGGATCGATTGGATCGAACTTGCCGGCGATCCGGCGTGGACGGAAACCTCTTTCCTGGGTGGGTTGAAGCGGTTACCGGTGCGCTATCAGGCAAGATAGGCATCGAAGGATAAAGCATGTCGCTGGGCTCGGCCGGTCTGGCGATTGAGTCCGGCGGGAGCCGGGTGGCTGATCGGCGCGGGCGACGAGAAGCCTCTATCCAACATCACGCGTTGCTCGCGAGGTGTGTGCGATCAATCCGATATGTCAGAATTCGGTTGGTTGGCGCTGCGTGCCACAGAGTCCGGTGGCGTGACCTTTGCAATAGCCAACATGCACTTGAGAAAATGCGCGCGGTCTTCCTTGAGCAAAGGCGCCAGCATGATGTTTTGTAGTTCGGCTGCGGCTGGGATAACCGCCAGAAGTGCTTCCACGCCTTTGGCCGTGATCTGAACCTGGATGGATCGGCGGTCTTCCGAATTGCTCTTCCGGGAGATCAGCTTCCGCGCCGTCATTCTTTTGAGCATTTCGCTGAGCGTATTCCGATCGCAACTGATACGCTCCGCAAGAACGGACGGTGTCAGGGGGCCTTGCTGATATAACGCGATAAGTACGCCGAACTGGCGCGGGGTGATGTCGTTCTGCTGCGTCAAATTCTGATAGAGCACGTCGTAGCGCGCTTCGAGCAGCCGGAGAAGGAAGCCTATGCCGCCCTCCAATCGCCAGTTGCGGGCGATGCCCTCAGCCGACCCCGCTTTCATTTCCTTTTCGGCTGACATCCCGCTATCGACCTAAGCTTTTGCACTAGAACTCGAATTAGCCGTTATCAGCTTGGCCATCGGTCCTCAACCCCTTGGGGTTGCGCTTGAAGCCGAAGCGACGGCGTCCATTCCGTGCAGGGAGATCCCATTCGCTCTTGAAAGTCACTTGCAAAGATAATACGTATACGTAATATAATGACGATGTAACAGAGCGGCGTGTCGTTCGGGGGAGGAAGGATTGGACCTACGCGAGCTTTTGTCGGTTCCTTACCTCCTGGAGGCCGAGGCCGTCGAAGCCGAACCGGGCAGATGGCTCGTGCGGCTCGCCTATCCAGAACTGCCGGGCTGCGCCGCAGAAGGCTTTGTCGTCGAAGACGTACTGAAGGAACTGGAGCGGCGGCGGATCGAAATGACCATCAGCCTGGTGGAGGCGGGCAAGGGGCCTCCTGTACCCCGAAAGCCGCTCACCCAATCCGACCCGCTGTGGATCGCTCGCGATCTGGGATTGTCGACCCGCGTCGCCGCACTCCTGGGAAGCGCGGCGAAATAGCCCCGGGGGATACACCTGCTGGAAGCAATGGAGGAAGCTCATGCTCTCGCACGAAGACAATGAAAGATTGGTGAGGATCGGTAAGGGCACGCCCCTTGGAGAACTCTTCCGCCTTTATTGGATCCCCTTTTTGCCCTCGGCTGACCTCGTCAATGACGGGCAGCCGAAGCGCATTCGGCTGCTGGGGGAAGATCTGGTAGCCTTTAGGGATTCCGAAGGCCGTGTCGGGCTCGTGGACCAGGCGTGTCCACATCGCGGAGCGCCGCTAATCTTTGCGCGAAACGAAGATTGCGGATTGCGATGCGTCTATCACGGCTGGAAGTTCGACGTCACGGGCGCGATAACCGATATGCCGGCCGAGCCCGTTCGCAGTCGCCTGAAGGAGCATGTTCGGATCAAGGCCTATCCCTGCCGGGAGCGTAACGGGATGCTTTGGGCCTACATGGGTCCCGACGCCGCCAGTCCTCCGCCCCTGCCGAACCTGGAATGGAATCTGGTCCCGGCAGAGCAGGTGCACATATCGCTGCGGGTTCAGGAGTGTAATTGGCTGCAGGCCGTCGAAGGCGAGATCGACTCCGCTCATGCGCCGTTGCTCCACGGCCGGCTTGATGCTCAGGGGACTACGAGCGCGTGGATACAGAAGCGCGACCTTCGTCCGACTTTCGAATGCATCAGGCAGGATTTTGGGATGAGCATCGCAGCCAGGCGAAACTACGATTCAAACACCTTGTACTGGCGCGTCAATCAGTTCCTTCTGCCCTTCTATACGCTGGTGCCGCCGCTGTCCCCGTTCCCGGATCTGAGCGGACATGCCTGGGTGCCTATCGACGATGAGAACACGCTCTGCATCATGTTCTCGTACCATCCTTCGCAGCCATTGCTGCCGAAAACCCGCCAGGTCTTCGAAGAAGGGCACAAGGGCCGGGAGAGCGGGCACGCCAGCCGGCATTCCCTCGTTCAACATCCGGTGACGGTTCCGTACGCCGCCTATTGGACGAAATACACGCCGCAAAATGGCTACGCGTTCAATTACGAGGCGCAGCAGACTACCTGGTTTTCGGGGTTGCCGGGACTGTGGGTGCAGGATGGGGCATGCCAAAGCGGCGTTTCTCCGATCTTCGATCGCACCAAAGAGAACCTGTGTTCCAGCGACACCGGCATTGCCATGACCCGCCGGCTGCTGCTCGAGACGCTGGGAGCCTATCGCGACTATGGCACCAAGCCGATTGGCGTAACCGATCCCGATGTATTCATGGTGCGAGCCGTGTCCCTGCGATTGCCGCCAGAGGACTCGTGGGTCGAGGTGGGTGCCCCGTTCATGCGTGCGCAGCTCGGTGCCGATTTCGGGTACGAGTTGTGAGCGTATCAGGCCAGCGGGGCGACCGTGGATCGTCAACCATCGAAGCACGGAAGTCCTGCGTCGATGGTCGCCCAAGGACGGAGTGACTGCATGGCTGACAGCAATATGCAGGTGCGGGTCAAACGGATCAGCTACGAAGCCGAGAACATCAACTCATACGAGTTGGTGGCTCTCGCCGGCGGCGATCTTGTTCCCTTCACAGCGGGCTGTCACATCGATCTCCATTTGCCGAATGGAATGATCCGCAGCTACTCGCTCCTGAACGACCAGAGCGAACGGAACCGCTATGTTGTTGCGGTCAACAAGGACGCCGCAAGTCGAGGCGGATCCAGCTTCATCCATGAAACGGTGCGGGCGGGGAACATCATCAATATCTCGCATCCCAGGAACAACTTTGTTCTGCAGGAGGATGCAGCTCATTCGGTGCTGATCGCGGGCGGAATCGGAATCACGCCGCTGCTTTCGATGATTCGTCGGCTCGAAACGCTCGGTCGCTCCTGGGAGCTGTTTTATGCGGCAAGGACGCGCGTGGCTGCGGCTTTTATCGACGAGTTGAATGCCCTTCGACCCGACGTCCGTTCGAACGTGCATGTGACCTTTGATCAGGAGCCGCCGGGTCGCATGTTAAACCTTTCCGCGATTATCAACGACGCGCCTGCCAATGCTCATTTTTATTGCTGCGGCCCAGTACCGATGCTCGAGGCGTTCGAAGCGGCTACGGCCAATCGGCCGGCTGACCACGTGCATGTGGAATATTTCAAGGCGAAGGATGAACCTGAGGCCGGGGGCGGGTTCGATGTAAAGCTCGCGCGGAGCAAGCGAACGATAGCGGTTCCGGCGGGCAAGACCATCCTGAACGCATTGCTGGATGCCGGGATAGCGGTGAGCTACGCCTGCACGGAAGGCGTCTGCGGTACCTGCGAGACGCGGATCGTCGAGGGGGTGCCGGACCATCGGGACGCGTTCCTCGGCAAGGAAGAGCAGGCGGCCAACAAGACGATGATGATCTGCTGCTCAGGCTCGAAATCGCCCACGCTTGTCCTTGATCTCTGAAACTCACGTTAATCAATCACCTGGTGCAACATATGAGAAGCCTGTCGCATATCCTGGGAATATCCCTTCTCGCACTTGGCGTGTCGGCGCCTGGCTTCGCCGAGACGCCGCGGTCTATCAAGATAGGCGTGCTCAACGACGCCTCCGGCCCTTACTCGGACAATGGCGGCGAGGGATCGGTCACGGCGGCGAAGATGGCGGCTGAAGATTTCATGCAGAAGCACCCCGACGTCAAGGTCGAGATCATCGCGGCGGATCATCAGGACAAGGCCGATGTCGGGGCCGGGATTGCGCGCAGATGGATCGACCAGGACGAGGTGGATGCGATTGCCGATGTGCCGAATTCGGCCGTCGGGCTGGCGGTGAATGAAGTTGTTCGCGGCACCAAGGCAGGGCTTATCGCCTCGAGCGCGGCGTCGTCCGATCTTACGGGAAAGTACTGCTCACCCAATACGATCCAGTGGACGTTCGACACCTGGGCCGCTTCGCATACGATTGGAGATTATCTCGTGCGCCATGGCGGCAAGAAGTGGTACTTCATCGCGACTGACAATGCGCTCGGCAAATCGATGGTTCGAGACGGAACTTCGGTGATCAAGTCCAGCGGCGGGTCTGTTCTTGACTCGGTCAATGTTCCCATCAACAACGCCGATTATGCTTCCTTCATCTTGCAGGCAGACGGCTCGGGGGCTGACGTTATCGCTTTCGCCACCGCCGGCGGCGACACGATCAACCTTATCAAGCAGTCATCTGAATTCGGGCTCAAGCAGAACGGGCGTACCTTTGCAGCCCTGCTGACCACAGCGAACGACGTGGAATCGAGCGGCCTCTCCGTGGCGCAAAGTCTCATCATAACCCAACCTTTCTACTGGGACCTGAACGATGCCAGCCGTGCCTGGTCGGCGAGATTCAGCGGGCGTCAACACGGGCAGTCACCGACTGCGTTTCACGCCGGAGTGTATTCCTCCGTGAGGGCCTATCTGAACGCGGCCCTGGCTGCGGGAACAAATGATGCCCAGGTGGTGATCCGGAAGATGAAGGAGAGCCCGATCGATGATGATCTGTTCGGGCCGGTTGTCGTTCGTCCGGACGGGCGTGCCATTCACAACATGTACATATTGAAGGTGAAGTCCCCCGGGGCATCGAAGAGCAAATGGGACCTTCTGGAGCAGGTGGGTGTGCTGACCGGACCCGAGGCCTTTCGGCCGCTGGATGAAGGCGGATGCTCGCTGGTCGAGCAATCAAAGAACAACTGATTGATCACTCCAATCGTGATCGCGCGCTCGTGAAGCGGCGATCATCGGATCTTGAAAGCCTGGGCGAAAAAATGGTGGATATCAAAAATGCTCGATCAGCTTGAAGCGGAATTTCCGGAACATGCGCCGCGCCCCGCCGACGCGCCAAAGGCTCTGGAAGGAATACGGGTCGTCGATTTCTCGCATTTCATCGCTGGGCCGCTTGCGACAATGATCCTGGCCGATATGGGTGCAGAGGTTATCAAAATCGAAGCGCCAGGCCGCGGCGACGATCTTCGCCGATATCCACCGCTACACCCGGACCTGATGCACGGCGCGCCGTTCCTCTGGACTAACCGCAACAAACGCAGCGTGGCCATCGACCTGAAGTCCCCGGAGGGCCTGAAAGTCGTGCATGAATTGATCGCGAAGGCGGATGTGGTCGTCGAGAATTTCTCGACCGGAGTCATGGAACGCCTGGGTCTCGACTATGACAGTTGCCGCAAAGTCCAGCCGGAGATCATCTACTGCTCGGTGTCGGCCTATGGACGCGACGGTGCTTTTGCCGATCGGCTCGGCTTCGACCCGATCGCGCAAGTCGAGAGCGGGTTCGTCTCCATGAACGGTTACGCTGACCGCGAAGGCGTGCGCGCGTTGTCGCCGGTGATGGACATCAGCACGGCCATGATGGCGTGTAACGCGGTACTCGGCGCGCTGGTCGCACGCGAACGCAGCGGCCTTGGTCAGGCTATTGAGGTTTCCCTGTTTGACAACGCCGTCCTGATGACCGGTTACGCCACACTGCAGCACCTCTTCAGCGGCGCGGACGCTCGGCGACATGGCAATACCAGTCCTGATACGTGCCCGTCGGGCGTGTTTCAGGCGCAAGACACTTCGTTCTATATTAATTGCGGGAACGACAAGATCTTTCAGCGCTTGATGTCCCAGGTCCTTGGTCAGGCAGATTTGGCGGCGGCTCAGGCCTACGCGACTGGACCCGACCGAATTCGTCGGAGAGACGAATTGTTCGCAATCCTGGGCGAAGCGTTCGCGCAGCAGCCATGGTCGTATTGGCAATCGAAGATGCGTGCGGCGGGCGTACCGTGCGGGCAAGTGCGCACCGTTGGTGAGGCCATTCGCGCCCCGGAAGCGAGAGCGCGTGAGATCGTGACCCGGATTCCGCATCCGAAGGTCGGATGGGTGCCGAATGTACGGTCGCCGATTCGATATTCTCGCACGCCAATTGCGGACCCCGTAGCCGCGCCGGCTGTCGGTCAGCATACGAAAGAGGTGCTCTGCGGTTTGCTCGGCTATGACGAGGACCGCTTGGCCCAGCTTGCGCAGACGGGCGCACTAGGTGGTCATCACGGACGGCCTGAATCTGCGGAGAGATAGGTCCGATGGCCCGGACAGATCGCACACTCAGGGGCCGCGTGGCGGTCATCGGCGTTGGCGAAACCGCGTATTATCGGCACGGCGCTTCGCCGGATCCGGAATTCAAGCTCGCACTAAAGGCAATCCTCGCCGCCTGCCGTGACGCAGGGCTCGACCCACGCGAAATTGACGGGTTCGCCTCCTACAGTGACGATCGCAGCGATGCATCGCGGCTCGCCGCTGCGCTGGGTACCCGAAGGTTGCGTGCTGCCACGATGCAGTGGGGCGGAGGGGGCGGGGGAGCCTGCGCGGCTGTCGCAAATGCGGCGGCTTCCATCGTCGCTGGTCTCGCGGATTGTGTGGTCGTTTTTCGCTCACTGGCGCAGGGGCAACATGGCCGTTTCGGGCAGACGACGGGCATCGATACCATTTCAGGCGAAAAAGCCTATTTGATGCCTTACGGGGTACTCGCGCCACCGCAACGCTTTGCCATGAGAGTCCGCCGCTACATGCACGAGCACGGCGTACGACAGGAAGCCCTGCGCGCGATTGCGCTGGCGTCCTACCACCATGCACAAGCGAATCCGCGTGCGGTCATGTACGGCAAGCCGCTGGATGCGGCAAAATACGATGCGTCGCGCTGGATCGCAGAACCCTTTCATCTATACGATTGCTGTATGGAGAATGACGGCGCAGCCGCACTCGTGATTGTGCCTGCGGAGCGCGCCAAGGAATTCCGCCACAGGCCTGCCTACGTACTCGGCGCTGCTGTCGGATCGGGATATCGCACGGCAGCCATCCCGCACAATTCGCCGCTCTATGCCAGCGCGAACTTCGACACGGTCGCGCCGGACCTTTACCGGATGGCTGGTCTAGATCCGTCCGATGTCGGTGTAGTCCAGAGCTACGAGAATTTCACGGGTGGAGTCGTCATGGCCTTGGCGGAGCACGGCTTTTTTAAGCCAGAGGAGGCCAACGATTTCCTCACGCTTGAAAACCTTATCGCGCCATCCGGGCGACTTCCGCTCAACACCAGCGGCGGCAATCTGGCCGAATGCTACATGCACGGTTTCGAACTGGTGCTGGAGGCCGTCCGCCAGGTGCGCGGCACATCCACGAGCCAGGTGCGTAGGAACGACGTGGCAATGGTCATCGGCGGTCCGATGGTCACGCCGGTCAGCAATCTTCTTCTCGGTTCGGAAGCGACCTTATGAGCAGTAAGACAGTCCCGACCCATCTTCCTGCGGGCCTGCCGATCCCGGTAGCCGAGCCCGATGGCTTGTCAGCGCCTTACTGGGCGGGGTTGCGCCAGAACCGTCTCCTGGTTCAGCGCTGCTGCCATTGCAGTACATGGCAATTCGGGCCGGAGTGGATCTGCCATCGTTGCCACGCCTTTGATCCTGAATGGACTGAAGTCGAGCCACATGGGCGCATCTTCAGTTGGGAGCGTGTCTGGCATCCCTCCCACGCGGCGCTTAGGCAACACGGTCCCTACGTGGCTGTGCTTGTGGAAATACCGCATGCCGGTGATGTGCGAATGGTAGGCAACCTGCTGGGCGATCCAATGCAGGCGGTGATTATCGGCGCCGAGCTGGAGGGTGTGTTCGAGCATCATCACGATTGTGATCCGCCATATTCCCTGCTGCAGTGGCGGATGCGCTGAGGCAGGCGAGAAGTTCTTCCTCTCGCCGCCGTGTGTAACCCATGTCTCCGGAATGAACTATCGTACTTATACTTTCGATGGCTCTTGTGTAATGAAATGCGCAATGATTTGAGGAACTGCTGCCATGCCCATCGATCTCAAGGAGTTGGCGCAAAGCGAGTGACGACACTGGGATCATAACGTGCCGGGATATGCGCCGCCATCGATCAGGATGTCTTGTCCGGAGATGTAGCTAGCCTGCACGGAGCAGAGAAACGCGCATGCCGCGCCCGATCAGCAAGTCTCCTTCACCGATCCTGATTCTCGCTCGATGGCGACCAGCGGGCGCGGCTCTGGGATGGCCGGCTATAATGTGCAAGCGGCCGTGGATACGACGAACCATCCGATCGTCGCGGATGAGGTGACCAACGTCGGCACCGACAAGTCGCATCTTGCGAACATGGCCAACCAAGCGAAGGCGGCATTGGAGGCAGAAAACCTCGAAGCCTTCGCCGATCGCGGTTACGTCAAAGGCGAGGAGACCCAAGCCGAACATTGGACACAACGGTGCCACCCTCGATCACAATGGTTTCCACGGGCACAGGTGTTCTGACGAACGAAGCGAACTTCGGCAGTTGGCCCATCAGCGGGTGGGCCTGGCCTCGGCTGCAATTAGGTCCCTGATGGCAGCTTCAAATTGGCTGGCGGAGGCGGCAAACATCGATCCCGTCTCCTCGTGAAAGGCGGAGAAGACGCCGACCACGGCCGGGATGCCGTTGATGTCTGCCAGGATAGGCGAGCCCGAGTAGCCGAAATTCGCCAGGCACTGGACGATCAGCAGCCGATTGTCTTTGCCCCAATCGGCGCGGCAGTTCCGCTGCGCGGTCGGGGAATACCGCCGTTCTTCGCCATAGCCGATCTCGGAGATCGTCCCGGCTAGCGTGGCAGCCCTCAGTTCCTCGCGTGTCAGCACCTTCGCGGCGACTGGCCGTGCCGGCACGGAGTCCTTCAGGACAATCAGCGCCCAGTCTGCCGGCGATCGATCGATCGACCACTTGTCCCTCAGGGTCGGAACGAAATCCTTCGCCACGATGAACCGCTCTGCAGCCGATGACGATGCAGGCGTTCCCTTGTTCAAGCCGGCTAGGAAGTGGACGTTCCCGGGGGCGATGAACTCAGTTCCGTTCAACAGACAGTGTGCGGCGGTCAGCACGATCCGGGGTGCAACGAGCGTGCCTGTGCACCAGCCGCCCTTGCTGAAATAAGCTATCGTAACGACGCCGATCGCCGAGGCCGGCCAAGTCGAGGGGTCCACGACCTCTCCAATATGCCGATCAAGGCCGAGCAGTCCTTCCGCTCGCGGGTTTGCGACGCCGGCCAGAGATGATTCAGGCTTTGGCTTCCAGTGGTCGATGATCTCCTGGGCCTGCATGCGCTGCGCCTCGGTTAGCTCCAGATTCTGGACAGCTCGTGCAGCGGACCGGACGCCTCCCCGGCCGGCCATGACGATGAACGCGTAGCCCTGCACAAGATCCTTCGGAACACCCCGGCCGTACATGGTCATCAGGCCAAGCATGTATTGAGCCTGGGAAAATCCCTGCACGGCAGCCCGGGCGAACCATCGCGCGGCTTCCGCATCATCGGGCCGCACGCCTTCACCGTTCACATAGGCGATACCGAGAAAATGCTGTGCGATCTGAAGTCCCTGGTCTGCGGCCTTGCGATACCATGTGATCGCCTCGGCAGGATTTTGCGGCACACCCCATCCGCAGGCGTGCATAAATCCGATGTCGAACTGGGCGCGCGCATCGCCCTCCTCGGCAAGGGGAGACAGCCGTCGAAGCGCGGTCGCGTACTCGCCCCTGTGGGCCGCGGCGACGGCATCGTCGAGCTCCGCTGCCTCCGCGGAACCAGCGAGGCCGAGAACCAGGATGAGGAATGCGAGAGCTGCATTGATCATGCGCGTCCACTGCGACCAGCGAGCATCATGTTGGAGCCAGACGACACGATCAAGACGGCGAACGTATGACTCGCCGGCGGGGAGTCCACTTGCCCGCGTGATCAGGTTAATTGTCACAAAATGGCGATGGGAGGTTCATTGGCCAATACGATTCTTCGCGCAAGGCGTGTGCGCCGTCGGCTTCCCGGTCCGAGCCGAACTGCTCGTGGGCCGTTCGAGTTAATGTCGCAGTCTGGCAAGAAGCTGCCGATCCGGGATGTCCGCAGTTCGGTCGCTACCGGGGTAAACCGGACATCGTCCGAAAGGCCCGTTCCGGTAGCGTTTGACCCATATGCGATGTAAGCCAAGTATGAGACCCAGCGCGGCGCGGTCAGGGCACGCCGATTCGGAAGGGCCGAAATCAAAAGTGTGATGGCCGACACATAACCAGGCGCGGAGCCTCCGTAATTTAATCGTGCGAAGGCGGACGACACCAGTCCGCCGCTCATGATCAAAGAGGAGATGGATCCAATGACGACCACAGATAGAATCCTTCGTTCCGCAATACTGCTCTCGGTGGCACTGACGGTCGGCTCTACAACCGCTGCTTTGGCCGGAGGCCCTCGCGCCCCGGTGGAGCGCCCTCCGATCTCGCGTTCGCATCTGCCTGTGTACCCGCCGCAGCCCCCGCAGAAGGGTGGCATTATCGGCGGAGGTGGTGCAAGCTCATCTTTATGCTACGAAGACCAGATTGGACACAACGGGTGTCACACACCGTATTAAAGCCACCGCACTGACAGTCCAGACTCAAGAGCCCCGGCGCGACAACTGATCCACGCCGGGGCCTCTATCCGGATCGCGCATTTGCAGCAAGCCAAGGCGGAGCCCTGGGACGATCCCGCTTGTCGCCAAAACCTAAGGAGCTTTTGTCCCGGCGGCATCTGCGATCCGGGATAGACAACATTAGCGTACCCATGGCAGCTGTTGGGCGCAAAGCGGTCATTGGCCAAAGCGCCCACGTCAACATTCCTTGCGCATGGGCTTGCAGCAAGGCCTCGATCAACGCCGGTTGCCCTTCAGGTTGTCTTGCGCGGTCTCAGCCGGTCACCCATGACGCCAGCCCACTACCCGAGCGGATCAGGGTGATGGCTTGCAATCGCGATCAAAGGGAGCGAACATCTACGGCCAAAGAATAAATAAGAGAAGCCGGGATGGGAATCAGGAGCCTCGGGCAGCAGGGAATCGTATTTGCGGTTTTTGCAGCGCTATTTGTTATCTTCGCGCTTATCCTCCCCGGCTTTTTGACAACCGCGAATATGCTGACTCTGCTGCAGAACGTGGCGGTGCTCGGCATCCTCGGCCTTGCGATGGCGATCGTCGTGATCGGGCGCGGCATCGACATTTCGCTTATCGCGGCCTTGGCGGTGCCGCCGGGGCTCGTGTTGCAGATGGTCCAGGACGGTCACTCGCTGCCAACCTCGCTGGCCGCGGCCTTTGCATTGACGGCGGTGTTCGGGTTGGTCAACGGATGGCTGATCGCCTATGCCGAGGTGCCGTCGCTTTTCACCACGCTGGCGTCGGGGTTGTTTCTAGCCGGTCTCGGCCAGGCGGCGCTGTTCAAGCTCGACGTGGTGCAGTGGAGCCCGGGGCTCGACGGATTCGAGAAGCTTGGACAGGGCAATCTGTTCGGCACACCGATGCCGATCGTGATGTTCGCGCTGTTTTGCGTCGCGGTGGCATTCTTCCTGCGGCGGACGCGGCTCGGCGCCTATATCTACGCGATTGGCGACAATCCCAACGGCGCGCGGGTCACGGGCATCCCGACCCGGCCCATCATCGTGCTGCAATATGTGCTCGCGGCGCTAATCGGCTTCGGGGCGGGCCTGATCATGGCCGCCTCGGTCAACAGCATGCCGACGCGCATCTTCAATTCGACGTTGATCTACGACGTGATCCTGGTGGTCGTACTCGGCGGCATCGGATTGTCGGGCGGGCGCGGCGGCGTGCTCAATGTCATTATCGGAACGCTCCTGATCGGCACCATGCTGAACGGCATGACCATCATGGACGTCTCCTATTCCGGCCAGAACCTCGTCAAGGGCGTGGTCCTTCTGGCCGCTGTCATCACGGATTCCTTCCTGAATCCGCGCAACGAGGAGACGGCGCAACAAGGCGATATCTAAACCGCTTCCTAATAGATCAATCAAAGACGGGAGGACGACAATGATCCTAATTGGAAAGACAACACTCAAGACCATGCTGTTCGGACTTGGCCTGACCGCCGCGGCGGCTTCGCCTGTTCTGGCGCAGAAGGGCCTCGACGAGCCATTTCAAGGTGCGTTCAAGGAGGCGCTCGCCGGCAAAACGGTCGCTTACGTGCCAGTCGCGATGAACTTCGATCTCACCGAGGGCTGGTTCGCGGGCGTCAAGAAGGAGCTCGAGCCGTACGGCGTCAAGGTGATCGTGCGCGATCCGAACTGGAGCACCAACGCCGGTGCGCAGGCGGTGACGACGTTGATTTCCGAAAAGCCGGTCGCGATGATCATCCATAATCCCGACGTCCAGACCTACGCCAAGCTGCTGCAGCGCGCCGAGAACGAAGGCATCTACGTCATTCAGATCAACATGGGTTCGAGCTATCGCAGCTCGGCCTTTGTCGGCGCCAACTGGATCGAAATCGGCGAGCGCGACACCGAGGCCGTGGTCAATTTCTGCAAGGGCAAATCGAACAAGATCGCGGTGGTGCAGGGCGCATTGTCCGCCGCTGCGAGCGCCTACACCCTTAAAGGCGTCGAAAATGTGCTGGCGAAGAATCCGGATATCAAGGTCGTCTCCAGCCAAGCCGCCGATTGGGATGCAGCCAAGGCCAAGGCGATCACCCAGACCGTGCTGAAGCAGAATCCCGACCTCTGCGGCATCGTCGGCTTCTGGGACGGCATGGATATCGGCACCGCGGCGGCGGTGAAGGAAGCCGGCCTCACCGGCAAGGTGTTCGTCGCAACCTCCGGCGGCGGCGAGCGACGTGGCGCGTGCGAACTCGTCAAGTCGGGCGCGTTCGATCTCAACCTCAGCTACGATGTGCCGACCCAGGCCGAGCAGATGGCGGGCGTGATCAAGTGGCTGGTCTCCTCGGGCGTCAAGCCGGGGTCGGTGAAGGGATCGATGTACACGACGCTGATTCCGATCACCAAGGAGAACGCTGCGAGCGATACTGCCTGCTGGAATCTCAGCGACCTGAAGAAGTAGGCAAGCGTACAAACCAGCGAGCGGCCATGTGTTGCACATGGCTGCTCGTCCCGAGATAAGCCCGCCGGCCGCACCGACCAAATTCCTCCTTCGATCCCGGATTGCCAATGCAAGACCAAGACGCGCTGCTTCGTTTGCGATACCGCTACTGGCCGGATCATCTGCTCGGCGAAATCCTTTCCAAGCGCTGGACGGAAACGGCGATCCCGGTGATCGTGCTCCTCATCATCACCATTCTGCTGAGCCGATCGATCCCCGGCTTTCTTTCCGTCGGTGGCCTCGCCGATACTGGACGGCAGGCCGGCGAAATCGGTTTCATCGTGCTCGGCATGGCGCTCGTCGTCATCGTCGGTGGTATCGATCTTTCAGTTGGCTCGATGTTCGCGCTGTGCGATTTCTGCGCGCTATTCTGCCTCAACGTTCTGGGCTGGCCGGTGCCGGCGGTGATCGTCGCGACGGTGGTATGCGGCGCAGCCCTGGGCGCCGTCAACGGCCTGCTGATCGGTTACTTGCGGCTGCGCGCCTTCATCACCACGCTGATTACGCTCATTATCTACCGCTCCGCCTACGACCTGCTGCTGTTCGACTATTCGAACACGATCGCCGCCGCCTTCCCTGACTTCCCATCCTGGAATTTTGTCGGCGGCGGCGTGGTTGCGGGCGTCCCGAGCGTCGTGCTGGTTTACATCGTGGTCGCGGTGTTCGGACATATTTTCCTGACGCGGTTGCGGCCGGGATGGCATGTCACCGCGATCGGCGGCTCGCGCCGCTCGGCCTACAATTCAGGCATTCCGGTGCGCCGCACGATCGCGCTGTGTTACACCGCCAGCGGCGTCTTGACCTCGATCGGCGCGCTGTTTTTCGCCGCCCGTCTCGGCACGGTCGGCGGCGACGTCGGCGTCGGCCTTGAAGTAACGGTTCTGACCGCGACCGTGCTCGGCGGGATCAGCCTCGGCGGCGGCAAAGGCTCCGTCGCGAAGGCGCTGGTCGGCACGCTGATCGTGCTGTTCGTGGTCAACGGCCTGACCACGCTGTCGGTCAGCGGCGGCGTGAATCGCATGGTGCTGGCCGGCGTCCTTTTGATAGCCGCCACCATCGACATCCGCTGGCTGAAGAACCGGACCCGCATCATCAGTAAGGTCTATGTCAGCCCGACCTATCATGGGCTGGCGCCGGCGGCTTCGACCGCTCCGGGCAGCGGTCCGTTTGCGCAGAACGACAAATTGCGCGACGTGACGCTGATCGGGCTCGGCCGCATCGAGGCGCCGGAAGACGTCATCCTCGACCGCAACGACAATCTCTATGCCGGCTCGCGCCATGGCGACATCATGCGCTTCAAGGCGCCCGATTATCAGGAGATGGAGGTGTTCGCCCATATCGGCGGCCAGCCGCTCGGCATGGCCTTCGACCGGCTGGACAATCTCTACGTCTGCATCGGCGGGATGGGGCTCTATCGCATCACGCCCGGGCGCAAGGTCGAGAAGGTCACCGACGAGACCAACCGCAGCCTTTATTCGGTCAACGACGACAGCCGGCTGCGGCTGGCGGACGATCTCGACATCGCCGACGACGGACGTATCTTCTTTTCCGAAGCCACCGTCCGATACGAGATGGACGAGTGGCCGATCGATGGACTGGAAGCGCGCGGCAACGGCCGGATCATCTGCTACGATCCGAACAACGGCACCACGCGCACCGTGCTGCGCGGCTTGAAATTCCCCAACGGTATCTGCGTCGCGAGCGACGGCAAATCGATTCTGTTCGCCGAAACGTTCGGCTGCTCGATCAAGCGCTATTGGTTCGACGGCCCGAGGTGCGGAAAGGTCGAAACGGTCATCGACAATTTGCCGGGCTATCCCGACAACATCAATCTGGCATCCGACGGAAATTACTGGCTGAACGACGACTTCGTAATCGCGCTGGAGCAATTCCTTTGCGAGCGCCTGACCCAGGAACCCGCTGCCGCCCGCCAGCACGACACGTTTTTTGCTCATGTTCAA
>JBKQRS010000109.1:0-4368 GCA_052143915.1 Bradyrhizobium sp.
CCCCAAATTTCTTTAAGGCTCAGAATATCAACAATATGAAAGCGCGGTTTAATCCTCAGCCGATATATCCAATAAGCTATGGCTACAAAGAGGCCTTCCATTACCACGTTCGTGAGTACGGAATGGGTGAACTTATCCACGCAGCTATCGAGGCAGGCGGAAGGATCTACGCTTACAGGTTCTCGTCCTGTTGGGATGACCCTAAGCTTTCACAATCAATTCCCGTGTACGAGCGGTCCAATCTGGTGCTGCTTATGCAGGCCGCTTAAATATAACCGTACACGACCCGAATAGTGTCGGCGGAGATGAACAAGCGAGTGATTGATCAGGAAGATACGGCGCTAGTGGATTGATTCTAACGTTTCTTACCTCGTTTGACAGCCGCGGCTGGCCCAGCCTGAGGGAGCACCCTCGCTAAGCGCCGTTTTGACCCCAGCTTTTCCGGGCATTACTGATCGGCGAGTGTAGTGATCCCTGAGTCGGAGATTGGAATTCAACGTGGCGAACCATGGAGGTTCGCCATGGCGGTTCCGATACCGTTGCGCGGGGATTTCAAGGCGTCGCAGTTGCGGTCGTAACACCAGATGAGAGACTCCGAGCGTTGGTATTATTCCTTATTGAACGGTTTGTGGTTGCCATACGATTGTCCCGACCTTATCGATAATTTTGACGTATGGGGTTTTATCGAAAAACACCAAAGTCTTTCCTTTATTAGATGTGTTCGATGCACATAAGGGCTGCTTTCCGCGATATATAACCAGATTACCATCGCCCTGAAAGACGGCGGTACATTGGTAAGACGGCCCCTGTTCTGGCATACACAACCCGGGTTTGGCATTAGGTGTTTTACTCGACCACAACATACCGCTTGCCCCAAATATAACAAGATTACCATCGCTCTGCATGCAAATCCGATGATCTCCGTTTAGATCATTATTGATGCATGTGCCTTGAACAATTGTAACGGTGTTTGTTGAAAGAACAAAAGGCGACATGCCCGTTCGGACAGAACGAAGCCATAAAAATTCATGGCTTAAATCCTCAAATTTGGCGGTTGGTGTAAGCTGATCAGGTCCGAATAAATTTGAACCTATATATTCCTGCCCGACAAGCCCATTACCGAGAACCTCATAGCCCAGCTCCTGCGGTTTTCCCTGGTTGCCAGCATTCTCACCCCACATCGGGACGGAATATCCGCGCGACCGTATATAGCTCTGTAAATATTCGACTTCGGTGATATTCGGAAGGCCGGTATATTGCGTAAACGCCCCAAACCGGGCTGCAATATCGATCAGAAACTCCGAATCAGCCATGATGATGATTCCGGGATCCCCGCCACCAAATTTGATGGCCTGAGTCCATTCGTAGGGTGTGATGTGGGTGCCCGGAACGAGGATCATCAGTTTGGGTTTATTGCCATCTGGCCAGTATTTCGCGAGAAGCCGTTGATAGTGAGACATCTGCCAAACGATGAAGTCGCGTTTCGTATCCCGATACCATGTCAACACATCACGCCACATAGGACCAGGTTGTGTGCCGGGAGTTGGTAGCTTGACAGTGCTCCAGCCAGCGTAATGCGTTCCCCAAACACTGTTGGCCCTGGAGATAGACCCATATTGTGCCTGCATTTTCACCGGAAAGTCAGCTTGTGCATGTGGATCGTAGAACCAAAAATGCGGCGTTCCGTTTGGATCGGACGTAGTCCATGGCGCAGGGTAAACAGGTTCACCCGCGGGTCCGAAGGGAACTATAAGGAAAGAAACGTTAGACAATAATCCCTGCTGTGCAAGGAACGAAAAAATCTTGTCGTCTTTGTCTTCCAGAAGATCATGCAGTCCTGGATACCAGTAACTGATGACGTTGAAACTCGTAAGACCCACTTCGTTTGTCATTTGGGCATCCGGATGGTCCTTAAGAAACCATCTTGCAGGACTGTCGATGGCTCCGATATTGCTTTTGAAGTGAAATCCGTTTCGCCGGGCGAGACGAAGAAAATCGAGATCGGCGGCCGGAAATTGCCACATGTTGGGCTGTAATTCAAAATCCCTCCATTTCCCCTCATCCATGCGCAGAACCCCGATCCCCATTTGCTTGTAAAGGTCAAATCGGGCTTGATGCGCGGCATTACTCCCTCTGGCGTTGAGATCAGCGATACCAAAACGCAATGATACATCTTCCTCGAAGAGAATAGAGGTTTGCTGCGCATGGACTTGCATGCCAGACAGCATGAGGATGATCATGGTGAGTGTAGGAAGCTCGGCAGACGTAAAGTAGAAAAATGATTTCCAATTCATCGTAACACCGATCAGTTGATATAACTCGGTTCACGTCATGAACCGATAAACCTTGGGCTAATGACACGGAAATTGTCGGTGACTGAATCACAGAGGTCGGCCCGGTTCCAGGGAACAGTTCCGCGCAGGAAACCATAGGTCGCATCGGCGAATTGGCCGCATGTTGCATAGCATTTGTTCTGCGTGAGGTTCCTGTGCATAAGGCTCATAACCGCTCGATCAGATTGAGATGCAGGCAATAGGACGAGATGAAATGCAGGTGATCCGGCACTGTGGCTCCGTCATTTGGCGATCATCATGCTTGCGGCCGGATGCTCCGGCCGGCGCCGAGCAGTCGGCGGCATAGCGGCAGAACGTCGGCGGCAGACAGACCGGTCAGGCAGGCGAGCCCGCGGTGACAATCCTCGCGTTTTGCGGAATAGCAAGGCGCACAGGTCATGTCGCGCTTGACGACGACTGCGGCATCGCCGAGTGGCCCAAATTCGCGCGGATCGACAACGCCGGAATGAATACCGACGGTCGGCACCCCGAGTGCCGCCGCGATGTGCTTTGGACCACTATCGTTTCCCACGAACAATGCGCACGTGTCGAGAAAATAGGCCAATTGATCAAGCCTTAGGCGACCCACGAGAGAGGTGACGCGGTCCTTTTCTGTCATATGCTCTAGCATTCGGGTCACGATTTCTGCGTCATCGGGCCCGCCGACGAGTACGATATTCACATCATCCGCTTTGATCAATCCATCAGCAAGCCTGGCGAAGTATTGAGGAGGCCACTCCTTTGTTTCGTTTCCCGATGCCGGATGTATGCAAACAACCGGCCGATCATAAAGGCCCTTGCTGCCAAGTTGCGAGATTATGGCGTACTGACGGGCGGACCAAGTGTTGCAACGTTGGATTAGATCCCGGTCGCGCCGGCCCGCTGTTCCGACTGCATCGACCAGATTGACAAGATCGACGGCGATGTGACTCCGCTTGGCGGTCGACTTGGTGTCCCCTTCCCAGGTGAGTGCGATGTCGAGCCACGGAAATTGATTGCACCAATCGAAACCCGCGGTCCACTTCGCCCCCGCTTGTTGCAGCAGAGGCCTGGTATCGGGGTGTTTGCGCAGGTCGATAGCGATATCGATGTCGAGTGACGCGAGCTGCGTGGCGAGCGTGGCAAGCTCGGTTTCGCCGACCTCCTTCTGCCCGAGATCGGAACGGGCATGAAAAAACTCGAATGGGATGACCTGATCGATCGCCGGCTCCAGTGCAGCGACCTGCTGCGACGCGGGGCTGGCAAGAACACAAAGGCGGCTTTGCGGAAAAATCTCCTTAATTCGCTGCAAGGCTGGAAACGCGGTCACGAAATCGCCGATATGATCGACCTTGACGGCAAGGATGCATTTGATGTCCGCCGTCTGATAGAGCGGATGGCCGGCGAATACCGCGCGGACCGGCTCGGCCTCGTGTTGATAGCTGTCGCTCGACCGCGACAGGTGGCGATGGAAGAACGGATCGCCCGAGGCGATGAGTGAATCCCAGCGCGTAGTGAAGGCGCTGAGATCGTGCTCATCCTTAATCTGGGCGCGGCTCCCGAGCTCGTGATGGATCAGCTGCGAAAACGGCGTGTACACGTTGCGCAACCCGGCGTCATGAGCTTTGAGGCAAAAGTCGACGTCATTGTTGATCACGGCGTGAGCCTCATCGAAACCGCCGAGTTGACCGAAAACTTCTGCGCGCACCAACATGCAGGCGCCCGTCAACGCGATGACGTTGCGCTGCGTCAGGGCGAGGCCGTGATAGCCGGGATCATTCTCCTCGCAGTAGCGAAAAGCATGCCGCGCCGTGCTAGGACCCGCCAGAAACATTCCCGCGTGCTGCACCCTGCGGTCGGGATAGAGCAATTGCGGACCGACGATGCCGACCTCGGGCCGCACGGCGAGATCGAGCAGCGGCTGCAGCCAGTCCGGCTGAATGATTTCGATGTCGTCGTTAAGGAACAGCAGAAATGCACCCGACGCCTCGCGCGCCGCGATGTTGTTGAACTGCGACCAGTTGAAGGCGTCGAGGATC
Source organism: Bradyrhizobium sp. (assembly GCA_052143915.1). Lineage (GTDB taxonomy): Bacteria > Pseudomonadota > Alphaproteobacteria > Rhizobiales > Xanthobacteraceae > Bradyrhizobium. The sequence continues at coordinate 4,352 of JBKQRS010000109.1, forward strand.
TCGACGACGACGTCGGC
>JBKQRS010000110.1:0-9944 GCA_052143915.1 Bradyrhizobium sp.
ATTTCGTTGATGCCGTTGAAGAACGCGACCTCGTTGGGCGTACCCAACGGGCCGCCCTCGGCGCTGGTTCCGTTGTCGCCGTTGATGTAAATGATCAGCGTGTTGTCGAGCTTGCCGAGGTCCTCGAAGTGCTGGATCACCCGGCCGATCTCGTGGTCGTTATACGCGGCGTAGGCGGCGAAGACCTCGACCTGGCGGATGAAGAGTTTCTTTTCCTCCGCGGTAAGCTGGTCCCACGGCTTGAGCATGTCGTTGGGCCAGGGCGCCAGCTTCGTATCCTTCGCGATCACGCCGAGCTTCTTCTGGTTCTCAAAGATGCGCTCGCGCAGCTTCTCGTAGCCGTCATCAAACAGGTGCATCGCGCCGATCTTCTCCACCCACTCCTTGGTCGGATGGTGCGGCGCGTGGGTGGCGCCGGGCGCGTATTTGATGAAGATCGGCTTGGACGGGTCGGTCTGGTTTATCCGATCCATGTAGTCGATGGCATCATCGGCCATCGCGGTCACGAGGTTCCAGGTGCCGGCCGGCTTGCCGAGGAACGGATAGATCTGTGTCGTGTTGCGGAACAGGTTGGGTGCCCACTGGTTGGCATCGCCACCGACAAAGCCGTAGAAATATTCAAACCCCATGCCGGTGGGCCACTGGTCGAACGGCCCGACCTGGCTGGCGGCGAAGGCCGGCGTGTTGTGGTCCTTGCCGAACCAGGACGTAGAATAGCCGTTGTCCTTGAGGATGCGCCCGATCGTCGCCTTGTCCTTGCCGATGATGCTGTTGTAGCCGGGGAAACCGGTCGATTGCTCGGAGATCACGCCGAAACCGACCGAGTGGTGGTTGCGCCCGGTGATCAGCGCGGCGCGCGTCGGCGAGCACAGTGCGGTCGAAAACATGCGGTTGTAGCGCAGGCCCTCGCTGGCGATACGGTCCATCGTCGGCGTCGGGATCACGCCGCCAAACGTGCTGGGCACGCCGAAGCCGGCGTCATCGGTAATGATAAGGAGCACGTTGGGTGCTCCCTTCGGCGGCACGATGCGCGGCGGCCACCAGGGTTTCGACTGCAGAGCGTCATCCTTGATCACGCCGCCGAACTTCGGATCGGGCGGGGGAAGCTGCTTGCCGCTGAGCGTCGTGGTGGCGCTCGGTGAGCCCGGCACGCCGTTGATCTGTTGTGCGCTTGCTGCCGCGGACAACAGAAAGGTCAGCGTCAATGTCGTAATGCCCAGTCGACGAGTGCTCATGATGAATCGCTCCATTTGGCAAAACGCGACAGCAATTTAAAAGAATGGATGCAGGTCGGTGTGACAGCCTTGATTTGGATCAAGAGGCAAGCCCGTCGGATTTGAACTACTGGGTGCACAAACTGGAGCGCGATCCGATGTCAAAATTTCTGATAGCAGCGGGACCAATTGTTTGCACGGTACTCTGCCTGAACAGTTCGATCGCGCATGCCGGTCCTTGCAGCGCGGACATTGCAGAGTTCGAGAGAGCCGTTCGCGACTCCGCCGGAAATCCGTTCGCCGGATTGACGGCGCCGCAATCGGTCAACGCACAACTTGATCGGCAGCCAACGCCCGCCTCCCTGAAACAGGCCCAGGTTCGCCTGCAATCAAAATTCTCCGCGACCGTGGCGCGCGCCAAGCGGTTGGACGCCAAGGGAGATCGCGCCGGCTGTGCGTCCGCGCTTTCGCAGGCCAAGCGGATGTATATTCTTTGAACCAGTTGGTTGTTTGAGTGACTGTCGCAGATCGCCGATGTTTTCGGCTAGCAGACCGACGGCCGCATCACTGTTGATATTTCGGCCGTTTTGGCTTCACGACGTTGGTTTCGGCTTGCTGCGATTTTGGTTCCGGCACGGCCGCTGCAGGTGGATACACGGGCGCACGATTTCGCGCATTCTGCCACCAGTCTTGCAGCTCATAGCCTTCATGAACGACCGCCCCGGGAGGTTGATTGGCGAATTCGCCGGTTTGTGCATCGACGCTTGCCGTCGAAGCAAATAGAGCGGCCACGAGGACGGCTGAGACCTTAAGATGATTTCGCATCTCGCAGAGCCCTTCGTTTTGGAGCGGCCAGCCGGAGCGATGTTCAGTTGTTCGTACATCGCTTCGGCTGGCTTCGAGTATCAACCGGCTGCCCGCCGCAGTCGCGAGCTAGAATCGATAATTGATCCCTGCGCGGATAGTATTCAAGTGGTCCGTACTGACGCCACTGCCCATCACCGCGATGTAGAGATATTCAAGTTTCGCGGACCATTTTGGCATGAAGCCCCACTCTGCGCCAAGGCCAGCGGCCAGTCCCGGCCGCCATGCCGAAGCGGCGCAATTGGTAAGAACACCGAACGTTCCGCAGGGCACCCCCGCGATCGAGGTGCCATTCGCGCTGGATTTAACGAATGCTGCGCCGCCCGTTCCGTAGAACAGCCAATTATCCATGGCGACACCGACGCGCGCCCGTGCCGTTCCAACAGCGCTGATGTTGGACGCAATATTGAGCGTAATACCCTGCGGAATGCCCGCGATGGTCGGAGTTGAGATACCGGTGCCCTTGATGTTGGCCCAATCGAGGTCCCCCTCAAGACCGAGCACCACATATCCCTGCTGGATTTGGGCACCCATGGTCCCACCGAACATCCCGCCATTGATATCGAAGGTTGAGCGGTCGAACCGGTTGGAGACGAGCGTCAACGGATCTTGTGCGCCCCAGCCATAGCCGCCATTCACACCGACATAGAGACCGGTCCAGTTATAGACCTGTGCCGCCACCGGCGCCGGAACGTATGCCTTGGCCGGCAAGTCGGCCGCGTTTGCTGAAACGACGGTGGTCGCGAGCAACATCAGCGCCGCTGACCCCATGTATTTGGAGAAAAAATTCATGACATTTCCTTTCTTCCAAATTGAATGGAAAAAAGGTTGAGCCTCGGTTCGCCACCCACCTTTGATGTGAATCAATTGCAGCCGCTTGGCACCGTTCTGTGCTGAAAGCGCCACACATGCGTAAGATAGACTGACGTGTTGATCAGTGCGGTTGGTCGCGCTTCATCTTTGGTTCAGATGACCGGTATCATGCGCGAAGCCTTAAACGCCGCGCGCATGAGAGCCATCAAATATTAATAGCAGGGCGGGTAGGGGCAGCGTGGCGCATAGTAAGCGCCCGCGGCCGCGGCTCCGACGGCGGCAGCGCCGACGCCTACCGCGACACCTCGACGCACGGCTGCGCCACGATAAACGCCGGCGCGATAGGCGCCACCGTGATGGACGCCAACGCGACCAACGCCGACACCTCTGCGATATGCGAAGGCATCTGTCGATACCGTCGCAATGCAGGCGACACCGATGATGACCGATGCAGCAACGGAGATAATGCTTCGATGTGACATGATTGATCTCCTTTCTTAGGCCGATCAGTTTTTTCGGCTAGCAGAATTGTTGCGACCCCATCTTGACCTGAGTCAATCAAAGGTCGCGCCGTCAGCTTGCGCTGCATCAATCGCTTTCGCGAACGCATCGCCATGGTTGTTGGTGAAGCTTGCTGATATCGGAGAATTGCGATGAAACCTCTCGCGCTGTTGATCACGCTATGCGCGCTTTGCGGGCCTGCGATCGCTCAAACGCCGGAATGCCAGTCCGTACCAAAGGCCAGCGATCGTCTCGCGTGCTACGACAAAACCATGCCGCCCATGAGCAATGCCAAGCCGCCTTCCGCATCCTCGACGCCCTCAACGCCGCAAGGTCAACCTGCCGATCTTCTCGCGGCCGAAAATGCGCGCCTTGACGCCAAAATAAATAATATCTGCCGCGGCTGTTGAGCTTGCGGCAGGTGAAGGGTCTGAAAGACGCGGGGCCCATAGCGATCTGATATGTCCCCATTCGCAAGCCTGCTCCGGATCAAGAACGGCCTCCGGGAATGCCGGTTTTGGTGCATGGCCACCCGCCCCGGAACACCCTTCCACTGGTCCCTCACATGGCATAAGAGCGGCCCGAAGCTTTTTCTCAGGCAGCCCCGGTGCACATGATTCGTCTCGACAACATCAGTAAGCAGATCGGCCACCAGATCCTCTTCATCGAGGCCTCCGCGGCGCTCCAGAAGGGCGAAAAGGTCGGCCTCGTCGGTCCCAATGGCGCCGGCAAGACGACGCTGTTCCGCATGATCACGGGCCAGGAGCTCCCGGACGAGGGCCAGCTGGCGGTCGATCGCGGCGTCACCATCGGCTACTTCAGCCAGGACGTCGGCGAGATGTCCGGCCGCAGCGCTGTGTCCGAAGTAATGGATGGCGCCGGTCCGGTCAGTACCGTCGCCAGCGAGCTGAGGGAGCTCGAGGCCGCGATGGCTGATCCTGACAGGGCGGATGATATGGAGGATATCATCGCGCGCTACGGTGAAGTGCAGCACCGCTTCGAGGAGCTCGACGGTTATGCGCTGGAGGGGCGGGCGCGCGAGGTGCTGGCTGGCTTGAGCTTCAGCGAGGAGATGATGGACGGCGACGTCGGCGCGCTGTCGGGCGGCTGGAAGATGCGCGTGGCGCTGGCGCGAATTCTGTTGATGCGCCCCGATGCCATGCTGCTCGACGAGCCCAGCAACCACCTCGACCTCGAAAGCCTGATCTGGCTCGAGCAGTTTCTGAAAGGTTATGAGGGCGCGCTGCTGATGACCTCGCACGACCGCGAGTTCATGAACCGCATCATCGACAAGGTGGTGGAGATCGACGGCGGATCGCTGACCACCTATTCCGGCAATTACGAGTTCTACGAGGCGCAGCGCGCGCTGAACGAGAAGCAGCAGCAGGCGCAGTTCGAGCGCCAGCAGGCGATGCTGGCGAAAGAGATAAAGTTCATCGAGCGCTTCAAGGCGCGCGCCTCGCATGCCGCCCAGGTGCAGAGCCGGGTGAAGAAGCTGGAGAAGATCGAGCGGGTCGAACCGCCGAGGCGCCGCCAGACCGTGGCGTTCGATTTTCTGCCCGCCCCGCGCTCGGGCGAAGACGTCGTGAGCCTGAAGCGGGTGCAAAAGGGCTATGGCAACCGGATCATCTATGACGGGCTGGATTTCATGGTCCGCCGCAGGGAGCGCTGGTGCGTGATGGGTGTCAACGGCGCCGGAAAGTCCACGCTGCTGAAACTGGTGGCGGGCTCCACGGAGCCCGACGATGGCACGGTGGCGCTCGGGGGCAGCGTGAAGATGGGTTACTTCGCGCAGCACGCCATGGATCTTTTGGAAGGCGAACGCACGGTGTTTCAATCGCTGGAAGATGCGTTCCCGCAGGCAGGGCAGGGCTCGCTGCGGGCGCTGGCCGGCTGCTTCGGATTTTCCGGCGACGACGTCGAGAAGAAATGCCGGGTGCTGTCGGGCGGCGAGAAGGCGCGCCTGGTGATGGCGAAAATGCTGTTCGACCCGCCGAACTTCCTGGTGCTCGATGAGCCCACCAACCATCTGGACATGGCGACCAAGGAGATGCTGATCAATGCGCTGTCGGAGTTCGAGGGGACCATGCTGTTCGTCTCGCACGACCGGCACTTCCTCGCTGCCCTTTCCAATCGGGTGCTGGAGCTGACGCCCGAGGGCATTCACCAGTATGGCGGCGGCTACAGCGAATATGTCGCGCGCACCGGCCACGAAGCGCCGGGATTGAGGAGCTAGCGCGCGTCGCATCATCGAGGCTTGGGCAATGATTGCGACGAGTTGGTCCGAAAGAAAACGGCCTCAGCGCGGGGGTACATGCTGAGGCCGTCATTCATCGGATGCCTTGGGTAATCGCATCCGGCAGTGCATCGACAAGTCGCCTCAACGACAATGGTTCCGATCGCGCCCATGGAAACCGTCGGCGGGACGGAGGAAGAGGCGAAATAGCTCCGCAAGACGATACGCCTCCTCTAAGGGAGAGGATATCATGTTCTCTTCACTCGCGGCCGCGGCGTTCGCGGAACCTGTCGAACTTCGCTTTCTGCCGGTCGTCAAGGCTGTTGTAGAAGGCGATCAGCTTCGGATTCTCCGCTTTCAACGCCGTCAGTCTTGCCTCGAGCAAAGTCTGACCGAAAACCAGACGGGCCTCGAAGGTCGTCAAGTCCGGCTTGTTGGTACAAAGGGCGGCTTTCGCATCTTCGAGTGACTTCTTGCGTGCGTCGTGGAATTCCTTGAAGGCGGCCTTTTGCGCGTCATTCAGGTCCAGATATTCCGCCAGGAGATTCGCCATTTCAGGGCGGTGCGTCGGTCCGCCTCGCTCGTCGCAAATGCGTTCGAAGGGCGCGTGGCGTGGTCCGTATGGCCCGGCCTCCGCCTGACCCAAAGTTGCGGCAAAGGCCGCAGATGCAACAATCAGGACCGAAACGTTCAGCTTCCGCATTTCTCATGCTCCCATGATGGGTTGAATTTTGGTGATTGGATTCGATTTCACGTTTTCTCAACTGAAGGCCGTTGAGCGTAGACAAACGCTGGTCGCCGGCTCTGGGTCCTTATTTTCTGCCGCCGCCGTGACCACCACCGCCGCCGCCCGCATGACCACCGCCACCGGCATGACCGACGTGAACTCCGCCGCCGCCGCGTCCGCCGCCACGATATCCGCGTCCACCGCCACGATAGCCGCCGCCGTAGTAACCGCCGCCGCCATAGTAGTCGTTGTCATACCCGCAATCGTTGAAATAGCAGTTCCCGCCGACGACCCCGCCCAGCACGCCGGAGATCACGCCGCCGATAATGGCTTCTGGATTGACGTACCTGATCTGCTTGACTTGAGGGTCGGGCTTTACCGATTGCGGACGGGCAATGCTCGTCACGCCGGCCAAAGCGGGCGCCGTCGCGAACATCATTCCAGCGCCGACAATCGCTGCAACTCGAATACGATTCATCTGATGATCCCCTTTTCTAATGTGAACGACTTGATGCTGACAATGCGGTTGTTCCTGGGCTTGTCGTCCGCGGCACGGTCTCCGCGGCGATTCCGGAAAACAGCACGGTAAATCGCGCGCCCCGGCCGTCGTCACCGCGGCCGATCCGCAACTCACCGCCGATCTGCCTTGCGAACGATTGAATAATTTTCATCCCTAGTCCCTTGTTGGCGGTAGGGTCGAACCCTTCCGGCAAGGCCGGGCCGGCATTGGAGACCGAAAGCGCGTAACCATAGGCCGAATCGGGTTGCAGGCGGATGGCGATCGGACCGTTGCCGTATTTGGCGGCGTTGGTGATCAACTCACTGACGATGAAGCCGAGCGGAATCGCTGTCGCGGCCAGCAGATTGACTTCAATGCCTTCGACGAGGACCTGCTCCGGGCGCTCGTCCGACGACAGCATCGCAGAGAAGTCGCGGGCGAAGTCCTCAAGGAATTTCCTGAATTCGATGGCTTGCATCCCGTCGTAGGCATGAAGGCGATGATGGATACGCGCAATCATGGAAACGCGATTGGCCGCAACGGCCAGTTGCGCAGCTGCTTCCGCGTTCGTCGCTGACCGGCTCTGCAACGAAAGCAGGCTGATGGTCATTTGCAGGTCGTTCATCAGCCGATGATCGGATTCCCTGCTCAGGAGTTCTTGTTGCTGGATCAACTCATCCCGTTGACGAAGCCGCGCCTCACTCTCCGCCAGCGCATCGCGCAGGCGTATTTCCATGGATCTGTGCTGGATCAACTCGCGCTCGTAGCTCTCGACGGTGCGGCGCACCGAGTTCGAAAACGTCAGAATCGGCGTCAACCCGCCCGCCTTGTTGTCGCTGCAAACCTGCTGCGGAATGACTGCCTGATCGCCCATGTCTGGAAAAATGCAATCCGACGCGCCACAACATATTGATTCAGGTCAAACGCCGGCGATTTATCTAATTCCGATAGTGAGCAATTTTGATCACCCACCCCTGGATCCAGCATCAAGCCCTCGGCGCAGGGTTTCGACTTGCGCACATTCAAATGCGATATGTGCAATCACACCGAAAAGCTTGCTGTGGAAACGGACGCATAAGCGACACCGGCGGCATATGACCGTGTTTGGACATCGAGTTGATCTGCAATAGGAAACGGCCCGCCAAGGCGGACCGCTTAAGAACTTGGAGTCTGCAGAACTTAGAGTCTGCCGAGCAGTAGCAAAATCAGCAGAATGACGACGATCAGGCCCAGGCCTCCACCGCCATAATACCCGGTGCCATAGAATCGCCCGCCGCCGATTCCGCTAAAGCCGCCGAGCAGGGCTATTACAAGAATAATGAGTATGATCGTTCCAATCGACATTCTTTGTCTCCGTGTGTTTGTTGTTGAGTCCAGTTCTAGAGTCTAGGCGCCCATTTTCTCGATCACGGAGCCGGCCAACGGCTCACGTCGATAAGCTCCTTCGCGAAGCGCCGCTTCTGTTGATCATCGAGGCTCGCATATAGCGGTTGGGCGGCGTCGGCGAGCGTCTTCCGATCGGCGGAGCGCTCGCTCAAGAACTGAGCCTCGTCGCGCAATTGCTCGATGACGTCGGCGGGAGCTTTCTGTTGTGTACGATCGGCTTGCACGGCGGTCTGGCGATCGCCGTACCTCTTGCCCATGTCGCTCATGGCACTCTCGAAGCCAGGCCAATTCTTCTCTTGCTCCGGTGTCAGGCGCAGGTCCGCCTTGATGCGGGCGGTACGAGCGGCAAATTCGTTGCTGATCTGATTTGCCGAAAGCTCGGCTCGATCAGAGCGATTGCGGCCGGAAGTCGAACCGCTTCGTTGCGGAATTCCGAGCACTCCTTCAACGCCACCGACGATGCCGCCAACGGCACCGCCGACCGCGCCCCCAACCGGACCGGCAGCGCGATTGCCCTCGGCGGCGCCTTCTTCCGCGCCCCTGACTACGCCCTGAGCCTGCGCCACCAAAGGCAACGAAAGAACTGCCGCGATACAAGCAGCCATCATAAAATGAAACTTCATGTACGATCTCTCCGGAAAACTGTTGACCCGCGCGATCCAAATATTTTCGACGGTGGCCTGTCTTGATTTAGCGCAACCTCAGCAAAACTCAGGGCGCCGGCGCCGGAATTGAGACAGTAACGCTCACCTGTTTCGAACGAAGCTCGGACAGTCGACGTGCAGCAACAATGGCTTTTTCAAACCGGCTTACGAAAACTCGACACGGGCACAAGCGCTAACACATAGCCGTGCAACGGATCGGCTGACGCACTGGTCAGGTATTACTTGGCCATTCGCCAACCGAACAGCACAACGGCGGCACCGACCGCCGCGGCGATGACCGACGTCAGCAGCGCGCCGCCGAGCGCAAGCATAGCGATGTGATAACCGACGAACGCCCCGGCCACGCCGACGAGTGCGCTGGTGATGATGCCGCGGGTCGATCCGGAGAACTGCCGGGCGAGCCAGGACGGCCCAGCCAGCCGGTCGAAGAGAATGCCGGCAACAATGCCGATTACCAGAACCAGAAGAAACGTCACGACCGGGTCGGTGGCATGCATGGATTGGATCCTCCACTATGGCGTGGAAGCAAACTATCGTACGTCGACAGCTTGGTCGCAAGAGCAATGCCAAATACGTTTCGCTGCCATGCAATGCGCCCGCGCCATGCGATCGCAATTCCAAGCGTGGCCGCTGCCATTCATTTGCGAAGTAGTGTTGATCCAATTCAACAACGATTATCCGTTCGCGCAGCAGCCTGAATTTTGTCCGTTCAGGACTGAGCATCGGAGGATACATTTATGGACAAGGACCGGGTCGTCGGATCGGAGAAGCAAATCTCTGCCGGAAGGCAAGAACTGTGTGCCTGGATTGAACGTGTGCGGATTGCCTACAATGGCGGGACGCTGACCGATCGCGGACTTGCGCCGCTCAGGCCCTATTTGGTGCCTTTGGCTCAGGAAGATCGAGTGAAGGCGCTTCGTATCCTGTTGTCTGAGGATGCTCGAAATTTCTTGGCTAAAATTCGAGCTCGGTGGGCAAGGGCTTTGTTTGCAGATTAGCGCGCAAAAGTTAACTACCTTCAGTTAACTCCCGTCCGCGG
>JBKQRS010000111.1:0-11390 GCA_052143915.1 Bradyrhizobium sp.
ATCACGCTTGACAGGCCGGTTCCCGCGACACCCCCAACAAATTCACGGCGTGAAATTCTCATTGTGTCCTCCCTGAAATTCCCTTTTTGTTTCTTCGACCGGTTGTCTTGATTTTGTTCTGGTGTCCCGAATCCGAAGTTCGCACTCCCTTGCAGCACCCTCTTTTGCGAACTTCGGATTCGAAAGGACACTAGAAATCTATGATTCTAGTGTGGTTTTGGTTCAGAAGTTCTCTTGATGGACTTAGCCCGCACTGACGAAAAGAACTTCTGAACCACCACACTAGTGATTTCTGACAACCGGAACCACGACGTGGCAAGAACCTCTTTGGTCTATATGGAGCGTGGTCATTCCTGCGAACAGCCTGTTCGGACGATCACGCGGGTCATCGTGCAAGAATGGTCCACATCCCAGCAGTTCGTTCTTGAAATTGGAGAGTTTCGCGCCCGTCGCTGCCTGCCACGCGTAATCCCTTCCGCGAACGCTCAACGCAATGCGATACCCTTTGGGCACGACGATCGACGTCGGCCAGATTTCGATGGCGAGATCAACCGGCTTGCCCGGCTGCAGCGGCTTAACCTGGTCATGCCTGTGGTAGGGACGGTACGGCCGGGACAAGGCTTCATCGAGCTTGCGATGCGACGCGCGCAGCCAGCCCTGCGCGATGGGCGTATGCGGATCGATCGCACCCACAAATGTCACCTCGCGCATGTCGGAACTAAAGACGCGGAAGACGACAAAGATGTCGGCGTCCCCGGTGCTGGACGAAATTCGCAAATTGGCCGCCAGTGGACCGGTGATCTCGGTGTCTTCCGTCAGGGGCCGCGACATGAATGTCAGTCCGTCGCCCATCGCCGCAAAACTGATCTCCGCGTCCTCCGCTGGCGGCGTCAAGGAAAGCGTCTGATCGCGGGGATCGAGGTAAAACCTGGTCCAGACCGTCGAGGGCAGCGGCCAATCGGCCTCATGCCGCTCGACGAAGCGATCGATGTGGCGGACCTGCAGCTGCACTTTCGGCTGCTCCGCCCAACCATTGGCTTCGCCCTTGAGGTAGAAATCGAAGAATCGTTTCTGCAAGTTCCGGCCATAGTCGGTGTAGAAATGCGTCCAATGCTCGAGGCCATGGCATTCCAGCCACTTCTCCTTTGACGCAGCGCGGACAAAGCCTTCAAAATTTCCGCGCGGGTGCAGGCCCTGACCGCCCCAGTTTGCCGCCGACAAAAACGGCACCGTGACCTTGTCCCAGTTCGGCGAGCGCGCCTTGTGGTAATCATCGTCGAGCGGATGAGCGAGAATGTCGTCGCCGAAGCCCGACCGGTTGCGCGCCAGTTCATCGTCCGACATGGTTTCGTCGCCGCACACCAGCGCGCCGGTGACGACGCTGCGGGGGCCCCTCTCCCCGAGCCCGAACTGCACGGTCTTCACCTGCATGTCGTACCAGTTGGCCCAGAACGTCGACAGAATACCGCCGTGATGCGTCATGTCGCGATACCAGTCGGCCGCACCCTCCCAGATGCACATGGCCTTCAAATGCGGCGGCTGCAGCGAAGCCACCTGCCACTGGTTGATCGCGTAATAGGAGATGCCGTTGAGACCGACCTTGCCGTTCGACCAGCCCTGGACGCCGGCCCATTCGATGCATTCGCAAAAATCGCGCGTCTCCCGCGGCGAAAAATGATCGACATAGCCCGGTGACCGTCCGGTTCCGCGCGAGTCGACGCGCACGCAGACATAGCCGTGGGGTACCCATTTCTCCGGGTCGACCACTTCCCAATTCTGATACTTGTTGGTCGACCCAAAGGCCACGTCCGGGTGATTTGCGATCATGGCCTGCCAGGCGCTCGGATAGCCCTTCTGAAAGGCGAGCCCCTTGGCATAGGGGCCGTAGGTCAGGAGGACCGGGTATTTCCCTGGTACCTTCGGCCGGAACACGTCCGCCCGCACCACCACGCCGTCGTCCATGACGATCCCGACGTCCCACTCGATCAGCATCCCGTCCTGCTCGACCGGCTCAGCCATTTCCCCGTCCTTTGTTTTTTTGGTCGCGTTGGCGAGTGTTGGGTTTTCCGTTCAATTTATCAAACGAAAAATTCCAACTCGGTAACGGAGCCATGCGATGGCCGGCCAGTTCCGTGGTGAAATGGTCGCGCGTAATGCGCGCGATCATCTGGCCGGCAAAGTGCGAGGATCCGAATTGTTGGCGCAGGCTGCGACCGCGGCGATGTCATCAGAAACGCGGGCTAAGGCGTGAAGCCGTTTGAGCCCTTACAGCGCGGCGTGCTATGCTGCGCGTTCCTGGCCGAGCCGGGCGCGGCGATGCAGCATCGCCGCGAAGGCTTCGAAGATCTTGCGCATCTGCGGCGGCTTGTAGGGGAACACCTGCGGTGAATCCATGTTGTGGACGACCGCGGTGTTGTCGGCCTCGAAGATCAGCAACTCGCCGCTTCTGTTTTCCGCGCAGTCGATCGTGAAATAGTCGAGACCCACCCGCTCGGCGACGGCGGCGAGCGCGCTTCCATGGCGGACGGCGAAATCGCGGTCGAAGTCGCGCATGAAGCTTTCCTCTTCGCTGCGCTTCTCCGCACTGAATGTCATGCCCGCGTTGAGATACCAGATATCCCAGCGGTCGGCGATCGCCATGTGACAGGCAAAGGGGCGGCCATCGACGAACACGATCCGGTATTTGCGGAACAGGCCATCGCTACCTGCATAATCGACGAAACGCGCGACGAAGAATTCCTGCTCCGACCGGTCGGCCAGATATCGCGCGACCATGGCGCCATCGTCGACCCTGGCGAGCCCGACGCCTGCATGCGAGCCGCGCGGCCGAATGATGATCGGGAATTCCAGCTCTGCCGCCACGTCGGCAAGACTGCTATTTGAACGGGCGATCTCGGTTAATTGCGCGCGCGTCACGCAGGCGGTGGCCGGGATATCAAGACCTTCAATACCGCGCAGCAAGCCATGCAGCTTGTCGCGATCCAGATGGCGGACAAGCCGCGGCGGATTGAGAAGCGGCCGCGGCCAGCGCGAGGCCACGAAATCGATCTTGCGCAGCGCCTCAAGACATTCCTCTGAATCGGAAGCGATCACGATCGCAACGTCGTGCTGGGGCAACGGCGCCGGCAAGTCCACTCCCGCGACGACGTAGAGCGTCTGAAGCTCGATTCCGGAATTTTCCAGCAAGAACTCGATCGGCGTGTTGCCACCCATGTCGATGGCGGCCGCGAGCGCCAGAACGCGCAATTTCGGCTTTTCCGACGAACATGGCGACCGGTACAATTGATGGAAGGCGAGCACTTCCGCCTGAATGGCGATTCCCGCCTGCCTGTCACCAAGCAGCTGCGTGATCAGCGACAGATCGAGCCCCTCGCCCGCGTCGGCCGTGCCGGCGGCAAGCTTCGAAAACAATTCGTCCCGCAATGGGCGAAGATCGGCACCCTCGAATGCCATCGTCGTTAATCTAGCGAATCCGATACGGTCGGCGCTCGGGTAATGCGCAAGACCGGTCGCCGCGCCGTCCTCAAGCTCCATGGGAAGCCCCTGCCAATTGCAGACCATCGGCGCGGGCGAGCAGGCTCTCGAGCCTTGCAACCGCAGTGCCGACATCGCCGAGTGCGCGCTGCAAATTCCCGAGCGCCGCAGCTTCGTCCGGACACCACGCTTCCGAGACGAGGCGCGCGCTCGCGCTGATGCGGAGGGCCGCGGCAGGATTCGCGTCGCAACCCAGCGCGACCGGCTGGCCGATCAGGCAAGCCTTCGCGGCATTCTCCTTCGCCGCATTCTCCGCATCATCGGCGGGCGCGGCACCTGCCGCGCCACGGGCAAGCGCGCGGTACAGCGTCCTGCAATCTTCCAGGGTGAGGACGCCAGTCCCCTGCCGGATCACGAACGAATAGATCGTCCGCCGCGCCAGTTCTTCATCGTCGGCGAAGGTGTCGGAAGGCCTTTGCTGCGGCGGCAGCAGACGGAGCGACGGTGAGGAAGCGATGATCCGCTCGACCCCCTCGCCGAACGTCGTCAGCGCCATCATGCGAAATTCGTCGGGCACACGGTAATAGGCCCCGATTTCCTCGAGCGCCGCTTCCCAGCGAAGCCATTGGCCGAAATTGCTCCTGATCGGGAAACGCGACCGCAGGTTCGGCCAGTTTCGCGGCCAGTCGCTGCGGCTGTTATATTCGAGAAGCCCAGGGGCGATGTCGGTGGCCGCATCGAGATCAGCGGCGAAAGCCGAGGGCACCAGCAGCGCGCCGCTGAAGGGCGGGCCGGTGAAGAACTTCGACCCGGTAATGAGGACCATATATCCGCGATCGAGATATTTTCGCAGCCACGCGCGACCGAGGCGCATTTGGCAGGCGTCGACCACGACCTGAACCCGGCCGGGCCAGCGCGCCGAGATTTCCTCGAGGCATCGCTCGCTCGGGGCCCGCCAGCCGAACTTCGAGGAATCCATGACCTGAAGAAGCACCTTGCTTCCCTGGGCGACCGATCTTTCGACCGCGTCGAGAACCTGGCAATCGCTGGCCGTTTGCGGGCGCGCCTCGCCTGCCTCATCGAACAGCCGCAGCGCGATGCTGTCGACGGAATGAGCGAGCCCCGCGATGGGCTCTCCCTTGCGCACCCGGCTTCCGGTCGCCGTCGCGGCACTGAAATGATATCCGCGCGCGGTATTGACGGTTCCGCTGCCGGTTTGATCGGCCGCCACCACGATCGTCGTCAGAGCTGGGCCGAAGAGCGCGCGGGTGAGGAACAGCGCCTGCAGCTGCGAATCCGTGCCCGACGGCGAAAACACAACATCGACCTTCGTTCGGGACAACCCGAGGCAGGCCCTCAACTCATCCCGCATCGCCTCGATGCGTGCATCGAACGCGGCTTCGATGCCCACCGCGATGGCGGACTGCATCAGCGCTTCCCGCGCATTCCGGGCGCGATCGTAGGCGCGCTGCGATATCGACGTCGCCGTGCTCGAGGAGAAGCTCAGGGTGTCCGGACAAGGAGAGGGCTGACAGCCATATTCATTAAGCCCGGTGGCCGGATTGATGGTCAGCCGCGGGTCGCCCCCGCCGCTGAGCAGCCGATCCAGCGGCGCGAACAGTTCGGCCATGGCGGACGCGGAAGATTGATCCCCGGAGTTCGCCTTCTCGGCTACCTGGAGCCGAACGCCACCATTAAGCATCGCTAAGACCCCACGCCCAAACCGCTGTGCCTGGCTGGTCCGACACAGTGGCCCCAATGGCAGCTAACGCGGCGTTAACCCGCTTTCCGAGAAGTAAACAGGTATGGTTAACGAAAGCTTTATTTCGCGCGACGCAGCAACCTTCTCCGCCGTCAGGCGCCGGCGGTTTAGCCGCCCGGCACAAGGAACTTGGTCAGCGTCAACCCGGCGAGCATCGAGGTGGTTTGATAGGAGGCGCTCAGGGTCGTCTGCAGCGCCAGGATCTGGCTCGCCACCTGCTCCGTCGAGACGGTTTCGGTGTCGTCGACCATCGTTTGCAACATGGTCTGGGTCTGGGATTGCCGGGCGCCTGCCTCCTTCATCACGGTCTGGGCGTTGGCAAAATCGGTCTGAATATCCGAGATGGTCTGTTGGCCTGGCTGCGACGTCAGGTTGGTCGAGATGCGCGAGCTGAGCGCCGAGATCTGCCCGGCAGAATTAGTACCGGTCGGCGACGCCGTGACGGCCGCGAATACCGCGACCCCCTCGAGCTGGTTTCGGATCGCCTGCTCGTTGGCCTGCGCGCCGTATTGAACCGAGATGGATGAATCGACCAAGGCCGTTGACGAGGCCCGCGGCGATGCGCTGGAATTGCCGGTGTACCAGGCCACGGTATCGGCCGAACCGTTGACCAGCGAGGTTGCGCTGCTCAACGGCGAGCCCGAGACCCGCAACGGCGGCTGGACCGCAGTCACGGTCGGGCCAAAGCCGAGTGCGCCAAGCGCGGCCGTGTTCGAGCTCGTAATGTTCAGGCTCGCGGCGTTGTCGGTGTGCAGCGTGATCACGCCGCCGCTGATGGTCGAAGGCGTCGAGGTGCCCGTGATCGAGTCGATCTTGGACAACAGCGTCTGGACGCTGTCGGTGACGTTGAGCTCGTTGCCGGTCGCGCCGGAGGCGACAAAGGTGATGGGCGTGCCGTTGACGGTGATGGTGTCGCCAGCCGCGAAATTGGTCGAGAGCGAATCTGTGTTTGCGGCGCCGGACAGCGCGGTCGCGCCGGTGATCGGCGCAGGCGTCGCGGCCTTGTTGTTGACCACGCTTCCCGTGGCGGTTCCCGATGGGTCGAAAAAGTCGTGCCCCGCTTCAACTGCGGAGGCCCCCACCAGTGTCGTATTGGCCAGCGTGCCGATCGCGGTGTTCAAAGCCGTGTTCAGATTCGCGGCGGTCGCCGCCGGTGTCGCGCCGATGGCAAAGCTGCCGGTCGGCGGCGGCGTCGCGCTCGATGCCGTCAACTGAACGGAAGCGGTGGTGCCATCAGGGAGATTGAAGGTGAGGCTGACCTGATCGCCCGGATTTGGATTGGTGGCGCCAAGGCTGATCGAAACACTCGCGGGCGAGCCGGACGGACCGGTCACGGTCGCGCCGGTCAGCGACGACGATACTGAACTCAGTTTCAGGCCGAACGGGGAGCCGGCAACGTCCTCGGCAACCGAAACCGTCGTCGGAGACGCCACAGATGGTGGCGTAATCACCAGACGGCCGAGACCGGTGGTGCCATCCGCCTGCGCCCGCTCGGCAATCACCTGCTTCAAGCCGGCCTGGGTGCCGTTGCCGTTCATGATGTCGTCGGCGGACGCAACCGAGGGCGTGTTGATCGCACTGCCGGAGAAGATGAAGCGATCGCCGACCTGGGTGTTGAGAATTCCAACCATCGAAGTCAGCTCACTCTGCGCGTTCTCCTGCGCGATGGTTTGTCCGGTGCTGTTGAGGTTCTGCGAAACGGTGGCCGCGTCGCTCTGCACCTGGCCGCCGATCGTCGACAGCGACTGCAGCGCGGTATTGGCGGCGTTGATGGTGGTGGTGACGTTGGTCATGGTGTCGGTGAACGCAGAAATGCTGGCGAGCTGCGATCGCGCCGCGATCGCGAAGCCCTCATTGGTGCCCATGCCGGAATAGGTGGTCGATTTCTCGCCGGTCGCGAGCTGCGTCGACAGGTTGGTGAGCTGGGTGTTGAGGTTCTGAACCGCCTGGCCGAACAGCGAACCACTATAGCCTATACTGTTGATCGCCATCTGGATCGCCTTACAGTTGGATCTGCATCAAAGTCGACATCATGGTTTGAACGACCGACATCACGTGGGCATTGGCGGCGTAGGAATTCTGCAGCGCGATCAGGTTCGACATCTCGTTGTCGATGCTGACTTTGGCCGTCGAATCGAATTTCTGCTGCAGCGTGCTGACGACGACGCTCTGGCCCTGCTGCAACTGCGTCGCCGATGTGGCGGCGCTGGCCTGCTGGCTCAGGAACTGCTGCAGGTAATTGCCGATGGTGCCGTTGAACGGCGCCGAGGCTGAACCGAGACCGGTCTGTGGCGAGTAGGTGAAGGTGCCCGAGGTCAGCTGCGAATAGAGAAAGTCCGAGCGCGTGGTGTCACCGGCCGCCGTCGGCGGCGAGGTGCTGTAGACCGTGAGGTCCGCTGGATTATTGAGCAGCGCCGAATTGACCGTGATGCGTCCGGCAAGGCCGGTCATTTGCGAGCCGCTGCCGGTGATCGCGCCCGTATACAGCGCACCTGCGTCGGTGAACAATGGCAGCTGCGGGCTGCCGCTGGTCAGCGACGAGGTCGTGGTCGTGACGGAGGCCGCATTGACGGTCGCCCCCGCGTTCAGGTTGACCACCTGCAACGTGCTGCCGGAGGGATTTGAAAACTGCAAATTGTTTGGGCCGAGCGCCGCGTTGAGCTGCGCCACCACCGAAGCCATGGTGCCGGAAAAATTGACCCCGATCACCTGCGGATTGGCGTTTGGAACATTTTGCAGCGGCAACGCGCTCGGATCGTTCACGTTGACGATCTGCACCTGCTGCTGGGCGCCTGTGGCGTTGTTCGTGTAGGTCAGATTGATCGTGTTGCCCGGCTGCAGGTTCGCCACATTCAAATTGAAGCCGGCTTGCGATCCCGACGTCACGGCCGTGCCGGCAGTGGTCACGTCGGAAAGCGAACTGGAGAGCGTCGCGGCGAGCTGATCGATCTGGGTCTGTGCCTGCACCAGGGTCTGGTCGCGCAATTGCAGATCGGCCGCGATCCGCCCCGAGGTGATCACCTTGTTCGCAACCACATCGATATTGGCGCCGTTCGGAAGCTTGACCGTCAGGGATCCCACGCCGGACTTGGTCGGATCGGTATTGTAGAGCGAGTTGGCGGTCAGGGTCCCCGCCGACGTGAACGAGAATTGAGACGCCTGGCCAGCGGTTACGAGCTGAACGCCGGTATTTGTGAAAATGCTGGTCTGGTTGTTGTTGTCGGTAACGGCCTTGACGTCCATCAGATTAGCGAGGTCGTTGATGGCGCTGTCACGCTGATCTTCCAGCGTCGGGGCCGAAGGGTCGTTCGGACTCAGCCCCTGCAACTGGGTATTGATGGCGGCAATCTGATTCAGATCCGTGTTGGCCTGGCTCACGGAGTTGCCGATGTCCTGCTCGGCATTCGAGCGCAGCGTCTGGATACCCTGCGAGGTTGAATTGAGCTGCTGCGCCAGCGCCTGCGCCGCGCCCAGCGCCGTCGTCTGCGCGGACAGGCCGCTCGAGCTCGTCGACAGCGCTTGCAACGAGCTCGTGAAATTGTTGAGCGCCGTCTCCAGCGTCCCGGTGCCGCCGGGCGTGCCGTACAGACTTTGCAACTGGCCCAGGATATTCGAGGTCTGGTTGGCGAAACCGGCGCCGCCGGTTTCAGTGCGCAACTGATTCTGAATGAACAGATCGAGCTCGCGACTGGCACCGGTCACCTGGACGGACGCGCCGCCGGTGCCGCTGGTCAATTCGATCTGGTTGGGTGTCTCGGTGACATAGCCAGCCGTATTGGCGTTGGCGACGTTCCCCGACGTGATCGCCAGCGCGGCCTGGTTGGCGCGCAGGCCGGACATCGCAGTGGCAAGGGCTGAACTCAAACCCATCTTTAATGCCCGCCTTGAATGAGGTTACGCTGACTCCCGCCTGCGCCGATCAGCGCAGCACGTTCAAGAGAGATTGAACCATGTCGTTGGCCGTGGTGATCACCTTGGTGTTCGCCGAATAGGCCTGCTGCGTGACGATCAGCTTGGTGAACTCATCGGCGATGTCGGTGTTCGAGCCTTCAAGCGATGAACCGCTGATCGTTCCCGACGCCCCCAGGATCGCCGGACCGGACTGATCGGTGACCGCATAGGCACCGCCGTCGAGCGCCTTCAGGTAATTCGTGCCGTTGAAATGCGACAGCGTGATCGAGGCGAGATCGATGTTCTGTCCATTGGAAAATGTTCCGACCACGAGGCCTGAGTTGTTGATGGCCACCGACTGAAGCTGACCGGCGGCAAAGCCGTTCTGCGTGATCTGGCCGATGGTCGCGTTGCCGCCGGTCGAGGAGAATTGCGTCAACGCACCCGAGGAGAAGTTGAGTGCGAGGTTCCCGAGTGTCTGACCGCTTACCGACACGTTCGGGATCGTGACGGAGCCGCCTGCAGGGCTCGTCAGGTTGCCGTTCACGTTGAAGGTGAAATTCTGACCGACGTTGGTCCAGGCAACGTTGTTACCCGTGGCGCTCGGGTCGTTCTGGTAGAAGAGATTCCAGGTGTTCGAATGCCCCGCGCCCAGACTGGCGCTGTCGGTCATGGCCCAGCGGAGCTGGACATTGATTGGCGTGCCCGCGGAATTATAGACCGTCACCGCACCGCCGCTGATGCTTTCATTGTCAAAGGTGGTGACGTCACTGCCAATCACGAAGCCGGTACCGACCGTACCGCCGCCGGTCCGGGTCGCCGCGGGGAGGCTCGTGAAACCGAGCTCTGCGAATACACCGCTGGTGTCGCTGGTGACCTTAAGATCGTTATTCAACCCTGTATTCAGCGTGACCGCGCCGGAAGTGATGCTGCTGGCGGGCCCTGTGTTGCCAGTGATCGTATCGATGGCCGTCAGCAGGTTTCCGACCGTCCCGCCGGTGGTGTCGATATTGTAGGGACTCGTCAACGAGGTCGGACTGCTTGAGAAGGTGATGGTTTGGCCGTTGACCACGACGGCGCCGCCGGCAATGGGGGTAGGCAGCGCGCTAAGTAGCGTTGCAGAGGTGATCGGAGCCGACGCGTTGTCCAAGGCCGTACCGCCCGTCACCGATGCGTTGACGTAAGGCTGCGGCGCCGTGCCCGCCACGACCGGGTTATTCCCGATGAAATCAGCCTGGTTGAGGCCGCCGGCGGCCGTGATCGTGCCGGCCGTTGCGGTAGAACTTGCCGACGTCACCGGTACCGTCGGGAGGTTGGCGGCATATTGAATCGCGGTGGTGGCCTGCGCCGGAATGAAATTGTTCTGGAACTGCAGCACCGTCGGAACGTTGCCAAGCGGGTTTCCGGTCTTGGGGTCAACGGCGACACCCATCAAATAGTAGCCGGCGCCGTTGACCAGGTTGCCGTTGGCATTGACCTGGAAATCGCCGCGGCGCGTATAATCGGTGACGCCGTTGAAAGTCGGCACGTTGTCGGTGACCCCGGTCGGCTGTTGCACCGAGAAGAAGCCGTCGCCATTGATCGCGATGTTGGTCGCAACCGTCGTGCCTGAGACGGTGCCCTGCGTGGTGATCGTCTGTTGCGCCAAAGCGGTCACGCCACCGGCCACCTGCTTGTTGGGCGTCAGCGAATCCGGGATCAGATCCTCGAAGGCGGTATCGATGCCTTTGTAACCGACGGTGGAGGCGTTCGCGATGTTGCCGGAGATGTTCTGCAACGCGAAGGATTGAGCCTGCAAGCCGCCTACCGCAGTATTAAGCGCGTCGAAGATACCCATAACGTTGTCTCCACATTCGATCCGGACGGCCGGGGCGCAATGCCACGCATGGCCGTCATCAAAGGAGACATCGCAATCGTCGTGCCAAATCGAGAATCGAGTTATTTCAAATACTTAAGCAAAAAGGCCCCGGTCCAGGGACCGGGGCACAATTGCCGGGCGGGCAACATTTGCCGGGAACAACCTCCGAAGATCAGCTCGCCGACGGCGCCGCCGGGTGGAACACCAGGGCGTAGCCGTCCATGCAATAGCGCAGGCCGGTCGGCTTCGGCCCGTCGTCGAACACGTGGCCGAGATGACCGCCGCAGCGGCGGCAGTGAATTTCGGTCCGCAACATTCCGAAGGTGCGGTCTTCGGTCTTGCCGACGGCATTTTCGAGCGGCTGATAGAAGCTCGGCCAGCCGGTGCCGCTTTCGAATTTCGTCT
>JBKQRS010000112.1:0-3916 GCA_052143915.1 Bradyrhizobium sp.
CCTACGTCACTGGTCAGACCATTAGTGTGAATGGCGGCCTCTACCTGACATGAGGCCCGCCGCATGGCGGCGAACTTCGCCAAGCTGCCGGACCTGCTAAAGGGAAAGACTAAGCGATGACCCCCGCAGGCGGCAAAGGGCCGGCGTGACCTGGTGCAGCTCTCCATATCCTCGCAATCCACAATTCGCTATCATTAATCGGCATTGACGACCGAGTCGGGGGGCAGAACCATTGAGCATGGTCGCGATCAGACCGAGCCGCCGCCAATTCTCCCGCTATCGTCCGCCGTCCCGGGTGGCATCGATTCGGCTGCAGGAACTCTTGGCAAAAACCGGCCGGGATGCCCTGGGGGATCGGCAGTTTGATCTCCTCGGATCCGAAGGTTCGCTGGCACGCGTCTACTACGCGGGGAACCTGGCGCTTCTAGATCGACCGAGCGTTTCGATCGTCGGAACCCGCGATGTGTCGGATGATGGCGCGTCTCGTGTGCGCCGTCTCGCCCGTGAGCTCGTCGCGGCCGGCGTCGTCGTCGTGAGTGGCCTAGCCAAGGGAGTAGACACTGAGGCTCTGACGAGCGCGATCGAAAGTGGCGGCTCAACGGTTGCCGTGATCGGGACGCCACTCTACAAGGCCTATCCCGCCGAGAATGCACCTCTGCAGGAACAGATTTATGAAGAGCATCTCCTGCTTACGCCTTTCGCAGTCGGCGAGCGCACGTTCAAGGGCAACTTCCCCAAACGAAATCGCGTCATGGCGGCGATCTCAGACGCGACCGTAATTGTCGAGGCATCGGACACGTCCGGCACGCTGCACCAAGCAGCAGAATGCGGGCGCCTCGGACGCTGGCTGTTCATAATGAAATCAATCCTCGACGACGATCGAGTGTCCTGGCCTCGCAACTTTATCGGAAAGCCGAAAGTCGCGCTGCTCAATTCGACGCAGGACATTATCGATGCCGTCAGCCGCGAACGAGCTTAGGGTCGTTTCTCTTTGCTCATATCTTACCGGGGATTTGAAAGCGCGGTCCATCGATTGGCCAGCGATCAAAATGGTGAAGGCCTAAAGGGCGATCCCGTCAACGGCTATTTCGAGTTGTCGGTTGACGGGATTGCTCACCGTTTCGATAAAAGCAATGTCGGCCAGTTTTTGGACTTGGTTCCGCGTGCGATGGCTGCAGCGATCCTTCCGCGCTTCGAGGGCAACGCGACACTGGTACCTATACCCAATTCGCATGTTCTGAGGCCGGACGAGCCGAATTTCCCAACGCTCAAGCTTGCAACGGGAATGGCGGCCGCAAGTGGTGGACGGCTGACGGCCGCCGTCGCATTAGTATTCAAAGAACCACAAGAAAAGGCTCGCAAGGGCGGTCCTCGCGGCGCCGCTCATTTGCAAGAGGCCTATCAGATCGTCGGGAACGTTGAGGGCCCGATAATCCTTGTTGACGACGTCTGGACTCTGGGCGGCCACTTAAGGGCCGCATGTTGGAAACTCGCATCTCCGCGGAGGCCCATCATCCTCGCGAGCACGGTCGCACATACAACCCACGAACACGTGGATCAGCCGGTCGGTGTGCAAGAGCGCACAATCGATTTGACCCGTCTGCTTTTCTGACGACGTACTGACAGGACAGCGGCCGGATTCGCCATGGCTTGACCGCCGCCAAGATGCTGGTCTTCGACAGCGGCCCCCGGTCTGCCGACGGAGCATTGGGTATTGAAATTATGACCGCCCTCGGGTGGATCACTCAAACGCTGGCAAGTTTCGCGCTGACTATTCTCGCCTTTGTCGCGGTTAAGTCGACGGCTCTTGGCAAGCGGTTTTTGAATCATCACCTTGAGCAGAAGATCGCAGATTTGAAGCATGTTCATGAGGAAAAGATCGAAGCACTCCGGGCCGATCTCGCTCACCTACAAGATCGCGGCCGCCGGGCGAATGAGCTTGAATTTGATGCCGCATCCAAGATTTGGCACGCTTTTGTTGATGCCTACCAAAAGACCCAATAAGCGATCGTCGATTATAAATCGTTTCCCGACCTGAATAGGCTTTCCGAGGATGATCTAACTACCTTCCTAGACAGCACTGAGTTGTCGAGCCCGCAGCGCACCCAAGTTGTCGGCGCGAGCGACAAGGTGAAGATGTACTCGAAAATCACTCGGCTCAGAAAAATCAGCACCGCTGGACCATTCTTGTTGGACCCTGTGAAGAACGAAATCCCCTACATGCGGCGCTGGTGTGCTCACGATAGTCGATCGTCGGGTAAATGGTGATATCGAAATCGTGCTCAGGGTCGCTGCCCTTCAAAACTCGCGAGCCAGCTGTTGCTGTTCTTCACGCAATGATCGGCGAAGCGAGCACCGTCGTTGCAGCTATCGAAGCTGAATGTCGGCGGCCGCATGAGCGACGCGCAGCAGCTCAGAGAGCGCGCGCTTGTGTACCTCGACCGGCTCGCGGCGCAAATCTTCACCGTCCTAGCAGGTCAAAGGCGCAATGGACGGCCGAGATGCGAGCGACGGCAGTGCGGCAGCAATGCGGTGGCGACAAAGCGAGCGGTGCCTATTCCTTGAACTGTGCTGGGCATGATTTTATGCACCGGCCGCCCTCAGCCTGACAGGCTACGGCAGTAACACAATCATTGCCGCCGTATCCAAAATGTCCGTCGGCGCCGACCCAAGCCTCTCCGGCGGCGCCAACGCCGACGCAAGCACCGCCGAAGCAAATCTCGCCGGCGCCAACGCCAGCCCCGCCGCCAACGAAGCGACCCTGATGGGCAATTTTTCAGTTGGCCTGTCAGGGTACAGATAGCGGCGATTTGCCCCCGGCGTTCAGTCGGCGATGCTCGTAGTTCTAAGGGCGCTGTAGCAGCTCAGGCAGCTTAGCGAAGTTGACCGCCAATCGCCGCGCCTCATCCTTGGTGAGCAGCTTGGCCGCTGATCGTCGGCCGGGCATAGAAATAGCCGAGCGCCTGCCCGGTGCTGTCGCGGACAATGAAGCAGGCGTTATTAGCCTCATCGACCGTCCAGGGCGGCGGGAAGCGGCGGTTCTCGGGCATGGGGCCTTTGACGATGGCTGACGATGTTTTGTCTCTCAACGAATCGGCTAAAATGGTCGTGGCGGCGGCATCGACTGACGCAAGCTATGCAGGTCGTCTCCGTAGTAACACGTACATTTCTCCGTCATCTTTTTTAGGACTTTTTCTACGGGGTGCTCTCTACGATCAAACTGATCGGCGGACAAAATTGAAGTCGCGGTTAGAAGCTTGCAGCACAATGGCACAAGGAAATGTGACCGTGAAGCAAAACATGATTCCCTGGAGCGGAAGCCATCAAGACGTCAGGCCCGTCAGGGAGATTTACGTTGTTGATGACGATAAGGACATGCGCGAAATACTCCAAGGCGGTTTGGGGGCGCAGGGAATTCCGGTGAAGACCTTCGAGGATGGCGATACATTCCTGCAGGCGACAAAGGAGCGAGTTCCAATTTGTGTTTTCCTCGATGTTGTCATGCCGCAGCGCTCAGGGCTCGAGATCCTACGGGAACTCCGCGCTCGGCGTTACTGGACACCAGTCTTTCTCACGTCCGCCCGGGACGACGTCCAAACAGTTGTCGAAGCGATGAAAAACGGCGCTCATGATTACATCGCGAAGCCATTTGACCCCGGTGAGCTGCTGCCACGGGTCCATAATGCGGTCGAGATGTGGCTGCGTCGAGTGGAAACGAGGGGCGCCTCGGATATTTCGGCGAACGAAAACTGCGAATGGTTTCGCTTAACGCCCAGCGAAAAGGAAATGCTTTTACTCATGCGGTTGATGCACGGTTGAAGCGAGAACGTGCAACATTCACTCTTGGAGATTCCCAGTACCCGAAAGTCACGTCCTGGAATTTACGTCCGCCCTATGATTGGGAACTTGGCGCTGT
>JBKQRS010000113.1:0-20233 GCA_052143915.1 Bradyrhizobium sp.
AGCATCAATGCGGTGAAGGGCGTCGAGATCGGCGCCGGCTTCGGCGCGGCCGAACTGTCGGGCGAGGAAAACGCCGACGAGATGCGGATGGGCAACCAGGGAGTCAGCTTCCTCTCCAACCATGCCGGCGGCATTCTGGGCGGCATCTCCACCGGGCAGCCGGTGGTGGCGCGCTTTGCGGTGAAGCCGACGTCCTCGATCCTGTCGCCGCGCCGCACCGTCGACCGCAAGGGCGGTGAAACCGAAATCATGACCAAGGGCCGCCACGACCCCTGCGTCGGGATCCGCGCCGTGCCGGTCGGAGAGGCCATGATGGCGTGTGTGCTGGCGGATCATTTCTTGCGGCACCGCGGGCAGGTCGGTGGGTAGGCGTCGCTTCTCTACTGCGGGTGCGATGACCGCGCCCCGCGAGTTTCCAGAGCGGTCGCGTAGCCGGGATGAGCGAAGCGATATCCGGGTTTTCTGATTTGGCCCCGCATGTTGCTGCGCTCATGCGGCCTACTATTGTCCGCTTCATCGTCATTGCGAGGAGTTAAGCGACGAAGCAATCCAGCCTTTGTTGTCATTCCGGGGCGATGCAAAGCATCGAACCCGGAATCTCGAGATTCCGGGTCTGGTCCTTCGGACCATCCCGGAATGACGAAGCATGGATTGCTTCGCGGAGCCTGTCATCGGGCGCGCGTTCGCGCGACCCGTTGGCTCGCAATGACGGCCTGATAACGGCCTTCCGTCCTGGCCGGTTGACAATCGCATCGGCAAATCGTGCCAAGATCGCACCTTGACGTTTCCACAACTTGCGCCGCAAATGTGCCGGCCATGAACGCACCCGACCTGCAGAAGCTGACCGACTGGCTCGTCGACGGCGCGAGGTCTGCGCCCAATCCGCCGCGGATGATGGCGGAGACCTGCGAGCGGTTGGTGGCGGCCGGCCTGCCGCTCTGGCGCGTCGGCGTCTTCGTTCGCACGCTGCATCCCGAGATCATTGGCCGCAATTTCATCTGGCGCCTGGGCGCCGAAGTGGTCGCCGGCACCGCGACTTATGACATGCTGGATTCGCCGGAATACCAAAACAGTCCGCTCGCGATCGTGTTCAATGAGGGGCGGGAAGTCAGATCGCTGATCGACGGTCCCGACAGCAAGCGCTTCCCGTTGTTTGACGACTTGCGTGCCGAGGGCGTCACCGACTATATCGCGCTGCCGCTGCAGCAAATCGATGGCTCGGTTCACGCGTCGAGCTGGACCACCAGGCAGCCGGGCGGCTTCACCGATGAGCAACTCAACGGTCTGCGGTCGCTGATACCGGCGCTGTCCCGGGTCATCGAAATCACCCGCATGCGCCGTACCGCTACGAATCTGCTCGACCTCTATGTCGGTAACCGCGCCGGCGAGCGGATCATGGGCGGCCAGATCAGGCGTGGTCACACCGATACGATGCATGCGGCGATCTGGCTGTCGGACTTGCGTGGCTTCACGGCGCTGTCAGACCGGTTGCCGGCCGAGACCGTGGTGGACATTCTCAATCTCTACTTTGACTGCCAGGTATCGGCGATCAAGACGCGTGGCGGCGAAGTGCTGAAGTTCATGGGCGACGGGCTGCTCGCGGTGTTTCCGATCGATGAGTATGTCGGCGATATCAACCAGGTCTGTTCCGACGTGCTGGAAGCCGCCCGCGAGTCCCGCGCCAATGTCGAAGCCATGCATTATGCGGTTGGTGAAGCCATCGAGCGCTTTCGCTTCGGGGTCGCCTTGCACGTCGGAAGAATTCTGTACGGCAATATCGGCGGCGGCAACCGGCTCGACTTCACCTGCATCGGGCCCGCCGTCAATCTCGCCGCACGGCTGGAAAAGATCGCGGGCCGCCTGCATCGCACGGTCGTGGCGTCGGCGGCATTTGCTCACGCCAGCGCCGGCGGCTGGACCGATCTCGGCGAATTTCCGATTGCGGGATTCTCCAAGGCCGAGCGCGTTTACGGCCTGGCGGACGAGACGCCGGGCGCGGTAGCGCCTCAGTCAGCCGTTCATTCCTCCGGTTCGGTGGTGAACAGCAGCGGGTAGCCTTTGGCGCGGCCGGCATCGGTGGCGCGCGTCGCCTTGGTTTCGGCGACATCCTTGGTGAAGACCGCGACCACGCATACGCCACGCCGGTGCGCTGTTATCATGACCTTGTGGGCCTGGTCCTCGGTCATGCGGAATTCGGCCTTCAGGACCGCGACGACGAATTCGCGCGGCGTGTAGTCGTCATTGACGAGGATGACCTTGTGCAGCCGCGGCCGTTCGGTCTTGGTCTTGACCCTTGGCTTGGTGACGGTGTCGATCATTCCGGCCAGCACCTCCTGACGTTTTTCCGCTAGTGGAAATTTTGATCCGTCATTCCGGGATGGTCCGAAGGACCAGACCTCCGATGTGCAATTGCACGTCGGAGTTCGATGCGGAGCCTGTCATCGGGCCGGCCAGAGGCCAGACCCGTTGCATCGCCCCGGAATGACGGAGGATGGATTGCTTCGCTTGGCTCGCAACATGCTCTGACAAGAATACAACCTCCGGGCCCGCGGTGGAACCGGCTGATTGGGGATGGCATCATTGCAGCGGCGGCACGGTGCGCAGATAGGCGATGACGTCGGCCAGATCGGCCTGCTTCAGCCCCGCATAAAACGCGTAAGCCATCGGCGGCTTCAGCATCCGCCCGTCGCGGCCAACGCCGTGGGTGATGGCGCGGGCAATTTCCTGACTGGTCCAGGCGCCGATGCCGGAGCTGCGGTCCGATGTGATGTTGGCGGCGGTGATTCCGGGCGTTCCGTCCGGCGACCCTTCGCGCGCTGGAAAAATCCTGCCGCCGCGGCCGAGGCCGGTCCTGAAATCCGATGTGCCCTTCGACCAGGCCGAGTGGCACTCCATGCAATGGCCGATGGTGACGAGATAAGCACCCCGCTTTACCGGATCGGCGAACATGGCCTTGCTGAACCCGGCGTCTGCGTCGGGATAGGGATCGCGGCGCACCGAGGCCTTGTAGACGGGATCGGCGGTTTCGTTTCTCACCGGCTTGACGGTGCGCAGATAGGCGACGATGGCGTCGAGATCGTCTGGTAGCAAGGCTTTGTAGAAATTGGCCGGCATGATGGCTGCCAGCGCCACGCCGGCGAGGCGGCCGTGGTCCGGACGCATTCCCTCGACCAGGGCGCGCTTGATCTCGGCATCGCTCCAGCTTCCGATTCCGGTCCCACGGTCGGGCGTGATGTTCGGCGCGGTGGCGATGAAGGCGGGTGTGTTGAAGGTGAGGCCGCCGGAAAATGCCTTCTCCTTGATCATCTGGCCGCTCTCGTCGCGCGGTGAGTGGCAATTGCCGCAGGCCATGATCGTATTGACGAGATAGTCGCCGCGCTCGACCGCGGATTCGGCCATTGCAGCGTCGCAGATCCCCAGCAGCCACAAGCAACACACGATGCAGAATCGGAACATGAAACCCCCCATGATTGTCTGCGCTGTATGGCATGAGAAGCCGTTGCCGCAAAATTGGCGGCTTTAGCGAGGCCCGCGCGGATTGAGGCAACCGTGCGGCTGATTTGCAAGCGGCTAACTTGAATGTGAATGTCCAGGCGTCTTCCTGCTTTTCGTCGGCCGCTTTGCGTGTCAACATCATGAGGACACGACGGGAGGGCAGCTCATGCGCTGGTATGTCTCGATCGGGGCGGTGCTTGTCGCAGGTACGATCGCCGGTGGTGACGTCGCGGGCATTGCCGCGCCAACCCCGGGGATGCAGCAGACCTCGCGATTGGCGGACAATGAAGGCGCGCCGTCGGTTGACGTCGAACTCGTGCTTGCGGTCGATGTTTCCTATTCCATGGATATGGACGAACTCGCGGTCCAGCGCGAGGGATACGCGCAGGCGATCGTTTCAAAGGAATTCTTGCAGGCGCTGAAGGCGCTCCCGAACGGCAAGATCGCGGTGACCTATTTCGAATGGGCGGCATCGAATGATCAGAAGATCATCATTCCCTGGCGGGTGATTGATGGTCCGGAAACGGCGGACGCGGTCGCCGACGATATCCTGAAGACGCCGATCCGCCGCGCCTCGCGCACCTCGATCTCGGGCGCGATCTATTTCGCCATGCCGCTGTTCGACGCCAATCCGTATCGCGGGTTGCGGCGTGTCATCGATATTTCCGGCGATGGCCCCAACAATAACGGCGCGCCGATTATTCCTGCGCGCGATTCCGCGCTCGCCAAGGGGATCACCATCAACGGCCTGCCGATCATGGTGAAGGAGCCGTCCTACTCGACCATGGATATCGAGAACCTCGATTGGTACTACGAGGACTGCGTGATCGGGGGTCCGGGTTCCTTCGTGGTGTCGATCAAGGATCGCGAAAAGTTCAAGGAGGCGATCCGGACCAAGCTCCTGCTCGAAGTCGCAGGCCGCGCGCCCGAACGCCGGATCGTTCCGGTGGCCGAGCGGGAGCCGCGGGTGTCCTGCCTGATCGGCGAGAAGATCTGGCAGGACAGGTGGGGGCGGTAAGTAACCCCTCAGGCTGAGAAGGCGCGTAAGCGCCGTCTCGACTCATGAGGCCCACAACCGGCTCCTCCTTCGAGACGCGGCGAAAAACGCCGCTCCTCCCGAGTGAGCGCTAACGCGCTCATTCGGGGATGAGGAGTCTCTCACCGCACAAACCGCGCGACCAGCTCGACATGCGGGGTGTGGCGGAACTGGTCGACCGGCGTCACGCCTTCGATTCCATAGCCGCCGTCGATCAAGATCCGCGCATCGCGCACGAAGGTGGCGGCGTTGCAGGACACTGCGACCACCACGGGGATTTTGCTGGCGGCAAGCTGGATAGCCTGGGCCTGCGCGCCCTGCCGCGGCGGATCGAAGACGATGATGTCAAAGTCGCGCAGCTCCTGCGGCACCAGCGGACGGCGGAACAGATCGCGGGTCTCCGCCTTGACCGGCTTCAGCCCGGACGTCGATGTCGCCGCCTTCTGCAGCGCGTTCACCGCGCCCGCGTCGCTGTCGAAGGCCGCGATCCGCGATTTCGCGGCGAGCCTCAGGGCAAAGGGACCGACGCCGCAAAACAGATCGGCGATGTGCTTTGCGTCCCTGCAATGGTCCGACACCAGCGCCGCCAAAGCCTCTTCGCCCGCGACGGTCGCCTGCAGGAACGAGCCCGGCGGCAAGGTCACCTGTGCGGCGCCGATTCCGATCGTCGGCGGCGTGCGCATCAACACCATCTCGCCATGGCGCGTCAGCCGCGCCAGACGATGTTGTTCGGCGACCCGCGACAGCGTCGTGATCAGGCGTGGGGGCAGCGGCCCCGAGCCGCGCACATCGACATCGAGGCCGCTATTGGTGGCGGTGAACTGGATATCGAGCGGCTTTCCGGTAGGCTTCAGCGGTTCGGCGATCGCCCATGCCGCGTCAAGTGCGCCCGCCAGGCCGGGATCGAGGATAGGGCAGCGATCGACGGGAACGATGTCGTGCGAATTCGCCGCCGAAAATCCCACCTTGAGCACGTCATGGGTGCCTATCCGGGCATGAAGCGTGATCCGCCGCCGGCCGAGCCCGTGGGCGTCGATCAGCGGGTGCACTTCGCAGGCAATCTTCGCCTGCGCCAGCGTCTCGACGACGAGGCCGCGTTTCCAGGCTTGATAATGCCCGCTTTCCCAATGCTGGATCGCGCAGCCGCCGCAGGTTCCGAAATGCTGGCAAAATGGCGTGATGCGCTCAGGGCTTGCGCGCTCGACCTCCAGCAGACGCCTCCGGTCGGGATGGTGACCCGGCACCGGAGCAACCTCGACGGTCTCCCCGCCAAGCGTGTACGGCACATAAAGGGTCTGTCCGTCGGCATAGGCGACGCCATCGCCAAGGTGGCCGACATGATCGATGGTGAGACGCTCAACCACGGCGCGCGCCGATGAAGAATTCGATATTGCCGTCGCCGCCGGTGATCGACGACGGAAAGACGCGGATGTCGGTGCAGCCAAGCGAAGCCGCGAACGCGGCGATGTCGTCGCAGACGTCCTGATGCACCGTCGCGTCGCGGATAATCCCGCGCTTGGAATGTTTTCGCGCTGCCTCGAATTGCGGTTTTATCAATGCCAGCAAGTGCATCGGTGCTGCCGCGAGCGACAGCGCGACCGGCAAAACGGCCTTCAGTGAAATGAAGCTGACGTCGATGACGACGATGTCGGGCCGCGCCGGCAGGCGCTTGCCCTCGAGGCTGCGGATATCGGTCTCTTCCATGGAAACGATTTTGGGATGGTCGCGCAGCGCCGGATGCAATTGCCCGCGCCCGACATCGACGGCGAAAACCAGGCTGGCGCCGTTGGCAAGCAGGACTTCGGTGAATCCCCCGGTCGATGCGCCGACGTCGAGGCAGACGTGATCCTCGATGTCTACAGGGTATTGCTCCAGCGCGCCGGCGAGCTTGACGCCGCCGCGCGAAACAAAGGGGTGCGCCGGCTGCGCCCGCAATACGGCATCGGTGGCAATACTCTCGGAGGCTTTAAGGACCTGCTTGTCATTGGCCGAGACGAGGCCGGCCTCGATCGCGGCCTGGGCCCGCGCCCGGCTTTCGAACAGGCCGCGCTCGACCAGCAACAGGTCCGCGCGCTTGCGGGGAGGGGACAATTGGCGCTCCACGACTTGCGAATGTTGAGGGCGCCTCGGATCTTCGAGGGGCTATATGCGGTGAGCGCCCTGCGGGAGCGCTAATCCGCATTGCGCATGTATTCGGTCGATCAGGCGAGCTTCACCGTCTCAGCCTTGAAGTCCTTGCCGAGGGCTTCGAACACCTTGGCGACGATGCCCTTGGCGTCGAGGCCGGCGCGGGCGTACATCGCGGCCGGCGAGTCGTGGTCGAGGAACACGTCCGGCAGCACCATCGAGCGCATCCTCAAGCCGCCGTCGAGCATGCCGTGCTCCGCCAGCGTCTGCATGACATGGGAGCCGAAACCGCCGATCGAGCCTTCCTCGACGGTGAGGAGGATTTCATGATCGCGCGCCAGCTTCAGCACCATGTCGACGTCGAGCGGCTTCATGAACCGCGCATCCGCAATGGTGGTGGACAGCCCATGGGCGGCCAGTTCGTCCGCCGCCTTCTCGCATTCGGCCAGACGCGTGCCGAACGACAATAGCGCGATCTTGGTGCCTTCGCGAATGATGCGGCCCTTGCCGACCTCCAGCGGAACGCCGAATTCGGGCATCTCGACGCCGCGGCCTTCGCCGCGCGGATAGCGCACCGCGCTCGGGCGATCGTTGATCGCCACTTGCGTGGCCACCATGTGCACCAGTTCGGCCTCGTCGGAAGCGGCCATGATGACGAAATTCGGCAGGCAGCCGAGATAGGCGTTGTCGAACGAACCGGCATGGGTCGCGCCGTCGGCGCCGACCAGTCCGGCGCGGTCGATTGCGAACCGCACCGGCAGGCTCTGGATCGCGACGTCGTGAACGACCTGGTCGTAGCCGCGCTGCAGGAACGTCGAATAAATGGCGCAGAACGGCTTGTAGCCCTCGGTCGCAAGGCCGGCGGCGAACGTCACCGCATGCTGCTCGGCGATGCCAACGTCGAAAGTGCGATCGGGGAACGCCTTGTTGAAGATGTCGATCCCGGTGCCCGACGGCATCGCCGCGGTGATGCCGATGATCTTCTCGTCCTTCTCCGCTTCCTTGACGAGGCTCTGGCCGAACACGTTCTGATAGGCGGGCGCGTTCGGCTTGGCTTTCGCCTGCGCGCCGGTGGCGACGTCGAACTTGACCACCGCGTGGTACTTGTCGGCGGAAGCCTCCGCCGGGCCGTAGCCCTTGCCCTTTTGCGTCACGACGTGGACCAGGATCGGGCCGGTCTCCATGTCGCGGACGTTCTTCAAAACCGGCAGCAGGTGGTCGAGGTTATGCCCGTCGATCGGGCCGACGTAATAGAAGCCAAGCTCCTCGAACAGCGTGCCGCCGTCCATCATGAAGCCGCGGGAATATTCTTCGACACGGTTGGCGCGGTTGGCCAGCACCTTCGGCAGGCGCTTGTTGATTTGTTTCGCCGCTTCGCGCAGCGTGCGGTAGGTCTTGCCCGAATAGAGCCGAGACAGGTAGGCCGACATCGCGCCGACCGGCGGCGCAATCGACATGTCGTTGTCGTTGAGGATGACGATCAGCCGGGAATTCATCGCGCCGGCATTGTTCATGGCTTCATAGGCCATGCCCGCGGACATCGCGCCGTCGCCGATCACGGCGATGACATTATTCTTGCCGCCGGAGAGATCGCGCGCCACCGCCATGCCGAGGGCCGCCGAGATCGAGGTCGAGGAGTGGGCGCCGCCGAACGGATCATAATCGCTTTCGGTGCGCTTGGTGAAACCACTCAATCCGCCGCCGGTGCGCAGCGTACGAATCCGGTCGCGCCGGCCGGTCAGGATCTTGTGCGGATAGGCCTGGTGGCCGACGTCCCAGATCAGGCGGTCGCGCGGGGTATCGAAGATGTAGTGCAGGGCGGTCGTCAATTCGACCACGCCGAGACCGGCGCCGAAATGTCCACCGGTGACCGAGACGGCTTCGATGGTCTCCTGACGAAGCTCGTCGGCGACCTGTCGGACTTGTTCCACCTTGAGCCGGCGCAGATCTTCCGGGGTGTGGATCGTGTCGAGGAGCGGCGTTTTACTAAATGTGGTCACAGCGATATTCCAATTTTGCAGGTCGGATCAGCGGCCCGACGTGAGATGGCTTGCGCCGTTTCAGCGCATCGATAACCCAGACGCCGGATGCCACCTGAGCAGGTCGGAACGCAATTTGATAGTCCTAGACGCGTTCCGGATCGTTCAATGTGATATGCATCACTCTCGGCGGCTTCACCCTTCCCAATGATTTTCTTTAGCTATTTGAAGTACTTATCACCGATGAAAATCGACCGGCGATAGCCTTCGTCAGCCCATAGCGTTCGAACCTTTACACTAAAGCGGCGTCCAAAGCCAACCCGCCCCGGGGGTGGTATGCGGACGGATCAGGGCAATGGAGCCGGGGTTTCAAACGTTACGGAGCGTTGCGGGTTCCATTTCGTCCGGAAGGTTCGGTTCTGAGGGAACCCGAATCGGGCCCCAAATTCCATGTTGTGATGCGTTTTCCGCGAGCCGGTGCCCACTTCGCTCGAAAACGCTCCAAATCGGCCGCATCGGCGCCGTCCGCAGCGGAGGTCTGGGAGCCTTTGTGCGCGCCGGACAGTCCTGTTGGTCTTAACTATTTCCGCAGAACGCCATGCGTCGGCGTCAGGGCGGGCTGTCACTGCACGTCGAGCGGCTCGGTGCCTGTCGGCTGGCCGTTCGCGTCGGTGGTGATCTTGTCGACGCGGGCTTCGGCCTGCCGCAGCAATTCCTCGCACCGCCGCTTCAAGGCCTCGCCGCGCTCGTAGATAGTGACGGATTCCTCAAGCGGCACCTTGCCGTCCTCGAGCCGCTTGACGATCGTCTCAAGCTCTTCGAGCGCGCGCTCGAAGCTCAGCTTCTTGACGTCCGCTTGGGTGTTTTCGGCCATATTGCTTTCCCGGGATGCGCTGTCTCGCCAGCGGAATCAAAGATATCTATGCGGATGGAATGTGGCGCGAATCCGCGCCCATCAATGCGCTGACATGGGCGGCCACCGACTCTGTCAGGCCCTGAAGATCATAGCCACCCTCGAGCACCGAGACAATTCGCCCCCCGGCGCTTGCCTGCGCGACGTCCATCAGCTTGCGCGTGACCCAGCCGAAATCTTCGGCCTTGAGATTGAGCGAGGCCAGCGGGTCGCGGTAATGCGCGTCGAAACCCGCGGAGACGATGATCAACTCGGGACTGAATTTGGTCAGCTGCGGCAGGATCACGTTCTCGAACGCGGCGCGGAATTTCGCGCCGCCATCCTCGGACGCCAAAGGCGCGTTGACGATGTTGTCGTGCTCGCCGCGTTCGCCGCTGGCGCCGGTGCCGGGAAACAGCGGCATCTGGTGCGTCGAGCAATACATCACGCTCTTGTCGGCCCAGAAAATATCCTGCGTGCCGTTGCCGTGGTGGACGTCGAAGTCGACTACGGCGGCGCGGGCGATGCCGTATTTGCGCTGGGCGTGACGCGCGGCGATCGCGACGTTGTCGAAAAAGCAAAAGCCCATCGGCTTGTTTTTCTCGGCATGATGGCCCGGTGGGCGGACCGCGACGAATGCATTGTTGTGGGCGCCCGACATCACCGCATCGGTGGCGGCAACCGCGCCTCCGACCCCGCGCATCACCGCTTCCCAGGTGCCGGGCGACATCGAGGTATCGCCGTCGAGATAGATCAGGCCGCTCGACGGAGCGATATGGCGAAGCTCGGTGACATAATGCTCGTCGTGGCAAAGCGTGACCAGATCGAGATTTCCTTCCGGCGCTTCACCCCGCACCAGATTGTTGAAGCGGTCCTCGCCAAGCACCTGGGCGATCGCGCGCAGCCGGTCGGCGCGCTCGGGGTGTCCGGGAGGGGTGGCGTGGTCGAGACAAGCAGTATGCGTGAGAAGCAGCGTCGTCATGCGTGTTCCCGGCGCGTGACACGCGCTTTTCGAGGAGAGCCTAATCTAGGGGGTTGCAGGCTGTTCGGAAAGAGCCCTGCCGGGGCGAAGGACCAAAGGCAAGGAGTTAAGACCGTCATTCCGGGGCGATGCAAAGCATCGAGCCCGGAATCTCGAGATTCCGGGTATGGTGCTAACGCTCCATCCCGGAATGACGTAGCCCTAGTTCAACCGTGTGATGCGGTCGCTGGTCTTGGGCGCGATCGGGCTGTTGGCCAGCAAATAGGCGTAGAGGGCGTCGACGTCAAAGACGCCAAATTGCTGCGCGGTGCCTTCCTTCAACACGGTGAAGCCGTCGCCGCCGACCGACAGGAAGTTGTTCACGGTCACGCGATAGCTTTTCGCTGGCTCGATGCGCGCTCCGTTCAGCGACAGCGAAGCGGCGACCACGCGGTCGCCATAAGGCTTGGCGCCGTCCCAGGCGTAGCTGAAGCCCTTCGAGACCTGGAGAATCCGCGCGCGTTTTGGATCGAGCCATTGCTGCTCGAGCATGTTCTTGATCTGGTTTCCCGTCAGCGACATCGTGACCAGCTGGTTGCGGAACGGCTGGCTGGCGAACACGTCCGCATAGGTCACCGCGCCATCTTCCTTCCTGGTGATATCGGTGCGGACGCCGCCCGGATTGGTGAAGGCGATCGCGGCCGCGCCATCGGCGGCGGCGCTGGTCGCGGCCAACTGGGCGTCGGCGATGATGTCGCCGAGCGTGCTCTCGCCCGCATCGTTGGGCGCGCGCGACAGCGTGTCGGTGATCGACCCGGCGTGGCGGTTGGCGATCGGGGCGGCGAACTGATCGTAAGCTGCAAGCAACGCGGTCTGTTCCGGATCCTTCGCAAGGGTGCCGGTGCGGACGATGACGTTGTCGGCTTTGGCACTGCTGACGTCGCGGGTCTTGGGATCGAGCTTGAGGTCGATCGTGGTGACGAGGGTACCGTATTTGTCGCCTGAGGTGACGAGCCGTCCGTCGATATCGCAGACATAGGCCTGATGGGTGTGGCCTGAGATCACGACATCGACCGCGCGGTCGAATTTTTTCACGATGTCGACGATCGCCCCGGATATCCCGGGGCATTCATTGTAGTCGCCGGTCGGATAGCCGCCTTCATGGATCAAGACGACGATGGCCTCGACGCCACGCGCCTTCAACTCCGGGACCAGCGCATTCACGGTGTCGGCCTCGTCCAGAAATTCAAGCCCCGCCGCGCTGACCGGCGAGATGATGGCGGGTGTGCCCTTCAGGGTCAGGCCGATAAAGGCCACCGGAATGCCATCGAACTCCCTGATCTCGTAGGGCGGGAAGATCGTCTTGCCGGTATCCTTCTCGATGGTGGATGCCGCGAGGTAGTGGAATTTCGCGCCTCGAAACGGATGCGGCCCCTGACATTTGTCGACCGGATGGCAGCCGCCATTCTGCATCCGCAGCAGCTCATCCTTGCCCTCATCGAATTCGTGATTGCCGACGGAGGCAACCTCGAGCCCCATCATCGACAGCGATTCGATCGTCGGTTCATCGTGGAACATCGCCGACAATAAAGGGCTCGCGCCGATCAGGTCTCCGGCAGCGACGAAAATCGTGTTCTTGGCGCCTTGCCGGAGCTGCTTGACCAGCGTCGCCATGTGCTCGGAACCGCCGGCCGGCACCGCGATCTTTTTGGTCTTGTCGTCGGGATCGGTGATCCTGATCCCGCCGGCGGGCGCGCGAAGATAACCGTGGAAATCGTTGATCGCGAGGATTCTCAGATCAACTGACGCGGCTTGAGCCATGGCGCGCGGGGCCAACTCAGGCGCAAGCATGAGTGTTATAGCGGCGAGGGCCAGCGAAAGCAGGTGTTTCATGGTTTTATAATAGGGGCTCAGCACAACGATTTCACGAAACTTTCCGCATCAACCGCGGTGGCGCAGCGCATCGACCAGCAGGGTGAACGCCGGCGTTGGTTGTCGGCGGCTTGGATAATAAAGGTGATAGCCCGAAAACGGCGGGCACCAATCTTCCAGCACCCGGACGAGCCGTCCCTCGGCGAGGTGCGGCTTGACCTGGTCCTCGGGAAGGTAGGCAAGACCCAGGCCGGCCAGTGCTGCGTCCATTCTGAGTGCCAGACTGTTGAACAACAACTGCCCTTCGACCCGAACCTTCAGCTCACGTCCGCGCTTTTCGAACTCCCAGGCATAGACTCCGCCGTAGGTCGGCAGACGTATGTTGATGCAATCGAGAGCCGTCAGATCCTGCGGCTTCTTGGGCTTCGGCCTCTTCTCGAAGTACGACGGTGCGCCGACGACCGCCATGCAGAAATCGGGGCCGATGCGGACGGCCACCATGTCCTTTGCCACCTGTTCGCCCAAACGGACGCCTGCGTCGTAACGCTCGGCGACGATGTCGGTCAGACCGTAGTCGAGGACGAGTTCGACCTTCACGTCCGGATATTGCGGCAGAAGCGCCTTCAGGGCGGGCCAAAGGATGGCCAGCGCCGCATGCTCACCCGCCGTGATGCGGATCGTTCCTGCTGGCTTTTCTCGAAACTCCGTCAGGGCAGCGAGTTCCGCGTCGATCTGTTCGAAGCTCGGCCCCACATTCCGAACCAGGTGTTCTCCCGCCTCCGTCGGGGAAACGCTGCGGGTGGTGCGGGTCAGGAGCCGCACCCCGAGCCGCTCTTCGAGCCCGCGGATGGTGTGACTGAGGGCAGATTGGGAAACGCCGAGCTTCGCTGCAGCCTTCGTAAAGTTACGCTCCTTCGCGACAGCAAGGAACGCGATGAGATCATTGATGTTTTGGCGCGACATTCATGAATCCTGCTCATAAGTCCATGCGCATTTTTATGCCTAATCGGATGCCGTTGCACCCCTTAAGTGAACCGCGACGCCGCAAGCGTCATCCAGGCAAAGAGGTGCGATCGTGGAGATCAGGCGAAACGGTTCGCGACCGTCCGGCAAGGGGCCGGCCGATTACTTCACTGGCCAGGTTCGCGTCGATCCGCTGTTCGAGGCGCCCGAACCGGCAAGGGTGCGCGGCGCGCACGTCACGTTCGAGCCGGGAGCACGCACCGCCTGGCACACCCATCCGCTCGGCCAGACCCTGATCGTCACGTCGGGACTTGGATGGGTACAGCGCTGGGACGGCCCGGTCGAAGAGATACGGCCCGGTGACGTCGTCTGGTTTCCGCCGGCCGAGAAGCATTGGCACGGCGCCACCAGTGCGACCGGCATGAGCCACATTGCCATCCAGGAGGCGCTCAACGGCAGCACCGTCGAATGGATGGAGAAAGTCAGCGACGAACAATATCCGTCGCGATCGTAAGCATCGGAACACGTCATGTCTCGAGGTATCAAGGACAAGGTCATCGTCATCACCGGCGCCAGCAGCGGACTGGGCGAAGCCGCCGCGCGTCGTCTGGCACGCGACGGAGCCAAGCTCGTGCTGGGGGCGCGGCGGATCGAGAGGCTTCAGGGGCTCGCGAACGAGCTGTCGCTCGGTCCCGACGCCGCCGTGCGGACCGACGTCACGCAGCACGAACAGGTGCGCCACCTTGTCGACCATGCCGTGAAGATGCACGGCCGGATCGACGTGATCCTCAACAACGCCGGACTCATGCCGCACTCTCCGCTGGAGCGGGCGAAGGTGGAGGACTGGAATCGCACGATCGACGTCAACATCAAGGGCGTGCTCTACGGGATCGCCGCCGCGCTGCCGCATATGAAAGCGCAAAAGAGCGGCCACATCATCAACGTATCTTCCGTCGCGGGTCACCTGGTACGTCCGGGAACCGCCGTATATGCGGCGACCAAGCATGCGGTGCGGGTGATCTCGGAAGGGCTGCGCCAGGAGGTCAAGCCGTACAACATCCGATCGACCATCATCTCGCCCGGTGCGGTCGCGACCGAACTGCCGGACAGCATCACCGAACCCGACGTCGCCGCGAGCGTCCGCGAGCTTTACGCGCGCGTTGCGATCTCGGCGGAGTCCTTCGCGAGCATGGTTGCTTTCGCGATCAGCCAGCCGGAGGACGTCGATGTCAACGAGATCCTGTTCAGGCCGACCAGGCAGGAACTCTGAACCGGAACGGAAGCAAAGGAGACAGGCATGGCTCCCAATGAGCGCGCGCGCAAGAACCATGAGGAGCTGTTTCCCAGCCACGTCTCGACCCTCGCGGTGACCGATCCTGAGCTTATCGAGACCTTCGACAATTTCGCCTTCGACGAAGTGCTTCGTCACGGCGATCTGGACATCCGGACCCGGTTGATGATCCAGCTCGCCTCGATGATCGCCTGCCAGGCCCTGCGCGAGTACCGCATCATGCTCGGCGCGGCGCTCGCCGTCGGGGTCACGCCGGTCGAAGTCAAGGAGATCGTCTACCAGGCGGTACCCTATGTCGGCATGGCCAAGGTCTTCGACTTCATCCACGCCACCAACGACGTACTCGCCGAGCGCGGCGTCGCGTTGCCCCTGCCGGGGCAGTCCACGACAACGCCCGAGAACCGCGCAGAGAAGGGCCTCGCGATCCAAAAGCAGATCATCGGGAGCGAAGTCGTCGAGAAGCTCTACGCCTCCGCGCCCCTTCCGCCGGCAGCGCGCCGATCTCGCGCGCGACCTTGCGGGCCTCGGATTCCGCGTGACCCGGCTCGACCACCGCATTGACGAAGCCGGCCGCGCGGGCGTCTTCGGCACCGAGCGTGCGCCCCATCACCAGCATCGCAAACGCGCGGTGATGCCCCATCGCGCGCGGCGCCAGCAGGCTGGAGGCGGCTTCCGGCACGAGACCCAGATGGATGAACGGCGTCGAGAAGGTCGCGTTCGCCGAGGCAACAACATAGTCGCAGTGGAACAGCATCGTGGTGCCGATGCCGATCGCGATGCCGTCGACCGCGGCCACGATCGGTTTGGCGTTATGGGCCAGGGAATAGAGGAATTTCACGGCGTTGGAGGCGCGCGGCGCGTCTGACTTCGATGTACCGTCCTTGAGAAAATCTTCAAGGTCGTTGCCGGCGGTGAATACGCCCGGGCCGCCCGTGATCATGATGCAACGGATCGCCGGATTTTCCTGCGCGGTGTCGATCGCCTCGCTCATGGCGCGGTACATGTCTTGCGTGAGCGCGTTCTTCTTCTCGGGCCGGCGCAGGGTGATGATCCGCAGCGCGTCTTCGTCGGTAACGGTGAGATGTCCGGTCATGGTGTGCCTTTGAAACAAGCGGCGAGGGGCGGGTGGCGAGTCTTCCGAAAATATCCTACATCATCCACTATAGCGCCAAAACCGCGAGCGGTTTTCGACCCGACGCAACGACGCGCGAGGAGCTAGCGATGCAGCTGACCGGGATTCACCATCTGACCGCGATTTCGGCGAAACCGCGCGAGAATCTGGCTTTTTATACCGGCCTGTTGGGGATGCGGCTGGTCAAGAAGACCGTCAATCAGGACGACGTCAGCGCCTATCATCTGTTCTACGCCGACGGCAAGGCCAATCCCGGCACCGATCTCACCTTCTTCGATTTTCCGGCCCCGCCCGAGCGGCGCGGCACCAACAGCATTTCCGCTACCTCATTGCGCGTCGCGGGCGAGGCGAGCCTCGGCTATTGGCGCGACCGCCTGCGGCAGGCGGGCGGCCTGACCGGCGAGGTTACCGAAGTCGATGGCAGGCTGACGCTGCCGTTTGAGGACAGTGAAGGTCAACGTCTGGTGCTGGTCGATGATGGCGGAGCCGGTGCGGCGTCGCCATGGGAGAAGAGTGCGGTGCCGGCCGAGCACCAGATTCGCGGGCTCGGTCCGATCGTGCTCAACGTGCATGACCTGTCGCGCACTTCGATGGTTCTGACCGGGGTGATGAATATGCGGCATGTGCGCGAATACGCGGCGGCGGATGCGAAGGGCGCGGTTCAGGTGTTTGCGATGGGCGAGGGCGGCCCGGCCGCGGAGTTGCATGTCATGGAAAGCAAGAATTCGCCGATGGCGCGGCAGGGCGCGGGCGGCGTGCATCACGTCGCGTTCCGTACGCCCGACGAGACGCAATATCACGCCTGGACGCGGCGCCTCGGCGAAATCGGGATTCCCAACAGCGGCGAGATCGACCGGTTCTATTTCCGCAGCCTCTATTTCCGCGAGCCCAACGGCATCCTGTTCGAGATCGCCACCGACGGCCCCGGCTTTGCCACCGACGAGCCCTTGGAAACGCTCGGCGAGAAACTCGCGCTGCCGCCCTTCCTGGAGCCACGCCGCGCCGCGATCGAGGCGGGGCTGAAGCCGATCGGGTAGGGCGGTCTGTAAGGCGGATGATGCCGGAGCCTGCCACGGGAGCCGCGCTTTGCGCGGACCCGGTAGATTAGTCTTACTGCGTTATAACCGCTTTCTCACCTCATCCTGAGGAGCTTGCGTGAGCCAAGCGTCTCGAAGGATGTGGCCCGGGAAATACCGGCCTCATGATTCGAGACGGCGCTTGGGCGCCTCCTCACCATGAGGATTTAGTCTAGTGACGCAGTAAGATTAATCCGCCCTGCGGACCTGCGGAAGTTTGATCCGCATCAAACCCTTGCTGCGGAGTTCGGCGATGTTCCTACAAACGGCAAGCGTCCGTCACGGCGGGATTTCCAACGCCAGCCTGTGAGCAGCGGCTTTGACCAAGGAGACGGAAATGAGCATCACGAATTCCGACTGCCTGACGGAGCGACATCTGATGCTCTTCGGCACAATCGTTCACTGGTTTGCCCGGTATGAAGTGCTTATGCAGCAGATCATTGCAACCGTTAGCGGATCGCGCTCTGCCGATGTCATGTTGTTGACCAAACATCTTACGCTGGGTGAAAAACGCATTGCTTTGCTCGACCTGCTTCGTCACCGGGTGATACCTCTCGACCAATTTGACGCCGTCTATAAATACCTGACGATTCCGGAGACGTTCAGCTTGCTGGTAGGCGATATCAAGCATTCGGCATGGGTTGCAGGCAGGTCATCAAGCTCAATTCAACCAGACTGGATCCTCCGGCCCAAGCCGACAATCAAGCCGGTGCACGGTGGAGTGGATGGACGATCCGATGGTGTCCTGGAGGACTATGAGGATACGGTCGAATACACCTTGGAAGAGTTGACTGAGACGGCAAAGACACTGGGCGAGAATTATCATCGGTTCTTTGCATATTGCCGCTCGGTCGGGCTCCTGGTGGAGGGCGACCAGGAAGAAGTTCGATAGGAGTGTGCGCAATCCTTGGCTCCGCGCTTGCCTGCGAAAGGCTTGCCCGCGAAAGACTTGGGTGGCCGGGACGAAGCCCGGCCATATGTGCAGCGCCGGGGAAAACGAGTTCCCCAAAGACCAGCGCCTGCAACCGGCCCCAACCTCTCCATCCTATCGCCTTGGTTTGGTCAAATCCGAATGAAGTGTTGAGCATGACGCAAGCGTAAATCCGCCGGCGGCCCTTGTGCGGCCGAAACATTGGATTGAGTACGGAGAGCGCCGATGCATTCCACGCTGAACCCAAAACCAAACGATGACCCGCACGATGTTGTTGTGGTCGCGCCCGATGCCGTTCGGGTGGCGCCCGACGTCGTTGAGGTCGTGCAGGATGAGATTTCCAATCTGTTGCGCGCGGCCGCGCGTCAGCATTCGGACCCGCAAGGTCCCGCCGAATCCGGCGCTACTTCGGCCCCACCGGTTCCACCGGTCGATAGGACGTTTCGCGCCGCTTCCGTCGACGACATCCTGGATTCAGGCCGGCGGCCCGCCGGCAGGCGGGCGTTCCGCGCCATCGCGGCGTTGCTGCTGGCCGTGTGCTTTGCCGCCGCGGCCATTGCCTGGCAGACCTTCGGCTATGCGGCCAAAAAGATGGTCGTGAAGTGGGTGCCGCAATTCGTGCTGACGACATCGCTGCCGCTGGAAAATCTTTGGCCGCGCTCGCAACCGGCCTCACCTGCTGCTGAGACGGACGCGGCGGCGGATGCGACGTCGGCGCAACCGCCCGCCCAGACCGCGCCGGAAGCCGCCGCGGTGACCGCCGCCGCGCCGGCCGCCGATTCCGCGCCATCGCCCGAGTCGATGGCGCGCGATCTCTCCAGCGTGAGCCAACAGGTCGAGCAGCTCAAGGCCTCAATCGCGGAGCTCAAGGCGGGCCAGCAACAGATGGCGCGCGATTTGGCCAAAGCTGCCGAGACCAGGGCTTCCGAGCAGGCCGCGCGGCCCAGGCCGCAGGCCTCGCCAACCGTATCGGCGCTTG
The DNA here is from genome assembly GCA_052143915.1 of Bradyrhizobium sp. Taxonomy (GTDB): domain Bacteria; phylum Pseudomonadota; class Alphaproteobacteria; order Rhizobiales; family Xanthobacteraceae; genus Bradyrhizobium. The sequence goes on from JBKQRS010000113.1 coordinate 18,735, forward strand.
CGCCGCGGCCGCCCGTCGCGCGACCGCGCAAGCCGGTGATGCCATATTCGCCGACGCCAACCGCAATGGCTCCCGCGCCGCAGGCCGCGGCCCCCTACGTGCCGCGCCAGGTTGATCCGGCACCCGAGACGCCGACTCAATTGCCGCCCGCGCCAGGGTTTACGTCGGTACCGCGACCGCCGATGCCCGTGCAGTAGAGGGAATTGGCCGAGATAGGTTCCTCCGTAGGAACCAATCCCGCCGCCGCGCCTTGTCGCGCATAGCTCCAAGACCGGGAGCAAGACCGGGAGACTGCCATGAAGATCGCAGCGATCATCTCAGTTGGCACCGCGGCCCTCGCCATCATCGGCTCGGTGGCTTTGGCCCAACAAGCGGCTACGGGAACGATCACCGGAATCAACCGGCTCAATAACACCATCACGATCCGGCAGACCCAAAACGGCACCGTCGGCGCGAATGCCGCCGGCGCCGCCGAACAGTTCAAGGTGCAAGGCGGCTTGTCGCTGGAGGACTGGCACGCCGGCGACAAGGTCAGCTTCTCCACCATGGAGACGGGCGAGACCAGGACCATCACGAAACTTCAGAAGCAGTGAAGTTGGAGCCCTGTAGGTTCCAAAGATTGAATTCTGCAAACCCGGTCAACGCAGCGGCTCTTCAAGCTCGAAAAACTCGTTCAGCAGGTGACAAGATCGGTATGTCCGAAGCCCTTGGAGTAGTCGAGAACGGAGATGACCGTCGGCCTCACGTGGAACAAGCGGACCTCATCCGGACCAGGCAACTTCATCGGCAGTGGTGGACTGTCGGGATACTTTAGCGGCATCATGGCCAACACCTCTTCCGCCTTTGCCCGGCTTTCCACTGGCCGCGCATGTCCCGCCACGGACAGGCCGGTGATCGCCATCAAATCCGACGTGTCGTGGTCGATGGTCAGCGACACCCGGTCGTCTCGCGCGAGATTTTGCGCCTTCTGGCTGTCCAGACCGCAGAGGAAATAGAGATCGAAGCCCTCGCTTACATAGCCGACAGTTGTCGCTTGCGGCCAGCCATCCGGTCTAACCGTGGCAATCGTCATGATCCGATGCTGGTCTATCAGCGTGAGGATTTTCTTTCTGATCACGTCGTCCATGGGTCGTCTCCATGATCGCTTGCCGCAGAGTTGGCAACGATCATCGGTACGTCAGGTCATTTGGTGTTGACCCATATCAACGACGATGCCCAGGCCGACCGGCGCTATCGCCGCGCCCGCGGGCAGCCCTATGGCCGTTCCGCCTTATTTCTTGAGCCGGATCAGGCTGATGCTACCTGTCCAGTCCTGTTTGCAAAAATAAATCCGTTCCGGTTTCACCCAAATCAGCACTACATCCCCTGCCGTCCCGCCTCGACAAGAGGGGCGGCTCGCGATCGTCACGAACGCGAGGCGGGATGCGGTGGACGCAAGTGGCGCTTCTGACGAGGGCGCTGTGCTTGCGGACGGCGAAGTCGTGTGGTCCTGATGCCCC